>JBBQAI010000045.1:0-31825 GCA_038316205.1 Burkholderiales bacterium
ACAGTTTACCACGCGCGGCTTCACCCCCCACCCCCCCGGGGGGGGGCGGGGGGGGGTCGCCCCCCCCGACTGCAGACATGAATCAGCGCCTGTAGCCGCGCATCGCGCAGCGGCTGCAGGCCGAAGGAAGCACCATGGCCATGCTCAGTTTCGAGAGGAAATACCGCATACGCGGTGGCACCCTGCTCGGAGGCGATCTCTTCGATTTCTGGATGGGTCCGTTCTACGTCGGTTTCTTCGGCGTCACGACTGTCTTCTTCTCCTTCCTGGGCACGGCCATGATTCTCTGGGGTGCGGCCATGGGGCCGACCTGGAACATCTGGCAAATCAGCATTGCGCCGCCCGACCTGTCTTACGGCCTGAAGTTCGCGCCTTTGATGAAAGGCGGGCTATGGCAATTGATCACCGTCTGCGCCATCGGCGCATTCGTGTCATGGGCACTGCGCGAGGTGGAAATCTGCCGCAAACTGGGTATGCAGTACCACGTGCCGATTGCGTTCGGTTTCGCGATCGGCGCCTACATCACGCTGGTGGTGATACGCCCGGTGCTGCTGGGCGCCTGGGGTCACGGCTTCCCCTACGGCATCTTCAGCCACCTGGACTGGGTCTCAAACGTCGGCTACCAGTACCTGCATTTCCATTACAACCCGGCGCACATGATCGCCATCAGCTTTTTCTTCACAACCACGTTGGCGCTTTCGATGCACGGCGGTTTGATCCTGTCGGCCAGCAACCCGCCCAAGGGTCAGCTGATGAAGACCACCGACCACGAAGACACCTTCTTCCGCGACGCCATCGGGTATTCCGTCGGTTCGCTGGGTATCCACAGGTTGGGTCTTTTCCTGGCATTGGCGGCCGTCTTCTTCAGTGCCGTTTGCATCGTCATCAGCGGGCCGTTCTGGACGCGCGGCTGGCCCGAGTGGTGGGGCTGGTGGCTGAACATGCCGATCTGGTCGCACTGGCCCATGAAGTGAGCGCGAGGACCCAACCATGATCGAATACCAAAACCTCTTCACGACCGTTCGCGCCTCAGGCCCGGCCCATCTTGGCGTTCCGCTGGGGCGTGGCAACGACATCCGTCTGGGCAGCAAGCAGCCGCTGCAATTCAGCCTGATGGGCAAATTGGGCATGGCGCAGATCGGGCCCATCTACCTGGGCTCTTTGGGTGTCGCCTCACTGTTCTTCGGCGCGATGGCATTCTTGATCATCGGCTTCAACATGCTGGCTTCGGTCGGCTGGGACCCAGTGCAATTCGTCCGCCAGTTGTTCTGGTTGTCGCTGGACCCGCCGGCACCCAAATACGGCCTGCACATGGCGCCGCTGAACGAAGGCGGCTGGTGGAATATTGCCGGGCTGTTCCTGACGGTGTCCATCCTGCTGTGGTGGACCCGCATGTACACCCGGGCTCGCGCGCTGGGTCTGGGCACCCACGTGGCGTGGGCCTTCGCAGCGGCCATCTGGTTGTACCTGGTGCTGGGCCTGATACGTCCGGTGTTGATGGGCAGTTGGTCTGAAGCCGTGCCCTTCGGCATCTTCTCGCACCTGGACTGGACGGCGGCGTTTTCAATCCGCTACGGCAACCTGTTCTACAACCCCTTCCACGCACTTTCCATCGCCTTCCTCTACGGCTCGGCGCTGATCTTTGCGATGCACGGCGCCACCATCCTGGCGGTCAGCCGCTTCGGTGGTGAACGTGAACTGGAACAGATCGTGGACCGGGGCACAGCGTCTGAACGCGCCGCCCTGTTCTGGCGCTGGACCATGGGTTTCAACGCCACGATGGAGTCCATCCACCGCTGGGCCTGGTGGTTCGCGGTGCTGTGCCCACTGACCGGCGGCATCGGCATCCTCCTGACCGGCACCGTTGTCGACAACTGGTACCTGTGGGCCGTGCAACACGGTGTCGCGCCACCCTATCCGCAGGTCTACGGCCCGATGATCGATCCGGCAACGCTGGTGCAGGGAGTCAAGCCATGAAAGCCTTCCAACTGACGAAGAAGAGCCTCGGCCTGGCCTTTGCGCTGGCCGCAGCGGTCCAGCTGGCGGGCTGCGAGCGCCCGCCGATAGACAGCACACAAATCGGCTACCGCGGCACGGGCATGGTGCAGGTGACCAACCCGCGCACTGCGACCCAGTTGGCAGCTGTGAACCAGGCGCCTGCGCCTTTGCCCGGCGGCTCGCCCGACGGCCCCAAGGCCAAGGACATCTTCAAGAACGTGCAGGTGCTGGGCGACTTGAGCATCGGGCAGTTCACCGCCCAGATGGCGGCCATCACTGCCTGGGTGGCACCTGCCGAAGGCTGCGGCTATTGCCACAACCTCGAGAATTTGGCTGACGACGGGAAGTACACCAAGGTGGTGTCGCGGCGCATGCTGCAAATGACCCGGCGCATCAATGCCGACTGGACGCCGCACGTGGCTGCCACGGGTGTCACCTGCTACACGTGCCACCGCGGCCAAAACGTGCCTGCACAGGCGTGGACGGTGCCGGTGCCGCAGAACATGAAGGCCAACTTCATGGGCAACCGCAACGGCCAGAACGAACCGTCCAAAAGCGTCGGCTTGATGGCTTTGCCCAATGATCCCTTGTCGATGTACCTGATCAGCGACAGCAAGATCCGCGTAGCTGGCACGACGGCCATCACGCAGCAACGCCATGACTCGATCCAGGGAACTGAAGGCACTTACGCGCTGATGGTGCACATGTCCAATTCGCTGGGCGTGAATTGCACCTATTGCCACAACACGCGGTCCTTCGGCAATTGGGCTGAAAGCACGCCGCAACGCACGGTGGCCTGGCACGGCATCCGCATGGTGCGCGAGCTGAACACCGAGTACCTGCTGCCGCTGGGCCCGGTCTTGCCAGCCAACCGACTGGGACCCACTGGTGATGCGCCCAAGGCGGCCTGTGCCACCTGCCACCAAGGCGTCAACAAGCCGCTGTACGGCGCCGCCATGGCCAAGGATTTCCCGGGCTTGACTGGCCCGGCAACGGCAGCTTCGGCACCGGCACCGGCACCGGCACCCACCGTCGCGGTGGCTGAGGCCAGTACGGTCAAAGTTGCGTCCAAGGCCGCCGTCGCGCCTGCCGGCAAGTTCAAGTAGCCCTGGCGCCAACTTCCCGCTACCCCCCATCCCTGACACTGCATGAAACCCAGCGCGCTTCAAGGCCCCGTGCCGGTGGCGCGAGCAGCAGCGCCAGCCGGCAAGCGGCCGGCCGCCAAGCCGGGGGATTCGGATAGCGCCACGGGCAAGCGCGTGGCCAAGTTGGCTGCCCCGCGCACCGTGGGCAGCGTGGCGGTGTTGGTGCTGGCCGACTTGCAAGCCAGCTCGCGTTCCTGGGGCTGGTCGCGCCTGGTGCTGGGCAACAAGACGCTGCGACAGGTGGCTGGCCTGGGCTTTTCCAAGGTCCTGGGCAGTGGTGCCGGCGGCGGCTTCGGGCTGGCGCCCAGCGGCACGCACCAGGGTCTGTTCCTGGTCTTTGACGACGAAGCGAATGCCAGGTTGTTCATGGAGGCATCACCGGTGCTAGAGGCCTACCGCAGCCGCTCGCGCGAGCTCTGCGTGGCCTTGCTGCGCGCCTGCTCCAGCAGGGGTAGCTGGGACGGCGCTGCGATGGCCGTGACCGCCGAAGCGCCGGTTGACGGACCCATTGCCTCGCTGACCCGCGCGTCGATACGGCCGAAACACGCGCTGCCTTTCTGGCGTTTGTCGCCGCCCGCTGAAGCCGACCTGCAGGCCGCACCAGGCTGCGAGCTAGCCGCAGGCTTGGGTGAAGCCCCGCTGCTGCGTCAAGCCACCTTCAGCTTGTGGCGCGACACCGCAGCGATGAACGACTACGCGCGCAGCGGCGCCCACCAGCAGGCCATACAGCGGGCCTACAGCGGCGCCTACTTTTCAGAATCGATGTTCGTGCGCTTCCTTCCCTTGCAGGTGCAGGGCATGTGGCAAGGCCGCTCGTATGGGCAGGCTGATCATGGGCAGGTTGAACATGGCTGAGACCCGCCTGCGCGATGAACACCGCGTGGTCGTTGTGGGTGCCGGCATCGGCGGTCTCGTCAGTGCCTTGTTGCTGGCCCGCCAGGGACTGCAAGTCACGCTGGTCGAAGCGGCCGCTACACCCGGCGGCAAGATGCGCCAGACGGTGGTGGGTGGCGCGGCCATCGACGCCGGGCCCACCGTGTTCACGATGCGCTGGGTCTTCGAGCAAATCCTGGCCGAAGCCGGTGGGTCGCTGGCCGACCTGCCTGCGTTGACACCACTGAACGTGCTGGCCCGCCACGCCTGGCGCGGTCATCACCAGCGGCTGGACCTGCACGCCAGCCGCGAACGCTCGGCAGCCGCCATCGGTGAATTCGCCGGACCGGCCGAAGCCAAGCGCTTCATCGGCTTTTGCGAACAGGCGCGCCGCGTCTACCAGGCGCTGGAAGCACCCTACATCCGCGCGCCGCGTCCGCGCATGAACGCACTGGCCCGTGACCTGGGCCCGCGCGGGCTGATGACACTGGCCGGCCTGGGGCCCTTCGCTTCGCTGTGGAGCAGCCTGGGCCGCCATTTCCACGATGCGCGTTTGCGCCAGCTGTTCGCGCGTTACGCCACTTACACCGGCTCGTCACCCTGGCAGTCACCGGCCACGCTGATGCTGGTGGCGCAGGTGGAACTGGATGGCGTCTGGTCGGTTGACGGCGGCATGCACGCCATCGCGCAAAGCTTTGCCAGGCTGGCCGAGAAACGCGGCGCCACGCTGCGCTACAACGCGCCCTGCGAGCGCATCCTGGTTCAGGGCGGCCGCGTGCGCGGTGTGGCCTTGGCCGGCGGTGAGGAAATCGCCGCCGACTCGGTGGTTTTCAACGGCGCACCGCAAGCGCTGGTGGACGGCCTGATGGGCGACCGCGTCACGCACGCGGTGCCGACGTTGCCGGTGGCCAAGCGTTCGCTGTCGGCCCTGACCTGGTCGGCCCACACCGCCACAGCCGGCTTTCCACTGGCCCGCCACAACGTCTTTTTCGACGACGACTACCACGCCGAATTCGACGACATCTTCCGCCGCCGCCAACTGCCGCGCGCCGGCACCGTTTACGTTTGCGCGCAAGACCGCGGCGACCACACCACCTTGCCCGACGGCACGCCCGAGCGCCTGCTGTGCCTGGTCAATGCACCGGCCGACGGCGACAGCCGCGCCTTCAACAGCCAGGAGACCTCCCCTTGCGAACAACACAGCCTGGCGCTGCTGCGCGACTGCGGCTTGCAGATCCAGTGGACACCGCAACAGGTGGAACTGACGACGCCGCACGACTTTCACCGCCTGTTCCCAGCCAGTGGCGGGGCGCTGTACGGCCAGGCCACCCACGGCTGGATGTCGTCCTTCCAACGCCCGGGCACGATCTGCCGCATGCCGGGCCTGTACCTGGCGGGGGGCGGGGTGCACCCGGGGCCGGGCGTGCCGATGGCGGCACTGTCGGGGCAACGGGCGGCCGCGACGCTGCTGGCGCACCTCGATTCGACCAGCCGGTCGCGCCGGGTGGCTACCTCTGGTGGTACGTCGACGCGATCAGCGACGACGGCAACCACGCCCTGACCCTGATCGCCTTCGTGGGCTGCGTCGTCTCGCCCTACTACGCGTGGGCCCTCAAAAAGTACCCGGCCACACCGGCCGAGAACCACTGCGCCATCAACGTGGCCCTGTACGGTGCTGCAGGCCGTCGCTGGACCATGACTGAACGCAGCGCGGCCAGCGTGCAACGCAGCGCCAGCGCCTTCAGCGTCGGCCCCAGCAATCTGCAATGGGACGGCAGTTCGATGCTGATCAACCTGAACGAAGTAGGCATGCCGATACCGCAACGGGTACGCGGCCGGGTGCGGGTGTGGCCGAAGGCGCTGTCCACCTTCAACGCCGCACTGGACGACAACGGACGCCACCGCTGGGGCCCCATCGCGCCGTGTGCGCGCATCGAGGTCGAGATGGACGAACCGGGCGCGCGCTGGAGCGGCGAGGCCTATCTGGACAGCAACGAAGGCGACGAGCCGATCGACCGCCCCTTCACCGAATGGGACTGGTCGCGCGCTGCATTGAAAGACGGCAGCACGGCCGTGATTTACGACGTGCGACAGAAAGCCGGTGCCGACCGCGTCATCGCGCAACGCTTCAAGCCCGATGGCAGCCAAACGGCTTTCGAAGCCCCGCCGCGCCAGCCGCTGCCGCGCACAGCCTGGCGCATCTCGCGCACCATGCGCAGCGAGGCCGGCGAGCCGGCGCGCGTGTCGCAGACGCTGGAAGACACGCCGTTCTACGTCCGCTCGGTACTCGAATCACAGCTCTTCGGCGAGCGGGTGACTTCGGTGCATGAAACCCTGAATGTGCCGCGCGTGGTGTCCACGCCGGTTCGACTGATGTTGCCGTGGCGCATGCCGCGGGTGCGCTGATCGGAATGCCAAGATGAATGCCTTAGGCCACAAACTGATGCGGACCTGGTCCGGTCTGGGCCCGCGTTTCCTGCCCTTTGCCGACGCCGCCTCGGCCGAAGTGCCCCTGTCGCGCCTGCTGCGCCTGTCGCTCTTTCAGGTGTCGGTGGGCATGGCGCTTGTGCTGCTGGTCGGCACACTCAATCGTGTGATGATTGTCGAGCTGGGTGTGCCCTCGTCGCTGGTGGCCATCATGATTGCGCTGCCGGTTGTCTTCGCGCCGCTGCGTGCGCTGATCGGGTTCAAGTCCGACAACCACCGCTCGGCCCTGGGCTGGCGCCGCGTGCCCTACATCTGGAAGGGTTCGCTGATCCAGTTCGGCGGCCTGGCCATCATGCCATTCGCGCTGCTGGTGCTGTCGGGTGGCGGCAATGCCCACCTGTGGCCCGTGTGGCTGGGTCACCTGGGCGCCGGCCTGGCTTTCTTGCTGGTCGGTGCCGGCATCCACATCACGCAGACCGCCGGCCTGGCGCTGGCCACCGACCTGACCACCGAGGCCGCGCAGCCCAAGGTCGTCGGCCTGATGTACGTGGCGCAACTGGTCGGCATGGTCGTCAGCGCGCTGGTCTTCGGGGCACTGCTGGAAAACTTCAGCCCAGCCCGCCTGATCCAGGTGATTCAAGGCTCGGCGGTCGTCACCATCGCCTTGAACATGCTGGCGCTGTGGCATCAGGAAACGCGCCAGCGTCGCAACCAGCCCGCCGGACAGCCCGAGCCCAGTTTCAGCGCAGCCTGGCAGCGCTTCAAGCACGGTGACCACGCGCTGCGCCGCCTGATCGGCGTGGGCCTGGGCACGATGGCATTTGGCATGCAGGACGTGCTGCTGGAACCCTATGGCGGGCAGATCCTGGGCTTGACCGTCGGGTCGACCACCCAGTTGACCGCGACCATGGCGGTCGGCGGCTTGATGGGCTTCGGTCTGGCTTCGCGCATCCTCAGCCGGGGCGCCGACCCTTTCCGCATGGCCAGCATCGGCGCCGTCGTCGGCATACCGGCTTTCTTCGCCGTCATCCTCTCTGCGCCCTTGCATTTGCCGGTGCTCTTCGGCATCGGCGCCTGGGCCATCGGCTTTGGCAGCGGCCTCTTTGCACACGGCACCCTGACCGCCACGATGAACCTGGCACCGAAGGAGCAAGCCGGCCTGGCGCTGGGTGCATGGGGCGCTGTGCAGGCCACTTGCGCCGGAATTGCAGTGGCCGTCGGCGGCATCTTGCATGACGTGGTGGTGGCCCTGGCCAGCCGCGGCGCGCTACCGCCCACGCTGAGTGGCCCGGCCGCCAGCTACACGCTGGTCTACAGCCTGGAAGTGCTGCTGTTGCTGGCCACTTTGTTTGCGATGACGCCGCTGATCCGCCCTGCTGTTCGGATGGCGCCACTTGAAGCCCTCTAGCGATAGCCACAAGGAGCACGGTCCATGAACACACTCTCGAAACTCAAGCCTGCCTGGGGAACTGACATGAAGCACCGCTACTTCTGGGGCATGCCCCACACCGAGACCGACATTGCCGCTTTCCAGGCCACGATGAAAGCTCGTGCTGATGCCGTGGCCGCCGGCCAGTTCGCGGCGGTGATGGCCGTGGAAGACGCGCTGGAGCGCGTCACCCGACGCTCGGGCTCGCTGTTGTTGATCGGCACGCTGTTCACGGCCATGACGATGCTCCTGACCTACAAGTCCGGCGCCGACCAGGCGCTGCTCTTCCTGCAACTCAACCGCTGGGCCTTCGCGCTGGCGCTGGTGGCATGCTTGATCCTGATGAGCAATTTGCGCTTGGTTTGGGCCAGCGACGCGGCCAAGAACTATGGCGACCCACAGGCCGCTTTCGACTTCAACATGGGCATCTACAAAGGCCGTGCCTGGCGCTACACGATGGCCTGGGTGTTGAGCTTCGCCGCGTTCGCCTGCACGCTGGTGTCGATCACGCAGATGAAATAGCCCACAGCGAGCTGCTGCTCAAGCGGCTGCTTGCTGTCACGAGGGAACTCGCAAGCAAACTCAAAAGGAAAAGGGGCCGGGATCGCAAGATCCCGGCCCCTTTTCACAAGCGCTCCCAGAAGCGCTTGCGAAAGCTGAAGCTACTGCTTCTGCGTAGGGGTTGCTGCCGCCACCGTGGTCGTGGTTTCAGCAGCCGCTGTGGCCTTGGCCTTGGTGCCGCCTTGCAAGTAGCCGGGCAACCACGTGGTGTGGCTCAGCAGCATGTAGTGCACGGTGAACGAGCTGACCGCCACTGCCGTCAAGAACAAGGGCACGCCAATGGTGGGTTTCACAACGCGCCAGATTTTTCCTTGGTTCATGGTGTGCCTTCCTTACTTCAGCCAGGGTGAATAGATGTAGGCGAAGAAGTGGGCGAGCAACGCAATCAGACCGAAGATGCGAGTTCCCTCGACCAGGCCTTGTTGCAGCTCTTCCGCTTCCGCCGTCGTCAGGCCTGAAGGCCACACGCGATCTGGATCACTTGCCATAACGTCTCTCCTAAGTGACATGCCGTGCTAGACCCGCACGAGGGTTTTATGTGGCTCTGACAGCGAACTATCTGGCCACGTTTCTTAGGACTTGCTCTGTGAAAACTGTACGCCCGCAAGGTGCATTGGTCAATTTGTGTTTACACGACTTAATGTCATGTTTAACTGACACTTGCGACGACAACGCTCCTTGGTTGTTCAAGCGATTTCCAAAATTTCAGCGCAGCGAGCGCTGCTGTGCAGACTGTCGTTCGCAGAGCTGGATGACCCAGCCCACACGCTCGTCGAAAGTGCGCGATGGCAGCGCGGAGCGGGCCTGCGGCGCGGCGGCGGCGTCCACCAGAAACTGCACCGCCGGCAGCACCGGCAGCGCGGCGTTGGCGCTGGCCGGTGCCACCACAGCGGCCGTGGCAGCGCGGGCGATCAAGGCCAGCTTGCGCTGCCCCGAAACCACCGCGCGGCGGTTGATGGAATCCAGGCCATTGCGTTCCAGCTGGCGGCCGATTTCGGCGTACACCAGGCGTGCAGCGTGAATGGCCGGCCGGCAGTCGCGCGGCAAGCCGGCAATGCCGTGTTCGGCCTTGCGGTAGAGCGCATCAGCCGCGTCCAGCAGGCGTTGGACGATGCCGGCGATGGCCGCGTCGAAGTGCGGCGCCTGCAGCCAGGCGTCCGGGTCCATGCCGGCTTCACGCATCCAGGTTCGGGGCAGATAGAGCCGGCCGTTGCGCGCGTCTTCACCCACGTCGCGGGCAATATTGGTGAGCTGCATCGCCACACCCAGATCGCAGGCACGGGCCAGCGAAACTTCGTCGCGCACGCCCATCACCAAGGCCATCATCGCGCCCACGGTACCAGCCACGCGGGCACCGTAGTCCTGCACCTCTTCCAGCGTTTCGTAGCGACGCCCGATGGCATCCCACAGAAAGCCCTCCAGCAGCGCGTCGAGCAGCGCACGCGGGATGGCGTGGTGGTGCACCACGCTGGCCAGGGCCCGATCGGCAGCGATGGCCTGCGGCCGGCCGGCGTAAAGCGCATCCAGCCGGTGGTGCAGACCAAGCACGGCCTGTGTGGGGTCGCTGCCGAGGTCGATCTCGTCATCGGCCAGACGGCAGAACGCATACAAGGCGGTGGCCGGCGCGCGCACCCGCGCGGGCAGCAGCAGCGACGCGGCGAAGAAGGTCTTTGAGCCGCCGCGCATCAGCGCGCGGCAGGCCAGCGCGTCATCGGCCGGCAAGGGATACGCAGCCCTTTCGGGCGACGACGCGGGCGCCATTGAACCCGGCACCGCGAACACCGGCATGGCGGCTGACTCAGGCAAAACTGCTGACATGGGGCACCACCGTTTCCAAGGCTTTCGCTGACATGAGGACGCCGGGGACGCCGGCACCAGGGTGGGTGCTGGCACCCACCATGAAGAGGCCTTGGACGTCTTCACTGCGGTTGTGCGGGCGGAACCAGGCGCTTTGCAGCAGCAGCGGTTCCAGCCCGAAGGCGGCGCCCTTGTACGAGAGCAGCCGGTCATGAAAATCTTGCGGCGTGGTCACGCGTGAGGTCACGATGTGCTGGCCCAGGCCGGGCATCACCGTGTCTTCCAGGCGTTTCAGAATGGCCAGGCGGTAGGGCTCGGCGTGGGCCTGCCAGTCGGTGCCACTGTCAAGGTGGGGCACCGGGGCCAGCACATAGAAAGCATCGCAGCCTGGGGGCGCCATGGACGCGTCGGTGGCAGTGGGCCGGTGCAGGTAGAGGCTGAAATCTTCGGCCAGGTGGTGGCGCTTGAAGATGTCTTTCAGCAAGCCTTCGTAACGCGGGCCCAGCAGCATCATGTGGTGGGGCACATCGTGGAACTGCTTGTCGGTGCCGAAGTACCACACGAAGAGGCTCATCGAATAGCTGCCGCGCTCGATCTTCTGGTTCGTCCAGTGCTTGCGGTGCTGCGGCGCGACCAGGTGGCGGTAGGTCCAGGCGGTGTCGCCGTTGCTGACCACGATGTCGGCGCGGCGGTGGCTGCCATCGGCCAGCGTGATGCCGGTGGCCCGGCCGTTTTCCACGCTGATTTGCTTGACCTCGGCGTTGCAGCGCACAGCCACGCCGCGCTCGGCCAACAAGCCCACCAGACCCTGCACCAAAGAGCCGGTGCCGCCCATTGCCCAGTGCACACCAAAGCGCCGTTCCAGCGTGTTGATCAGGCTGTAGACGCAGGTGACGGAGAAAGGATTGCCGCCGATGAGCAGCGGGTGAAAGCTCATCACGACACGCAGCTTGGGGTTCTTCAGGAAGCCCGCCACCATGCGGTAAATGCTGCGCCAGCCTTGCATGCGCATCAGCGAAGGCACAGCCTTCAACAGGCTGGCAATACCGTCGAAAGGCTGGGCACCCAGCTCTTCGAAACCCAGTTTGTAGCAAGTCGCGGCGGCGAGCAGAAAGCGCTCGTAGCCCGCCACATCACCGGGTGCAAAGCGCGCCACCTCGGCCCGCATGCGGTTGGCGTCGCCGCTGTAGTCGAACCAGGTGCCGTCGTCAAACCGAATGCGGTAGAAGGGGTCGAGCGGGCGCAGGTCGACGTCGTCGGCCATGCGCCTGCCGCACAGGGTCCACAGCTCTTCCAGCATGAAGGGCGCGGTGATGATGGTGGGGCCGGCGTCGAAAGTGAAACCGTCTTGCCGCCACACATAAGCGCGGCCGCCGGGCGCATCCAGCTTCTCGAAGACTTCGACGTGATAGCCCTTGCAGCTGAGGCGAACCGCAGCCGCCAGACCACCGAAGCCGCTGCCGATGACGATGGCTTTGGGTGCGCCGGCCGGCGGGCGGCCACCGGCACTGAGAGGCGGCGTGGTGCCGCTAACGGGAGTGAAGTAGCTTTTCATCAACGGCGTGTGTGGACAAGGCTGGCGCAGGTTCTGGCGCGGTCGTGGCCGAGGCAGGGCGCCTCGGGTCGTCATTCAGGGCCCAGCGCCACAGCGCCGTGGCATTCAGCGGCAGCACCAGCAGCCAGTGTTCCAGGATGCCCAGGATCAACATCGTCGAGACCAGCCAGGCGCCGACGGCTCGGGCGCTGCCAGGTTCTGCATCCAGCGCGTCGCTGACGATCCAGACGGCGACGGCGGTGGCCTCGCTGACGACAAACGGGAACAGCAAATTCATCGCCCGGCGCCGGAAATAGCTGCCCAGGTATTTCAGGTGTGGCGGCAGCAGTTCGATGCTGAGGTTGCGCGCACCGAGGAAAATGTTCAGCTTGGCGCTGATGCGCATCAGCCACAGAACCGCAAACGTACCCATGCCGACCGTGTTGGGCTGGTCCCAGGTGATGGCTGCGATCAAGAGGCCCGAGGCCAGGATGGCCAGCTCGTGCCACAGAATGGTTTGCACCGCCTGCGTGAAGCGCGACCAGCCCACGCTGCCGTCGTCCAGCGGTTGCTGTCGCGGCCCGGTGACCCAGCCCGTCAGGAAGCTCAGCTCGTGCCAGCCCCAGACCAGCAAGGCACAGGTGAAAGCGCAGAAAGCACCGGCCGGCGTGGTCTGAGGGGCGGTGTGCACCAAGCCGATCAAGGCAGCCAGCGCCAGCAGCGACGAGATCAAATGGCTCCAGCGGAAGGTGGTGCGCGGCAGTCCGTCCAGCAGCAACACGATGCCCGTGGAAAACCACCAGACAAAAATCGCGAAGGCAATGGGCAGCGTGGCTTGCAACATCAGTCGTCTGTCGGCGTCGTTGGATCTTGAAAATGGCTACCAGGCTGGGGCCATGCGCACTTGCTGCGGCAATGCGTGCTGTTTCACCGGCAGCAAGTACAGCCGGGCGAAAGTGGCGAAGCCAGCCACTGCCAAGCCCGCCTGCTGCAGCTTGCCGATGACACCGCCGCGCGCCTTGGCGGCTTCCATGCGGGTGGACAGTTCGAACAAGCGCGTGAGGCCGGCGCGGAATACCGGATGGTCGGTATCCAGCGACACCGGAAAGACCTGCTTGGAGATCTCGGTGGTGATGCGGAACACCTCGTAGTCGTAGGTGGTCGCGTCCAGGCCCATCGCGTCTTTCAGCATCGGCCGGGTGTGGTCACGTACGTACATGGTGGCGTACACGGCCAACAGGAAAAAGCGTATCCACAGCGTGTTGGCACCGCGCAGCAAATGCGGCTGCGAACGCATGATCAGCGCGAAAGATTCGCCGTGACGGAATTCGTCGTTACACCAGCGCTCGAACCATTTGAAGATCGGGTGGAAGCGCTTGTCAGGGTGGCGTTCCAGTTGGCGGTAGATGGTGATGTAACGCGCGTAGCCGATCTTCTCGCTGAGGTAAGTCGCGTAGAAGATGTATTTGGGCTTGAAGTAGGTGTAGGCCTTGGTGCGTTTCAAGTCACCCAGGTCGATGCCGATGCCGAAGTCTTTCAAGCTCTGGTTGATGAATCCGGCGTGGCGCGATTCATCGCGCGCCATGAAGCGCATCAGGGCCTTGATGTCGGGGTTGCTGACGTTCTTCTGGATCTCGTTGTAGAGGATGCAACCCGAGAATTCCGAGGTGATGGATGAGACCAGGAATTCAAAGAATTCCTGCCGCAATTCTGGCGACCATTGCGCCATCTGGGCCTGCGCTTCGGCGGCGAATGCCGGTGAGCGCTGGAAGTGGTCGTGGTTGTTGTCGCCTTCGTACTCGGCCATCATGACGTCCCATTCGGCGCGTATCGGATTGACGTCGATGCGGTCCATGGCCTTGAAGTCCGTGGTGTAGAAGCGCGGCGTCAGCAGCGTGCTCTGCTTGGCCTGACGAGCAGCCTCTTCGGAACTGGTGATCGACGGCGCCGCCGGCGGCGTCTGCGGAACTTGCACAGTGGGGGTGGCGTTGGCAGCGGTCATGGCTGGCTCCGGGCAATAACTGGGTTCGCGGGGTTCGCGGGTTTGGCGGGGTTCGCAGGGCTGACGGTCAGCAGGCGCGCGAAAGTGGCGGCATTGGTATGACCAAAGGATTCGAGGTCCAGGCGCACCCCGGTGGCCGGGTCGGCCAGCGTCAGGCGGCCATCGGCGCGGGCAATCAACTCGAAGGCAGCTTCCGAGCCCATGTTGCGCATGCGGCGCTCACGGGCCAGAACGCGCAAAGCACCGCGCAGGAAGCCGGCCTCGCCTTGCACGCGTTCCACTTCACGGCCGGTCTGGCCGTCCAGGATGGCGACGCTGCCGTCAGCACCATCTTCAAAGCGCAGGCTGCGGCTGGCTACTGCCGGTGCGTCGGGCGTGTGGATGGACACGCCGCTGTAGCGCACGGCCGTCACGCCGACCAAGGTGGCGACCACCATCACGGCAATGGCGACCAGCAAGCCGCGCGGCAAGGCGTCGGGGTGGGGTGCGGTGGCGTTCATGGTGCTGTCTCGGCTGCAGGTTCGTGGACGGTGGATGTGCCGTTTAGCGCCCGGCCCACGCGGGCTGCGCCGGTTGGGGCTGTGCAGGGCCAGCCGCTTCAGGCGCATCGGGGGCACCAATGGCTTGCCCGTGCAGCGCCACACCGGTGCTGCTTGACCAGGCCTGTGCCAGCACACGTGCCACTTCAGCGGCTTGCGGCACGCAGCGCAACATGGGCTCAGGGCGGGCCAGGCGCCAAGCGCGGGCGTGCGGCCACAGGTTGAGCCAGGCGATTCGGTCATCACCGCTCAGCGTCAGCGGCAGGTCACCGGTGCCGTTGGCGTCCAGGTGCAAGCCGGCGGCGGCGATGCGCTTGAAAGGGATGTTGAAGGTCAGCGTCAGAACGATGCCGATGCGCATGACCACGCGTTTGTTGGTGACGGTGTAAACCGTGCCGCGCGCCGACAGCCAGGCCATCATGGCCATCAGACTCACGGCCGTGACCCCCAGCACCACCATCCACAGCGCGGAAATCAGCAGGCCCGTAACCGTGACGGACCCGCTGGCCACCACCGCCACGCGCAACACGACCAGAGCAGCGAAATAGACCACCAGCTTGCGCACGTGGAAGGCGCGACGGGCCAACGTGCGCCAATCAGGGCTGCCTTGCCAAAGCATCTGCTCGCCAGCCGGCAGCACTTCGGGCAGGCCACGCACGGGCTCGAACTCGTGTTCGTGCTGCTGGCCAGCCGAGACTTCTCTTGCGTGCGAAGCCTGGCTCACAGTAGCGGCTCCAGGCGCGAAGGCTCAGCGTAAAGCGTGCCGGCGCCATAGTAAGACTGGATTTTTTCTTCTTCCAGCATCGTCACCACGTCGGACTGCCGGGTGCCCGGCACGGCCGCGAACTGGCTGCCCAGGATGGCACCCACCTCGACCTGATGGCGGCGCACGCGGGCGAAGTTCATCGGCACCAGCACGCGGCGAGTGCTGCCCGTCAATTCGACTTCGAGGTAGCGGAAAAGCGACTCGGCCGTGTCCATCCACAGATCGACCACCTTGCCGCCGGCAACGTCGTCACCGCCCACCGCGTTGAGGCCGCGCGGGTCGGTGTCACCACGCTGCACGTTGAACAGCGGCAGATTGCGCAAAGGCACGATCTTGATGTCGCCGTGGTAGCCCAAGTCGGGCCTGTCGGCTCGGTCGGACCAGGCACCCGGGCCCACGCCGTCCAGCATGGGGTTGCTGCCCGTCGGCACCAAGGGCGCACCGGCCCAGCGGTGGGCAGGTTCGGCCGCCAGCACTTGCGACGACTTGATGCTGTTCGGCGCGGTGAATTCACCGCCGTGGGGCAGCAGATAGGTCTTGGGCTCCGGAATTGGCCAGCCGGTGATCACACCGCGCCCACTTTCGGTTTCCATCGGATAACCCTCCCTGTGGTTCTCGCGTGCAAGGTAGTAGACCAAGCCAGCGAAGAAGATCCAGAAGGCGTACAGCGCCAGTTGGGCGATGTCGATGTTGTGGGTGATGGAACCGATGCCCATGGGCTGTCTCCTTCGGGTGGTGCGGTGGTGCGGTGGTGCGGTGATGCGGATGTGGGCTAGCCGGGGAAGTCGGCCAGACCGAACTTGGGTGTCGCGGCAGGATGGGCCTTAGGCCGCACCTGCGTTTGCATGCGCACCAACGGGCCCAGCGCTATGAGCGCCGCGAACAACAAGCCGATTTCGAGGTGGTAAACGAAGCTGTAGCCGGTGACGGTGTCTTGCAGCGCCACGCCCAAAGCGCCGTGGGTGGCCAGTGCCGAGATGCCGTCGCGCAGCGCGCCGCCGGCCGCCACGGCCAAGCCGCCCGAGAACGCTTGCACGGCGCCCCAGGCCCCAAGGGCCAGGCCGATGTGTTCAGGTCGCTCCAGCGTCATGGCGGCGGTGAGGGTGCCCACCGCGAACAGCCCGCCGCCGAAGCCGATCAGCGCGGTGCCGCAGCGGAACAGCCAGGGCGCGTCTAGCGGTGCTGAGAAGATCACGGCAGCGAAAGCCGGCAGGCCCAGCACCGCGCCGAGGGCTGCCACGCGGTAAGGGTCACCGCCACGCGCCAGCCAACGGGCGGCCAGCGTGAAGGCCATCAGCGCGCCCAAGGCCATCACTGCCGTCAAGGCGCTGGTGGCACCAACGCCCAGGTGCAGGATCTCGCCGCCGTAAGGCTCCAGCACCACGTCTTGCATGTTGAAGGCGGCCGTGCCCAGGCCCACGGTCCACATGAAGCGGCGCGCCTTGGGTTGGGCCATGAAGCTGCGCCAGCGTGGCTTGAATGCAGCAGCCGGTTCGTCCACCGTGCGGCGGCGGTTGGGGTCGCGCGCTTCCTGCTTCCACACGGCAACGATGTTCAGCACGACCGACACCACGCCGGCGCCCTGCACAACCTGTACCAGGCGCGTGGGGCTGAAGTCAGCCAGCAGCAGGCTGAAGACCGCGCCGCCGCCCACCATGCCGACCAGCAGCATCACGTACATCAGCGCCACCACACGCGGGCGGGCTTCTTCGGTGGCCAGGTCGGTAGCCAGGGCCAGACCAGCCGTCTGCGTGGTCTGCAGGCCAGCGCCCACCAGCAGGAAGGACAGGCCTGCCACGACAAGGCCGACCCAGGCCAGACCGAAGCGGCCTTCGCCGGTCATCAGCAACAGCGCAAAGGGCATCAACGCCAGCCCGGCGAACTGCAAAAAGCTGCCCAGGCCGATGTAGGGCACGCGCCGCCAGCCGATGGCCGAGGCGTAGGTGTCGCTCCTGTGGCCGATGAGCGCCCGGAAAGGTGCGGCCACGATGGGCAGCGCGACCATCAGCGCCACCAGCCAGGCTGCGACACCCAACTCGACAATCATCACACGATTGAGCGTGCCCACCATCAACGCCGCTGCCATGCCCACCGTCACCTGAAACAGCGACAGACGCATCAAGCGGGAAAGCGGCAGATCAGCGCTGGCGGCGTCGGCGAACGGCAGGAAACGCGTGCCGACCTTCTTCCATTTTTTCGCCAGCGGTGACGGGCCTGGCGCCAATTTCGACGCCTGGCTCAATTCCGCAGCGATGACAGCCACCGGGTTCACGAGCGCTTCAACTCCATGGCTTGCGAGGTGTAGAAACCGCTGGCCACGCGCTGCGTGCGCGTGGCTTCAAACTGCGGCACGCCAGCAGACAGGCGGCCGCGCAGCGACTTCTCGGCCACCGGCTCTATCCAGGGCGCGCGATTGCTGCGCGGGAACAAGCGGCCCATCGCGCGCATGGCCGCCAGCGCCGGGTTGCGTGGGGCGAAGGTGAAGAGCATGGAATGGCGGGTGCGCTGCGACCAGCTTTCGATGACGCGCACCATGTCGGCCTCGTCGTAGTGGATCAGCGAGTCCATCGCCACCACGTGGTCGAAGCCGCCCAGGCTGGCGTCCAACATGTCGCCGCTGCGCCAGTCGATGCGACCAATGGCCGCGTCGCCGGGGTGGAGCTCAGACATGCGCACGCGCGCCACGTCCACCAGCGAAGGCGACAAGTCGATGGCCACCACCTCCGCGCCGCGCCGCGCGGCTTCCAGCGCCAACGCACCAGTGCCACAGCCGGCGTCCAGCACGCGCGCGCCGTGCAGGTCTTGCGGCAACCAGTCGAGCAACTGGGTGCGCATGCGGTCGCGGCCGGCACGAACCGTGGCGCGGATGCGCCCGACCGGCGCGGTGCTGGTCAGTTGTTCCCAAGCTTTCAGCGCAGTGCGGTCGAAGTAGTCTTCGATCTGGCTGCGGCGGACGAGGTAGGCGTCGTGTGACATGGCTGATGGCTCCGTGCCCGTGCTCAGTCGAAGCCCAGCAGGTCGAAAATGTCGCGGTCTTTCAGCGGCACGGCGGGCAGCGGATCCGGACCCAGCCACATGGCAGCGGCCAAGCGCAGATACTCCTTCTGCACGGCCTCCAGTTCGGGGCTGTGCTCCATCTCGAAGATGGTGCATTTCTTCAGCCGGCTGCGGCGGATGACATCCAGGTCCGGGAAGTGCGCCGCCAGCTTCAGGCCGGTGCGGTCGTTGTACTTGTCGATCTGGTCGGTGCCCGCGCTGCGGTTGGCGATGACGCCGCCCAGCCGCACGTTGTAGTTCTTGGCCTTGGCACCGATGGCCTGCACGATGCGGTTCATTGCGAAGATGGAATCGAAGTCGTTGGCGGTGATGATCATGGCCCGGTCGGCATGCTGCAGCGGTGCTGCAAAACCGCCGCAGACCACGTCGCCCAGCACGTCGAAGATCACCACGTCGGTGTCTTCCAGCAGATGGTGTTCCTTCAGCAGCTTGACGGTCTGGCCGACCACGTAGCCGCCGCAGCCAGTGCCGGCCGGCGGGCCACCGGCTTCGACGCACATCACGCCGTTGTAGCCTTCGAAGACGAAGTCCTCGGGGCGCAATTCCTCGGCATGGAAGTCGACGGTCTCCAGAATGTCGATGACCGTCGGCAGCATCTTCTTGGTCAGCGTGAACGTCGAGTCGTGCTTGGGGTCGCAGCCGATCTGCAGCACGCGTTTGCCCATCTTGCTGAATGCCGCCGACAGGTTGGAACTGGTGGTGCTCTTGCCGATGCCGCCCTTGCCGTAGATGGCGAAGACCTTGGCGTTGCCGATCTTCACGTTGGGGTCGAGTTGCACCTGCACGCTGCCCTCGCCATCGGCGCCACGGGCGATGGCCTTGCGCAGGGCGGGGAACGGGAGTTGAACGGTTTCAGTCATGCTGCAGCTCTTTCGTCATAAGCGCCTTCAAGGCGGTCTTCCAGCTCTTCGCCTGCTCGTTGCAGGGCTTCGAGCGTTTGTGCATCCGGTTGCCAGTACTGGCGCCGGTGCGCTTCCAGAAGTCGGTTCGCCACCTTGGCCGAAGCGGTGGGGTTGAGTTTGGCCAGGCGCTCGCGCATCGCCGGGTCGAGCACGAAGGTCTCGCTCAATTTCTGATAGACCCAGGGTTGCACCTGGCCCGTGGTGGCCGACCAGCCCATGGTGTTGGTCAGGTGCACCTCGATCTGGCGCACGCCTTCGTAACCGTGTTCCAACATGCCTTCGTACCACTTAGGGTTCAACATGCGGGTACGCGTTTCCAGCGCCACCTGCTCGCTGAGCGTGCGCACGGTGCCGCCGCCGATGCTGTCGTGGGTCTGGTCGCCGATGTAGACCGGCGCGACCGTGGCGTCAGCGCCACCCTTCTCAACCTTGGCGCGCTTGATGGCGCGGCTGATGCCGCCCAAGGTGTCGAAATAGGTGTCGATGGTGGTGACGCCCAGCTCCACCGAATCCAGGTTCTGGTAGGCCAACTCAACACCCGCCAGCACGCTCTTCAGCAGTTGCGCCTGTTGCACCGGGCGGCCGCTCACGCCGTAGGCAAAGCCCTTGCGGCGCGAGTACGTCTCGGCCAGCTCGTCTTCGTCTTCCCAGCGCGCGTTGTCCACCAGCAGGTTGACGTTGGAACCGTAGGCGCCCTCGGCGTTGCCGAAGACACGCAGCGACGCCGTTTCCATGTCACCGCCGTGCTCGGTGATGTAGGCCAGCGCATGCTTGCGCACGAAGTTCTGTTCGACCGGCTCATCGGCATTGGCGGACATGAAAGCCGCTTCGGCCAGCAGCTTCACCTGCAGCGGCAGCAGGTCGCGGAAGATGCCCGACAGCGTGATGACGACGTCGATGCGCGGCCGGCCCAGTTCAGCCAGCGGCAGCAGTTCAGCACCGGCCAGGCGGCCATAGCTGTCGAAGCGCGGCTTGGCACCGAACAGTGCGAGCGCTTGAGCAATCGGGCCGCCTTCGCTCTTCAGGTTGTCGGTACCCCAGAGCACCAGTGCAATGGACTCCGGCAGCTTGTTGCCATCCGACATGTGGCGCGCCAGCAGGCGTTCAGCCTGGCGGGCACCGTCCTTCACCGCGTAGGCGCTGGGGATGCGGAAGGGGTCGAAGCCATGCAGGTTGCGGCCCGTGGGCAGGATGCTGGGCGTGCGGATCAGGTCGCCTCCGGGGGCGGGACGCATGTAGCCGGCGTCCAGCGCGTGGATGATGCCGGCGATCTCATGGTCGCGGGCCAGTAGCTGGTCGGTGACGGCCAGGGCCTGCAACACGGGCAGCAATTCGGCGCCATGTTCAGCGGCCAAGGCTTCCGGTGTGGTGCCGATGACCAGAGCCTGCAGCACGCTACGGTCCAGCCGCGTGTTGTGGGTGGCTTCGGCCACGCACATCAGCATGTCCACACGTTCGATGGCCGAAGGTGCGCGGCCCACGACGTGCAAGCCGTGCGGGATCAGCGTGTATTCCAGCTCCAGCACTTTCTCGCTGAGCATCAGCACGTGGTCGCCGGCGTCGATGCCCCAGGCCGGTTCGGCCTTGCACAGGTCCAGCGCTGCGGCTTGGGCTTGCACCATCTCGGCCAGTTCAAGCCGTTCACGTTCGGCTTCGGGTTCCAGGCTGCGCCAGCGTTCCAGCGCGGTCTTCAGCTCGACCAGGCCTTTGTACAGACCGGCCTGCGCCACCGGCGGGGTCAGGTAGCTGATCAACGTGGCTGCTGCGCGGCGTTTGGCGATGGTGCCTTCGCTGGGGTTGTTGCTGGCGTAGAGATAGAAGTTCGGCAGGTCGCCGATCAGCCGGTCGGGCCAGCACATGGCGGTCATGCCGTTCTGCTTGCCGGGCATGAATTCCAGTGCGCCGTGGGTGCCGAAGTGCAGCACGGCTGCGGCCTTGAAGTCTTCGCGCAGCCAACGGTAGAAGGCCGAGAACGCATGCGTTGGCGCCAGGCCCTTTTCGAACAGCAGGCGCATCGGGTCGCCTTCGTAGCCGAAGCCGGGCTGGATGCCAACGAAGACATTGCCGAAACCTTCGCCCAGCACCTGCAGGTGCGTGCCGTCGGTTTGCTGCTGCCCGGGTGCCGGGCCCCACTGCGCTTCGATTTCCTTCAGCCAGCGCTCGCGCTTGACGTGGTCGTTGGCGGGGATGCGCGCAAAAACGTTCGCCATCGCGCCATAGCGCTGGGCATTGCCTTGAATGACGCTCTCGCGCAGCGCATCGACACTGACCGGCGGCGTGACCGTGTAACCCTCGCGCTGCATCGCGTGCAGCGTGTGAAACAGCGATTCGAAGACCGACAGAAAGGCCGCCGTGCCGGTGGCTCCGGCATTCGGCGGGAAGTTGAAGATGACCAGTGCCACCTTGCGGTCGGCGCGCTGCGAGCGGCGCAGATCGACGAGCTTGCCCACGCGCGCGGCCAGCATGTCGGCGCGCTCACTGCAGGTTTGCATGTCGTGTTCGCTGTCGTGCGACTCACCGGTAGTGTCGAAGGTGCAGTGGCGTTCGCAGCCCGTGCAAGCCGTGTGCGCTGCGTTGCCACGGCCACCGAAAACCATCGAGCCGGTGGCGCCGTCCAGTTCGGGGATGGCCACCATCATGGTCGCTTCCACTGGCAGCAGGCCGCGCTGCGAGCCGCCCCATTGTTCCAGCGTCTGGAATTCCAGCGGCGCGACGGCCACATACGGCACATCCAGTTGCGCCAGGATGTCTTCGGCCGCCTTGGCGTCGTTGTAGGCCGGGCCACCAACGAGCGAGAAGCCGGTCAGCGAGACCACCGCATCGACGAGTGTGCGGCCATCCTTCATCAAGAACTTCTCGATCGCCGGACGCGAGTCCAAGCCCGTGGCAAAAACCGGCAGCACACGCAGGCCGCGTGCTTCCAGCGCCGTGATCACGCCGTCGTAATGCCCGGCATTGCCGGCCAGCAGGTACGAGCGCAACAGCAACACGCCCACAGTGCCGCGCTGGCCGCTGGTGGCGCAGTTCGGCAGGTCGGCAGCACTCAGGCTGAGCCGGTTCTTCATGCGCGGGTGGTAGACGCCCAGCTCGGGGTACTCGACAGGCTCTTGCGTCTTCACCGTGCCGCGCAGCAGCTTGCGCGGGCCGTCGGCGTAGCGGTCCACGAGGCAATGCACCATGCGGTGGACGTTGTCTTCGCTGCCCGCCAGCCAGTACTGCAGCGTCATGAAATAGGCGCGCACATCTTGCGCCGCGCCAGGGATGAAGCGCAGGATCTTGGGCAGGCGGCGCAGCATGCGCATCTGTTTCTCGCCGGCTGTCGCCTTGCTGGCGTTGCCGGCCTTGTTGTCGGCGGTTTCATTGGCCTTGCCGCGCAGGCGCTTGAGCAGGGCCATCAGGCCGCTGGCCGGCGCCGACATGTCGAACTTGCCCATGCGCGTCAGCTTGGTCACCTCGGCCGCACTCATCGCGCAGACCATCGCGTCGCAATGGTCGCGGCGGGCTTGCAGCACGGGGAGCAAAGGCGTGAAGTGGTCTTCCAGGAACAACATCGTGACGATGACGATGTCGCCCTCGGCGATATCGGCCTTGCAGCGGGCCAAAGCATGGTCGTCACTGCCCCATTCGTCGGCAGCGTGCACCGCGAACTTCAAGCCCGGCAGTTGCTTGGCCAAGCTGCGGCCGGCGCGCTGGGCGGCACTGGCCAGGTGGCTGTCCATCGTCACCAGCACCACGCGGGTGGCGGGAGCCGGTGCAGTCTTGCTCGGCGCAGGTGCCGCAGACTTGGCCGGGGCCGACGACCAGAGCGAGGCTGCGGCGCGCAAGGCGCCGCCGCCCACCGCTGTACTGGCTGACAGTGCCGTTCCGGCCAGTTCAGCGACTGAAGTGCGCTTTTGCATCGTAGAGGGTCTCAACGGTGATTTGCTTCAACCCGAGTTCGCCGGCATAGGCTTCGGTGTTGCGTCGTGCCTTGCCGCGCACGAAGAACGGGATCTTTTTCAGTTCTTTTTCGGCGTCTGCGGTCCAGGCCGCAGCAGCTTGGACTGCAGACGCCGCGCTGTCGGATGCAGCCGTGGTGGCCATGATCGAATCGGCCGAAGGCTGGGCGGCGGCATGCACGGCGGCGGTCGGCACTTCGGGTTCGGGGGCGGCAACAGTCAGCGCTTCAACAGGCCGCTTGGCCGCCGACCCCAGATGCGAAGGCGCTGCGTCTTCGTGGAATTCGAAGTCGTCGCGGAACATGTGCAGCAGGTGCTCTTCCAAGCCCATCATCAGTGGATGGACCCAGGTGTCGAACAGCACATTGGCGCCTTCGAAACCCATTTGCGGTGAATGCCGCGCCGGGAAGTCCTGCACATGCATGGGGGCCGAGATGACCGCGCAAGGCACGCCCAGGCGCTTGGCAATGTGGCGTTCCATCTGCGTGCCCAGCACCAGCTCAGGCTGCAGCGCGGCAACCTGTTCTTCAACGTCCAGGTAGTCGTCGGTGATCAAGGCTTCGATGCCGTAAAGCTTGGCGGCCTCACGCACTTCGCGCGCAAATTCGCGGCTGTAAGTGCCCAGACCGACGACCTGGAAACCCAGCTCGTTGGCCGCGATGCGCGCCGCGGCCACGGCGTGCGTGGCGTCACCGAAGATGAAGACGCGCTTGCCGGTCAGGTAAGTGGAATCGACGGACCGTGCGTACCAGGTGGAGCGCGCGCGCGGGTCGTTCAGCAGTGCCGTGGTGTCGGCACCGCTGATGGCAGCGACTTGTTCGATGAATTCGCGGGTGGCTCCGACGCCGATGGGCACCGTCTTGACATTGGCCTGACCAAAACTTCGGGCCAGCCAAGTGGCGGTTTGCGCGGCCACTTCCGGGTACATCACGACATTGAAGTCAGCGTTGCCCAGGCGCGTCAGGTCTTGCGGCGTGGCGTCCAGCGGGGCGACCACGTTGACATCCACGTCAAGGCAGCGGAGCAGTTCCAGCACTTCGCGCAGGTCATCGCGGTGGCGAAAGCCCAGGGCCGTGGGGCCCAGCACATTGCAGCGGGCGCGCTGGCCGGCGGTGCGCTCGCGCTTCGTTCCCGGCGCAGGGAGATGCGGCGTGCACAGCGCGCGCACCAGTTGGTACAGCGTCTCAGACGCGCCCCAGTTTTCCTTGCGTTGGTAGGCCGGCAGTTCCAGCGGCACCACGGGAATGGGCAGGTTCAACGCGGCAGCCAGGCCGCCCGGATCGTCCTGGATCAACTCGGCCGTGCAAGACGCACCGACCAACATGGCCTGCGGCTGGAAGCGCTCATAGGCTTCCATCGCAGCAACCTTGAACAGCTCAGCGGTGTCGCCGCCCAGGTCGCGCGCCTGGAAGGTGGTGTAGGTGACTGGCGGACGGTGGTTGCGCCGCTCGATCATCGTGAAAAGCAGATCGGCGTAGGTATCGCCCTGCGGTGCGTGCAGCACGTAATGCAAGCCCTTCATCGCGGTGGCGATGCGCATGGCACCGATGTGCGGCGGGCCTTCATAAGTCCAGAGGGTCAACTGCATGGTGGACTCGGTTTCAGGCTGCCAGCAGCTGGCGACGGCGCAGCGGTCTTGCGAAAAGTTCGGCCAAGTCACCGGCCTGCTCGTAACCGTGGATGGGGCTGAAGACCAGCTCGATGGCCCACTTCGTGGTCAAGCCCTCGGCCTCCAGCGGGTTGGCCAGCCCGAGGCCGCAAACCACGATGTCGGGCTGCTGAGCGCGGCAGCGGTCGAGTTGCTTTTCGACGTGCTGACCTTCGCTGAGCATGGTGTCGGCCGGCAGCAGCGCCAGTTCTTCGGCCAGGTGTTCGCGGTGCAGATAGGGCGTGCCCACCTCCACCAATTGCATGCCCAGTTCCCGTTGGAGGAAGCGCGCCAACGGCACTTCCAGCTGCGAATCGGGGAAGAAGAAGATGCGCTTGCCGCTGAGCGCCGGGCGCACACGGGCCAGCGCGGCGGCAGCGCGCGCACGCGGCGCGGCGGTGACTTGTTCGACTTTGCCGGCCGCGATGCCGAAGGCCGCTGCGATGGCCGCGAACCAGGCCGTCGTGCCTTCGGCGCCCAGCGGGAACGGCGCCGCCACACGCCGCGCGCCGCGCGATTCCAGCGCCCGCGCGGTGTCGGCCAGGAAAGGCTGGGCCAGGATGTAGCGCGTGTTCGGGCCGACAGCCGGCATGGCGTCGCTGCGGCGGGCCGGCAGGAACTGCACGCCGGGCAAGCCCAGTTCGGCGAACAGGCGCATGAACTGGTCTTCGACGACGTCGGCCAGCGCGCCCACCACCACCAGCGAGGCCGGCGCCGCAACGGCCGTCGCCGGCAAACCGGGCACCAAGGAAGCCAGGCAGGCGTCTTCGCCCTGTGTGAACGTGGTCTCGATGCCGCTGCCCGAGTAGTTCAGCACGCGAACATTCGGCGTGAAGCGCGTGCTCAGACGCATCGCCGCACGCGACAGGTCCAGCTTGATGACTTCCGACGGGCAAGAGCCCACCAGGAACAGCGTGCGGATGTCCTTGCGGCGTTCCAGCAGGCGCGTCACGACGCGGTCGAGTTCGTCTTGCGCGTCGGCGATACCGGCCAGGTCGCGCTCGTCGATGATGGCGGTGGCGAACCGCGGCTCGGCGAAGATCATCACGCCGGCGGCGCTTTGGATCAGGTGCGCACAGGTGCGCGAACCAACGACCAGGAAGAATGCGTCCTGGATCTTGCGGTGCAGCCAGACGATCCCGGTCAGACCGCAGAAGACCTCACGCTGGCCGCGTTCTTTCAGCACCGGCGCGTTGCCGCAGCCGGTGGCACTTTCGACCTTCAGCGGGATGACGGCGCTCATGCCAGCACCCCGGCTCCGCCGCTGCGCTCACTAGCCCCGCTGGCCCCGCTGGCCGCGTTGACCGCGTTGGCGCGCCGCGCCGCTTCGTCCAAGCGCGCCATGCGCAGCTTCCAGATGAACTGCGCGGCGTTGATGGCATAAGTCACATAGGCCGCCAGAGCCAGCAACATCAACTCACGCGGGCTCAGCGCCCCCGTGACAAGCGCCACCAGATAGGCCGTGTGCAAGGCCAGCACCAGCATGCTGAAGACGTCTTCCCAGAAGAAGGCGGGGGCGAAAAGCCAGCGGTCGAAAACCACCTTTTCCCAGATGCAGCCGGTGATCATGATCGTGTAGAGCACCAGGGTCTTGACCACCACCGACACGGTCGCCGCGGTCAAGCCTTCGCCGCTGGAAAGGTAGCGCAGCACCAGTGCAGCGCTGACCAGAAAAACCAGGAACTGCACCGGGGCCAGCACGCCCTGCACCAAGGTCCAGACGCTGGCATCACGCCGCACGCGTTGCGCCGGTGTGTACAGCGGGCTGCGCAAAGCGCGCTCTGTTGCTGCTGTGCTGGTGTCCTGCAAAGGCCGCGTCTGTCGATTCATGGCACTGAGACTAGAGGCACAAATCGCCCGTGTCAATCCAGATAGACGTAAATCCACATTGACACATTGAGAAGCCAGCCGACTGGTGCAAACACCGACAACAAAATGTATTGACGCAGGCGCGGCCCCGGTTAAAACAGGGCTGTCCGCAAGGATGAATCAAACAAGACCAGTTAAATCGCGCCGTTGCAGTAGGGCAGTCGATTGCGTCAGGGCCACCGCTGAACAACCTCGTTCGCGATGGGTAACCTGCCCTGCAGTTGTTTCCACCTGCCACACCGGGCGGTTCGTGAACCGACACTCGCAGCAGCAGCAGGAGATGGACATGCAAGGTGATTCGAGCCGACACTTAAGCCGAACGCCCAAAGAAGACTCAGCCGACGCTGCTTGCGCGCTGCCACCAGCCGCCTGGCCAGCGGGCGCCCAAGGCTCTTCCTGGTCCAACGCAGAAGCCGACACCCATGACGCCAAGCAGCGTCTGGCGCGCTTGGCTCGGGCCATCGAAACCGATGTCATTCCGCGATTGGTGCAAGCGCACCGTCCTCATCCCGGCCAACTCGGTGACGCGGCGATCGGCCCGGCCGCCACGGTCAGCGAATCCGAGGTGCAAAGCTTCGTCGCGAACGTCATCAACGACAGCGAAGCCTTGATTGCGTCGACCGTGTCGCTGCTGCGCGAGCGCGGCGTGACGGTGGCAACGCTTTACCTTGAATTGCTGGGCCCCGCAGCCCGGCAATTGGGGATGATGTGGGACGAAGACCTGTGCGACTTCTCCACCGTCACCGTGGCACTGGGCCGCTTGCAACGCCTGATGCGCGAATGGAGCCCGGCCTTTGGCGCCGAGGTGGACCACCCGCCACACGGCCGCCGCGCGCTTTTCGTGCAACCGGGCGACGAGCAGCACAGCTTTGGCTTGTCGATGGTCGCTGAGTTCTTCCGCCGCGACGGCTGGGACGTGCTGGGCGGCGTTGGCGGCGCCGTCACCGACCCGTCGACCAAGGTACGCGACGAATGGGTGGACATCATCGGTTTCTCAGTGGGCAGCGACAGCCGTATCCCCTGGTTGAAAGAGACCATACGCGCGGCTCGCGCCGCAGCGCGCAACCCCAACTTGGTGGTGCTGGTGGGCGGCCCGCCTTTCACGCTGCGTCCTGAGCTGGCCGATGAAGTGGACGCCGACGGCACCGCTCGCGACGGCCGCGAGGCGCCCCACTTGGCCGAACGCCTGATGTCGAGCCTGGCACTGCGCAAGGGCTAGCACGCAACATTCCGTGTATGTGGTAAGCCAGGTTGACACTATCATCTGTCCACCAGCCACCAACTAGCACGGCCCATGCCCCAAATCCAAGGCGAAAAGCTCGCACTGGGCGCGCTCGACGCCAAGGGCGTGGCACGCTTGGTGGCAGCGTCGAGTGACATCGCGCTGGTCCTCGACGGCGACGGCACCATCCTTGACGTGGTGATCCACGGCGACGATACGGCCGCCGTGCGCGCCCGCGAATGGCGCGGCCGGCCCTGGGTGCAGACAGTCACGCCCGAAAGCCGGCAGAAGATCGAAGCCTTGCTGCGCGACGCGCAGACCGCAGTTGACGTCGGTACCGCGCGCTGGCGCCAGGTCAACCACCCCATCAAGGACAGCGACGACCTGCCGCTGCTCTACTCGGCCATGCGCGTTTCTGGCGAAGCCGGCGGGCGCAGCAAAGACCGCATCGTGGCCTTCGGTCGCGACCTGCGGTCGATGGTGGCGCTGCAGCGCCGGCTGGTCGAAACCCAACAGTCGATGGAGCGCGACTACTGGCGCTTTCGCGAAGCCGAGACCCGCTACCGCCACCTGCTGGAAACCTCATCGGAAGCCGTTCTGGTGGTGGACGGCTCGACACAAAAGGTGCTGGAAGCCAACCCCGCCGCGCGGGCCTTGTGCGGCACGGTGCGCGCCAAGCTGGTGGGGGCACCACTTGCCGCGCTGTTTGACGCCAGCCACGGCGAACGCCTGCAAGACATGCTGGCCGCAGCGCGATCCGTCGGCAAGAAAGACGCCATCCACACCCGCCTGGCCGACAACGGTGCCGAACTGGCCGTGTCGGCTTCGGTGTTCCGGCAGGATGACACCGTCTTCGTGCTGGTGCGCCTGGCGCCGTTGCACAACGAATCGCCGGCCGCGAAGGGCAACGGCCGCAAAGGGTCGGCGGTGCCGCGCGAAGGCAGTTGGGAGCAGACGTTGGTGGCGTTTGTGCAGAGCTCGCCCGACGGCCTGGTCTTTTGCGACGCCACGGGCAAGGTGCTCAGCGCCAACCGCGCTTTCCTGTCGCTGGCCGAATTGAGCGGCGAAGACCAGGCGCGCGGCCAGCCGCTCGACCGCTGGCTGGGCCGCACTGGCGTCGAACTGGGCGTGCTGATCACCAATTTGCGCCAGCGCGGCAGCGTCGGTCGTTTCGTCACCGCGATGCGCGGCGAATACGGCACGGCGGTCGAGGTCGAGATCTCGGCCGCGCAGCTGATGCCGGCCGACACCGCCGTGCTGGCCTTCGCCATCCGCGACATCGAACGCCGCTTGAAACCCGAAGCCGAAACCGGCAAGGCGATGACGCGCTCGGTCAGCGAATTGACCGAACTGGTGGGCCGCACACCGCTGAAAGACATCGTCTCGGAAACCACCGACCTGATCGAGCAGCTGTGCATCGAAACCGCGCTGGGCATGTCGAACGACAACCGGGCCTCGGCTGCCTTGCTGCTGGGCCTGTCGCGCCAAAGCCTGTACGTGAAGCTGCGTCGTTACGGCCTGGGCAGCCTGGGCAGCGACGAGTAGCGTCGATCTGCAACGCATAGCGGCAAGGGGCCGTCGGCGGGCTGACTGAGGCGGGCGCCGAAGAAGCAAGTGTAAACATAGCTTGACGGCAACGAGTGTCATGTTCAATATACAGACATGGAACTCCCGGTCTCGTCTGCGCCTGTGTCTGTGTCTGTGTCTTCGGCCGTCTCCGCGCCAACGGCGACTGCCAACACGCGCACGCTGCCAGCGCCGTCGGCCATCGCCGAACTGCTGAAGCCGGTTACCTGGTTCCCGCCGATGTGGGCCTTCGGCTGCGGCGTCGTGGCCTCAGGTGTGCCATTGGCCGGGCACTGGGGGCTGGTGATCGTGGGCGTGCTGCTCAGCGGGCCGCTGGTCTGCGCCACCAGCCAGGCCGTCAACGACTGGTACGACCGCCATGTCGACGCCATCAATGAACCGCAGCGCCCCATCCCATCGGGCCGCATGCCGGGCCGCTGGGGCCTGTACATGGGCATCATCTGGACGCTGCTGTCGCTGCTGGTGTCCACGCTGCTCGGCCCATGGGGTTTCGGCGCGGCCGTGGTTGGCCTGCTGCTGGCCTGGGCCTACAGCGCACCGCCGCTGCGCCTGAAGATGAACGGCTGGTGGGGCTGCGCCGCCTGCGGCATCTGCTACGAAGGTCTGGCCTGGGTGACGGGTGGCGTGGTGATGGCCGGCGGGCAGTCGCCGGGCTGGCCCTCGCTGCTGCTGGCCGCGCTGTACAGCGCCGGGGCCCACGGCATCATGACCTTGAACGACTTCAAGGCCATCGACGGCGACCGTCAGATGGGCATCGGTTCACTGCCGGTGCGCCTGGGCGTGCCCGGCGCCGCGCGAGTCGCCTGCGTGATCATGGCGCTGCCGCAGTGCGTGGTGGTCGGCCTGTTGCTCACCTGGGGCCAGCCCTTGCACGCGCTGGCCATCGTCGGCCTGCTGTGCGGTCAGGGCCTGATGATGCGGCGCTTCCTGGGCGACCCGGTGCGCCACGCACTCTGGTACAGCGGTTTCGGCGTGCCGCTGTTTGTGGCCGGCATGATGGTCAGCGCTTTCGCGCTGCGCGGCTTGACGGTGCTGGCCGCATGAATATGCCGCTGCTGGCGTCTTGGCCAAATTCAGTTCAGCCCCTCGGCTTCATCGAAGCCGGCCTGTTCATCGTGGCCGTCTGCCCGGCGGCCCTGCAAACCGGAGAAACGTCATGAAAGCAGTCGACGCATCCAATGGCTACGACGTGGTCGTCATCGGTGGCGGCCCGGCCGGTGCCACCGCTGCCAACGACCTGGCCGCACTCGGTCACAGCGTGCTCTTGCTGGATCGTGCGGGGCGCATCAAGCCCTGCGGCGGCGCGATACCGCCGCGCGCCATCAAGGACTTCCAGATCCCCGATTACCTGCTGGTCGCCAAGGCCCGTTCGGCGCGGATGATTTCGCCGGCCGACCGCAAAGTCGACATCCCCATCGAGAACGGCTTCGTCGGCATGGTCGACCGCGAACAGTTCGACGAATGGTTGCGCGTGCGCGCGGCCACAAGCGGCGCGGTGCGGCGCACCGGCACCTTCGAACGCATCGAGCACACCGACGACGGCGTGGCCGTGGTGCACTTTCGCGCCCGCACCGACGACGGCGCCCTGAGCGCGCGCAATGAAGGCATCGCCGCTTCGGTGCGCGCCCGCTGCGTGATCGGCGCCGACGGCGCGCGCTCGGCCGTGGCACAGCAGTGCGTGCCCGGTGCTGAGAAGACCGACTACGTCTTCGCGTACCACGAGATCTTGCGCGCCCCGGCAGTGCGACCCGACGGCTATGACGACACGCGCTGCGATGTCTACTACCGCGGTGGTCTGTCGCCCGACTTCTACGGCTGGGTCTTCCCCCACGGCGACACGCTCAGCGTGGGCACAGGCAGCGCCGACAAGGGCTTCTCTTTGCGCGGTGCCACCGGCGCCTTGCGCCAGGCCGCCGGTCTGCAAGGGCTGGAGGTGATACGCCGCGAAGGCGCGCCGCTGCCGATGAAGCCGTTGCGCTGCTGGGACAACGGCCGCGACGTGGTGCTGGCCGGCGACGCCGCCGGCGTGGTGGCACCGGCCTCAGGCGAAGGCATTTACTACGCCATGTACGGCGGCCGCCTGGCCGCCGACGCCGCGCACAAATTCCTGGAAACCGGCGACGCCCGCGCGCTGGCTGGTGCCCGTAAGCAATTCATGAAGGCCCACGGCAAGGTGTTCTGGGTGCTGGGCATCATGCAGCGCTTCTGGTACAGCAGCGACAAGCGCCGCGAGAGCTTTGTCAAGATCTGCATGGACAAGGACGTTCAGCAGTTGACCTTCGAGTCCTACATGAACAAGGAACTTGCACGCAAGAAGCCGATGGCGCACGTGCGCATCTTCTTCAAGGACATGGCCCACCTGCTGGGCTTGGCCAAGGCTTGATGAAGCACCGTCCAGCCCCGCCGATCACGGCCCCTCCACACCCCGCTGAAGCATCCCGCTGAATCGCCCTTTTCGATGGGCTGGTCCGCCTTACCGGCAACGGACCAACGCCCTAGAATCAACGACCGACTGAACGGTCGTTGATAGC
>JBBQAI010000074.1:0-19789 GCA_038316205.1 Burkholderiales bacterium
GGGGCAGAAGCGGGCGTCGGCGGGCGCTACAGGACTTGCGTGTGGACTTGCGTGCGGGATGCGCCACCAAGCCTGCAGGTATGCAGGTATGGCGAGCGGGTCTCGGTAGACGCGCATGTCGGGCAGGCCAGTTCAAGTGAACGCATCGGGTGGGCAGCGGGTCCGGGTCAGCGGATCAACGGGCGGGCGGATGACCGGTGTAGCCCTTTTTTTAAGGGGATGGTCGGGGCCCGGAATCCCGTTTTGGATGCTGCTGTCACTCTTACTGCGGCGACAAACTGTGGATTATATCCATAGTCCAGTGAAATCAACGCCTTGCAGGGTGTTGATCGGCCATTTCAAGCTCGGCCTTGCGGTGTTCGCGGATGCGTGCGTCGAGCGCGCTGATGCGCTGCAACTGCTCGCGCTCGGTGTGCCCCTCGGCGATCAATGCTTCCATGTCCTGGCGCAGCGTGGCGATCCACATGCGGTGCAACACCAGTCGCAAGTCGTCGAAACCTTGCTCTTCGTCGACCACCGCTGCGCGCACCCAAGCACGCGCTACGACGCCCCACGGTTCTTCGTCGAGCAAGGGATCGAGCGCGCCCCAAGTCATGGAGCCGTGCTCCATCAGTTGGCGCTCCAGCCAAGCGACGGCCAGGCCATGCGTGCCGCCCAGCTCGTGCAACAGCGTCTGGTCTGCGCCAGACAGGCGCTCCAGCCAGTCGCTGTGGCGCAGCAAGAGGCGCAGCGCCAGGTCGGCGGTGCCGGCTGGGGCCTGGCGGCCCGAGCGCCCCAGGGCGGGCGCCGCGAGCGCATGCGCACGGCCGACCGGACGTGATCCCCCAGTGGCCGCGGCGCTTGAAGCAGCCGTACCCCACAAGGAACTGAGGTCGGCCGGCTCCAGTTGCGCCCGCCGCGCCAGCTCGGGCAACAACTGCCGCTTCAGCGCGCCGTCGGGCAGCGCCATCCACAGCGGCTTGGCCTGGGCCAGCATGCGGGCGCGGCCTTCGGCGGTTTGCAGGTCGGCGTCTTCGCTGGCTTGCGCCACCAACTGCCGTGACAGCGGCACAGCCTGGGTGACCTGCTGGTCGAAGGCCTCGGGACCGAGTTCGCGCACATAGCTGTCGGGGTCGTGCTCGGGCGGCAGGAAGAGGAAACGCACGGTGCGCAGATCACTGGCGTGGGGCAGCGAGGCCTCCAGTGCACGGCCCGCAGCGCGGCGCCCGGCGGCGTCGCCGTCGAAGCTGAAGACCACGCTGTCGGTGAAGCGGAAGAGCTTCTGCACATGGTCGGCGGTGCAGGCTGTGCCCAACGTGGCCACCGCATTCGCGAAGCCCGATTGCGCCAGCGCGACGACGTCCATATAGCCTTCGACGACCAGCGCGTAGCCTTTGTCACGAAGCGCTTGGCGGGCCTCGAAAAGGCCGTACAGCTCGCGGCCCTTGCTGAACACCGGCGTCTCCGGCGAGTTCATGTATTTGGGTTTGCTGTCGTCCAGCACGCGGCCGCCGAAGCCGATGACCGTGCCGTCCACCGATCGGATGGGAAACATCACGCGGTCACGGAACCAGTCGTAGCGGATGCGTTCGGCGTTGGCTTCGGCAGATGCTTCTTGCCCTTCCTCGGCGTCCTTCAAACGCACCAGGCCGGCCTCTTCCAGCAGCGGGTCGTCGTAGCGCGGGAAGACGCCGGCCAGCGTGCGCCAGCCTGGCGGCGCATAGCCCAGGCCGAAGCGCGCAGCCACCGCGCCGGTCAGTCCCCGATGTTTCAAATAGTCCACCGCGCGCGGCGTGGCGCGCAGTTGGCTGCGGTAGAAATCGGCTGCTTTGGTCAGCACGTCGGCCAGCGACAACCGGCGCTCGCGCAGGGTGTTGCGCCGCTCGCGTTCGTCAGGGCTGACTTGCTCTTCCGGCACCGTCAGGCCGACGCCTTGCGCCAAGTCGCGCACCGCCTCGACAAAGCTCAGGCCCAGGTGTTCGGTGAGGAAGCGGATGGCGTCGCCGCTGGCCCCGCAACCGAAGCAGTAATAAAACTGTTTGGACGCGCTGACCGAGAAGCTGGGCGATTTTTCGCCGTGAAAGGGGCACAGCCCCATGAAGTTGGCGCCGCCGCGTTTCAGCTCGACGTGACGGCCCACCACTTCGACGATGTCGACGCGGGATATGAGTTCTTGCAGGAAGCCAGCCGGGATCACCAAGCCAGTTTAGTCGGCCGACTTCAGGCCCGAATTCAAGCCGAAGTTCACGCCGACTCTTAGGCCAGGCGCTGCGGCGCGGTGTTGCCCGGGTCTCCTGGCGACAGCGAAAACATGCCGCGGTAATCGCGCACCCACTGCGCCACCAGCGCGGCCGGCATGGCCGCCGCGATGCCCGTACCCTGGCCGATGTCGCAGCCCATGTCGAGCAGGGCGCGCGCCTGCGCCGGCGATTCGACGCCCTCCGCCACGACGGTGCAGCCAAAGGTGCGCGCCAGGCCGATCACGCCCTCGACGATGGCGCGGTCTTGGGCGTCGTCAAGCATGTGGTGGACGAAGCTGCGGTCGATCTTCAGAACGTCCACCGGCAGGCGCTTCAGATATGTCAGCGTGGAATAGCCGGTGCCGAAATCGTCCAGCGCGAACTTCACGCCGATGCCCTGGCAGCGCGCCACCAGAGCCGACGTGGCTTCGATGTCGGCGTGGGCAGCGGTTTCCAGCATTTCCAGTTCCAGGCTGGTGGCCAGCATCTCGCTGTGACGGGCCAGCAGTTCCGAGAGGCGCAGCGCGAAATCGGGCTCTTGCAGATGGCGCGCAGAGATGTTCACGCTGACCGAGAAATCGAAGCCGTTGCGCCGCCACTGCGACAGGTGTTCCAGCGCCTGCGCCAGCACCCAGTCGCCCACCCGCGACGACAGGCCGGTGTTCTCGATCAAGGGCAGGAACTGCAGCGGCGCGATCAGACCTTGCTGCGGGTGTTCCCAGCGCAGCAGCGCCTCGAAGCCCAGCACGCGGCCGCTGCGCATGTCCACTTTGGGCTGGTAGTGAAGGATGAACTCCTGCTGGTCCAGCGCTTCCTGAATGCGACCGATGGCCATCACGCGCTGCTCGGTGCGGCGGCGGTGTTCGGGGTCGAAGAAGAGGTAGCCGTTGCGGCCCGATTGCTTGGCGCCGTACATGGCGTGGTCGGCGTGGCGCAGCAGTGTATCGGCGTCGCTGCGGTCGATCGGGTAGACGGTGGCACCCATGCTGGCGGTGATCTGCACGCTGTCTTGCGCGGGGTCGATGGCGTAGGGCAGCGAGACCACGCGCAGCACCCGTTCGACGGCCAACCGTGCCTCTTCCAGCGTGCCGGCGCGCAGCAACAGGACGAACTCATCGCCGCCCAGGCGCGCGGCCGAATCGGTCCAGTGTTCGCGGCTGCGCAAGGCGCTGCGCAGGCGGCCGGCCAGCTCGGCCAGCAGGCGGTCGCCGGCGGCGTGGCCGTAGCGGTCGTTGACCGGTTTGAAGCGGTCCAAGTCGAGGTAGCAGACCACCAGCAAATAGCCGTCGCGGTCGGCGGCGCGCATCGCCTCGTCCAGTAATTGCGACAGCCGCGTGCGGTTGGGCAGCCTTGTCAGTTCGTCGAAATGGGCTTGGCGTTCCAGCTGTTCGCGCTGCGCCTGCTGCTGGGTGATGTCGCTGATCACCAGCACGTGGTAGCGCAAATCCATGTTGGGCCCGCGCACTGTGGAAATGGTGGTCTGCAGCGTGCACAGCTCGCCGTTGCGGCGGCGTTCCAGCAATTCGCCGCGCCAACTGCCCGTATCGCGCAGACTGACCCACATCGCGGCGCGCTGCTGGCGGGCCACCGGGTCGGCGGGGGTCGGGCGCAAGAGCGAAGGCACCGTGCCCAATACCTCTTCGCGCGGCATGCCCAGGATCTGCGTGTAGGCGGCATTGACGTCCAGCGCCCGCAGGTCGGCATCGGTGATCAGCAGGCCTTCGTGCAGGTGTTGAAAAAGGCTGACTGACATCAACTGCCGTTCTTGCGCGTCGTGCCTGTCCTGCACGTCAGCGAGTGTGGCCAGCAGCCGCACGGGCAGGCCTTCGCCGTCGCGTTCGATGACCATCATCGTCACCTCGACCCAGCGCCAGCCGCTGCCCTGCGGCATGCGCACCTCGATGCTGCGGCGGCCGGCATCGCCAGCGGTCAGCGCGGCCGTTGCCTCGGTGACAGCCCGACGGTCTTCCGGGTGCACTTGGGCCAGCCAGGCGGCCGGCGTCCAGCGTTTGCCGGCGTGGGATGTCAGCGACCGCCAGGCGGCCGACGCAAAGCTGGATTCGCGCTGCAAATGCCAGTCGGCCACGCCCAACCGCGAGCCGTCCAGTGCCCATTCCCAGCGCTGCGAGCGGCCGCGCCATTCGACCATCGACGCATACGCCATCAGCATGACGGCCAGGGCCGAGGCCATCCAGGCCGCCAGCGCAGGGCCCGAGCTGCCGCTCAAGCCCCACATCGACAAGCCTGAACTGGCGGTGGACGCACCCAGCAGACCGGCTGCCAGCAGACCGGTGGCGCCGAGTGCGAGCTGGCCGCGCAGCGCCAGCGCAACCACCACCAGATGCGGTGCAAACAAGGCCAGCACGGCCAGCGGCGAGCGCTCGGTGGTGGCCATCCACAGCAGCCACAGCACCAACAGCATGGCCAGCAGGCCCGAGGCGCTTTGCTGCCAGGCCGTGCCCCGGTGCAGCGCGCGCAACATGCTGCGGTCGAAAGCCAGCACGGCGACTGCCGTGGTCAACATGCCCAAGGCCATCACGCACCAGCCGGCGGCCAGGCCATTGAAAGCCGGCCAGCCGACGCCACGCACCAGGGCCGTCCAGCCCGATCCGGCCAAGGCCAAAGGCAGCGCTGTGGCTATGGCCACGGTGGCGGCGAGCGCGGCGATGTCAGCTGCGCGTTCCAGCCGGGCGTCGAACCGCAACCGGCGCAGCAGGACTTGCGCACCCAATGCGGAGAGTGCCAGACCCAATGTGGCGGCGGCCGATGTGGGCAGACTCCAACCCAGGCCGGGCAGCGCGGCGAAGCAGCCCAGCATCACGCCCAACAGCGTGGCACGGCCGAAACGCCACAGGCCCGCCAGTGCCAAGCCAGCGGGCAGCGTCAGGGCATTCCAGGGCGCCAGCGGCAGGCAGAGGGCGCCGACGTAAGCCAGAACCAAAGCCACCAGGGCGGCCGTTGCGGCTCGCAAGGCGGTGGTGGCAGACAGGTTCCAACTGAAATTAGGGGCTACTGGCGCCGATATCGGCGTCGATGTCGTGACGCTGACACCGGGTGGTTCGGCCGGGCTTGCGCCTGTGGGGCGCGAACCCGGCTCAGGAATCAACGGGCCGCCAGTGGAACTTCATACAAAGCAGGAAGGCGCGGCGGCCGATGCGGTTTAAACCGCGAATTCCGACAAAGCGCGACCCGATGCCAGCGCAGCGGTCAGCCACTTAGGCTTCAGGCCGCGGCCCGACCAGGTGTCGCCAGTGGCGGCATTGTGAAACTTGGCGGCAACCTTGGCGGTGGCTTTCTTCGGTGCGGCGGCCGCTTTGCTGCTGCTGCCGATGTCGGCCAGCGTCAGGCCATATTCGGCCATCATGGCCTTGACCTTGGCGACGGCCTCGCCGCGCTCGGCGCGCTGCATTTCGGCAATCTGTTGTTCCAGGGCGGCCTTCTGGGCCATCAGGTCACTGATTTGGATTTTCGTCATGAATCATCTCAAAGAATGAATAGGGAAGGCCGAATATACGTCATACCGATATTCTTTCCGATGAGGGGTAACCACAATCAATGTAAGAAAGTTCAAGCCGCCGGCGGCACGTAGCCAGCCGCCTGGTCCACAGGGCCGCCAAAAAAGAACTGTTCCATCTGGCGGGCCAGATACTGTCGGGCCCGGGCATCGGCCAGATTCAGGCGGTTTTCATTGACCAGCATGGTCTGGTGCTTCTTCCAAAGCTCGAAGGCTTCCTTGCTGACGCCTTCATAGATCCGCTTGCCCAATTCGCCGGGGTAGGGCGAAAAGCCCAAGCCCTCGGCTTCTTTTTTCAAGTAAACACATTGCACCATCCGGGCCATATTCAGGTCTCCTGTCAGTTCAGTTTCTTGACCAGCACCTGCGAACGCCGGTCCCAGTTGTATGTGCGTTTGCGCGCCTCAGGCAGCCATTCGGGGTCTACCGGGCTGAAACCGCGCTTGATGAACCAGTGCATGGTGCGCGTGGTCAGCACGAAGATGCTGTCCAACCCCAGCGCCTTTGCGCGGTGCTCGATGCGCTTGAGCAGCAGTTCGCCGTCGCCCTGGCCCTGGGTCAGCGGTGAGACCGTCAACGCCGCCATTTCAGCGGTGCGAGATTCCGGGTACGGGTACAGCGCGGCGCAGCCGAAGATGATGCCGTCGTGCTCGACCACGCTGTAATAACCGATGTCGCGCTCGATCTCGGTTCGCTCGCGGCGCACCAGCGTGCCGTCGCGCTCAAAGGGCTCGATCAATTGCAGGATGCCGCCGACATCGTCGGACGACGCTTCGCGCAGGCTTTCGAGTTTTTCATCGACCACCATCGTGCCCACGCCGTCGTGGGTGAAAACTTCCAGCAGCAAGGCGCCATCGGCCGCAAAAGGCAGGATGTGCGAGCGTTCCACGCCGCCTTCGCAGGCCTTCACGCAGTGCTGCAAGTAAAAGGCGGCGTCGCTGGGCTGGGTGGGCGCGGGCAGGGAAGCCAGCAGGCGCTTGGCGTCGGCCAGCGCCAGTTCGGTGTCGATGGCGCTGTCGGGGTCGTTCGCGTCTTCGCGTATGCCGGCGATCTCGCTCATGAACACCAGTTTGTCGGCTTGCAGCGCGATGGCAGCCGCCACGGCCACGTCTTCCATCGTCAAATTGAAAGCCTCGCCGGTGGGCGAGAAACCGAAGGGGCTGAGCAGCACCAGCGCACCGATTTCTATGGCCCGCTGAATGGAGGCCTGGTCAACCCGGCGCACCAGGCCACTGTGGATGAAATCGACGCCATCGACGATGCCCACGGGCCGCGCGGTGAGGAAATTGCCCGACACCACGCGCACGGTGGCGTTGGCCATGGGCGTATTCGGCAGGCCCTGCGAAAACGCGGCTTCGATTTCGAAGCGCAACTGGCCGGCGGCTTCCTGTGCGGCGTCCAGCGCCACCGAATCGGTGATGCGGATGCCGTGCGAATAACGCGACACGTGGCCCTTGGCCGCGAGTTGTTCAGTCACCTGCGGCCGAAAGCCGTGCACCAGTACCAGCTTGATACCCATGGCGTGCAGGATGGACAGGTCTTGCACGAAGGTGTTGAGCTTGCCGGCCGCAATGGCCTCGCCGGCCAACGCCACGACGAAGGTCTTGCCGCGATAGGCGTGGATATAGGGCGCAACGGCGCGGAACCAGGGGACGAAGGTGTGCGGGAAGACGAGGCTCATGGCAGCTTAGGATTGTGCAGCAGGGCAAGGGCACGGTTCGACATGCACCGACCCGACTGGTGCGTCGCGCCGTCCGCAGGGCACCATGATTTCGGCGACGGGCTGCGCCATGCCTCTGTAGCACCCGAGCCGTCGGGGCCGGACATAATCCGCGCCCCGTGAAGACACCCCGCACCGGGCCGCCTGTTCAGGCAACGCCCATACCCCCCATCCACTACCCCGAAGCGCTGCCCGTGTCGGCGCGGCGGGATGAAATTGCGCGTGCGATACGCGACAACCCGGTCGTCATCGTCTGCGGCGAAACCGGTTCGGGCAAGACGACGCAACTGCCCAAGATCCTGCTCGAACTGGGTCGCGGCCTGGGTGCTGGCGGCAAGGGCTTGATCGGCCACACGCAGCCCCGGCGCATTGCGGCCAGCAGCGTGGCCAAGCGCATTGCCGAAGAGCTGAATTCGCCGCTGGGCGACGTGGTCGGCTACAAGGTGCGCTTCCAGGACCGCCTGCAGCCGGGGGCCAGCGTAAAGCTGATGACCGACGGCATCTTGCTGGCCGAAACCGAGCGCGACCCGCTGCTGCGCGCCTACGACACCATCATCATCGACGAGGCCCACGAACGCAGCCTGAACATCGATTTTCTGCTGGGCTATTTGCGCCAGTTGTTGCCGCGCCGGCCCGATCTGAAGGTGGTCGTCACCTCGGCCACCATCGACGCCGACCGTTTCGCGCAGCACTTTGCGTCCATCCGTGGCCCTGCGCCTGTGATCATGGTTTCCGGCCGCTTGTTCCCCGTCGAACAACGCTGGCGGCCCTACGAGGAAAAGCGCGACTTCGATCAGAACGACGCCATCGCCGACGCCGTGGATGAGCTGTGGCGTGAAGGTCCTGGCGACATCCTCGTTTTCCTGCCCGGCGAACGCGAAATCCGCGACGCCGCCGACCACCTGCGACGCCATCTGGCACAAACCCACAAAGGCGGCCCGCAGCCCGAGGTGCTGCCGCTTTTCGCGCGCTTGAGCCCGCAGGAGCAGGACCGCGTCTTCCTGGCTGGCAACGGCCGGCGCATCGTGCTGGCCACCAACGTGGCCGAGACCTCGCTGACGGTGCCCGGCATCCGCTACGTCGTCGACACCGGCCTGGCGCGCATGAAGCGCTATTCGTGGCGTACGAAAGTCGAACAGCTACAGATCGAGGCCATCAGCCAGGCGGCGTCGCAGCAACGCGCCGGCCGTTGCGGGCGGGTGGCCAACGGCATCTGCATTCGGCTTTACAGCGAAACCGAATTCAACGGCCGCCCGCGCTTCACGGACCCCGAAATCTTGCGCAGTTCGCTGGCCGGCGTGATCTTGCGGATGAAGGCGCTGCGCCTCGGTCTGGTCGATGACTTTCCCTTCATCGAAGCACCGCCGAAGAAGGCCATCGTCGACGGCTACGCGCTGCTGGCCGAGCTGGGTGCGGTGGATGAAGACAACGAGTTGACGCCCATCGGCACCGAGCTGTCGCGCCTGCCGCTGGACCCGCGCGTGGGCCGCATGATTCTGGAAGCGCGCCAGCACGAAGCGCTGACCGAGGTGCTGATCATCGCGTCGGCGCTGAGCGGGCAAGACGTGCGCGACCGGCCGCAAGAGCAGGCGCAGACCGCCGACCAGCGCCACCAGCCCTTCGACGACGAGAAGTCGGAATTCATGGGCACGCTGAAGCTGTGGCATTGGATCGAAGCCGGCCGTGGGCACGCCGGCCCTGGCATGGCACCGGAGCAGCACCCCCACAAGCTGACGAATCGGCAACAAGAGCAACGGCTGCGCGACAGCTTCATCAGCGTGCGCCGGGTGCGCGAATGGCGCGACATCCACACCCAGTTGCACACCGTGGTGGCCGAACACGGCTGGCGCTTGAACACCAAGCCGGCAACCTACGAACAGGTGCATCTGTCGCTGTTGGCAGGGCTGCTGGGCAACATCGGTTGCAAGAGCGACGACGAGGACTGGTACCTCGGCGCGCGCGGCATCAAGTTCTGGCGCCACCCGGGCGCCAACCTCAGCAAGAAGCCGGGGCGCTGGTTGGTGGCGGCCGAATTGGTCGAGACCACGCGCCTGTACGGCCGGGGCCTGGCGGCCATCGAACCGCAGTGGATACCGCCGCTGGCCGGCCACCTTCTGAAAACCCAGTTGCTGGAACCGCACTGGGAAAAGAAGGCTGCCGAAGTGGTGGCGATGGAACGCGCCACGCTCTACGGCATCGTCATTTACAACAACCGAAAAGTGAACTTCGGCAACGTCGACATGCCGGCGGCGCGCGAAATTTTCATCCGCGAGGCGCTGGTCGGCGAAGAGTGGGAAACGCGTTTGCCCTTCCTGGCACACAACCGCAAGTTGATCGCGCAGGTGCAAGACCTGGAGCACAAGGCGCGGCGGCAGGACGTGCTGGTCGACGACGAACTGATCCACGCCTTCTACGACCAGCAGTTGCCGCGCGATGTCTGCAGCGGCGCCAGCCTGGAACGCTGGTTCCGCGAAGAGGTGAAGAAGCAGCCCAAGCTGCTGCAGCTGACGCGCGACGAGCTGATGCGCCACGAGGCTGCGGGCATCACGACCGAGTCGTTTCCGAAGACGGTGCGCCTGGGCGGCATCGATTGCGCGGCGGTGTACCTGCACGAGCCCGGCGACGCCAAAGACGGCATCACGGTGACGGTGCCGATCTACACGCTGAACCAGGTCAACGAAGACCGCTGCGAATGGCTGGTGCCGGGCATGCTGCAGGCCAAGGTGCTGGCTTTGATCAAGACGCTGCACCAGCGCCCGCGGTCACGCCTGGTGCCGCTGCCCGAATTCGCGGCCGAGTTCTGCGCGCAGTCGGTGAACGCCACCTACAGCGACGGCAGCTTGATGGACGCGCTGCTGAAAGCGGTGCGTGAACGCACGCAGTTGGCGGTGCAGCGCAACGACTTCAAGCTGGAGCAGTTGAGCCCGCATTTGTTCATGAACTTCCGCATCTGCGACGAGCACGGCCGGCAGTTCGGCATGGGCCGCGACCTGGCCGGTTTGAAGGCGGAATTCGGCGCGCAGGCGCGCAGTGCGTTCCAGGCGCTGGCGGTGTTGAAGGCGGTGGCGCGGCCCGCGCCGGCCGAGGCTGCTGCCACCGCCGATAGCGCGCCCGGTGGCACCGTCAGCCGTGGCGTGCACGCGGTAGTCGAAGCGCCCAAACCGGCCGCCGCTGAATCCGCCGCACAGCACACCGCCTGGACTTTCGGTGAACTGCCCGAGCTGATGGAAGTGCGGCGCGGCCCCCAGGTGCTGGTCGGTTTTCCGGCGCTGATCGACAGGGTCACGCACGTCGAGGTTGAAGTCTTCGACGAACCCGATGGGGCCGCCACCCGGCACCGTGCGGGCTTGCGCCGGCTGGTCGCTTTGCAACTCAAGGAGCCGCTGAAGTTCCTGGAGAAAAACATCCCCGGCCTGACGGCGATGGGCGGCGCCTATTTGCCGTTGGGCACGCTGGAAGAACTGCGCGCGCAGATCATCGACGTGGCGCTGGACCGTGCCTTTCTGGCCGACCCACTGCCCACCGATCAACATGCGTTCAAGAAGCGACTGGACGAGGGCCGTTCGCGGCTGAACCTGATCGCGCAGGAAGTGGCGCGCCAGGCCGGCGTGGTGCTGGCCGAGTTCGCCGCCGCCACGCGCAAGTTGAAAGACAGCAAAGCACCGAAAGACGTGGCCGACGACATCACCGCGCAGTTGCAGCGCCTGGTCGGCAAGCGCTTTCTGGTGACCACCGAATGGGCTGCGCTGCTGCACCTGCCGCGCTACCTGAAGGCTGTAGTGATGCGCTTGGACAAGCTGCGCGGCGACCCCGCTCGCGACGCCCAGAGGCTGGCCGAACTGCGCCCGCTGGAGCAGCGCTGGGTGCGCCGCACGGTCGATTTGAAAGGCGCACCGCATGCCCGCATGGATGAGTACCGCTGGCTGCTGGAAGAGCTGCGCGTGAGTCTGTTTGCGCAAGAGTTGCGCACGCCGCAGCCGGTCAGTACCAAGCGGCTGGACAAGGCTTGGGCGCAGATGGAGTCTTGACGGTCAGCTTGGGCTGGAATCCCTTTCTGCGCCCGTGGCTCAAGCCGCCTATACCCGGCGAGACCTTGAAGAAGGCATAGCGGCCCTGGATCGCTGGCGTTTCACGCTCTCGCGCGCCGCGCAGATGGACCGCGCGCCGTCGGTGGTCGCCGACAAGGAGGGCGTGGTTCGTCGTTTCAGCCGCGCAGCAGGACCAGTGCGCGGTCCATGCCGCCTTCGGTGATGGACAGCATGGCCTGTGCGAGCACCGCCGGCTTGGCGTGAAAAGCGATCGACAGGCCGGCGGCGGCCATCATCGGCAGGTCGTTGGCGCCGTCGCCCACCGCGATGGTCTGCTCGGGCGCAATGCCCAGCAGTTCGGCCACTTCCAGCAGCACGCGGCGCTTTTCGGCGCCATCGACCACCGTGCCCCACGGGCGCGGCACCAGCCCGCCGGTGAGGCAGCCGTCGGCCATCTCCAGCACGTTGGCGCGGGCGTAATCCAGTTTCAGTCGGCTGCGGATGCGTTCGCTGAAAAACGTGAAACCACCGGACACCAGCAGCGTCTTCAAACCGGCGGCCTGGCAGGCCTGCACGAAAACTTCCACGCCCGGGTTCAGTTGCAGATGATGGGCATACACCGCTTCCAGCGCTGCCACGGGCACGCCGCGCAGCAGGGCCAGGCGGCGACGGAGGCTGTCTTCGAAATTGGTGATTTCACCGCGCATCGCCGCCTCGGTGATGGCCGCCACTTCGGCCTTGCGGCCAGCGGCTGCGGCGATCTCGTCCACGCATTCGATGTTGATCAACGTGGAATCCATGTCGAAGGCCACCAGCTTGAAATCGGCCAGCTTCACGGGCGGCTTGAAGCCACGGATGAACAAGCCAGGCTCGACTTCAATAGCCTCCGTCATGCGTCCGCCGCCAGCGGTTGGCCCAGGGCACGCAAGAGTTCGCGCAAGAAGTGCACGCGGTCCACCGGCGCGGCAATTTCCCGGTCGACACGCAGCTTGTCGTTGCCCACCAGTTTCACCGCGCGGTTTTTCTGCACCAGCTCGATGATGCGGCGCGGGTCTATCGGCGACTTGGCGCGGAAGGTGATGTTCATCAGCTTGGGGCCGGCGTCGATTTTCAGCACGCCGTAGGGCTTGGCCAGCACGCGCAAGCGGTGGGTGTCGAACAGCGTCTGACCCTGTGACGGCAACTTGCCGAAACGGTCGATGATTTCTTCCAGCAGCCGGTCGATCTGCTCAGGCTTCTCGGCCGAAGCCAGGCGCTTGTACAGGTTCAAGCGCGTGTGCACATCGCCGCAATAAGCGTCGGGCAGCAGGGCCGGCGAATGCAAATTGATCTCGGTGGTGGCACCGAATGTGCCGCTGAGGGGGTTCAGCAGATCGGGCTCCTTCCCGGCCTTCAAAGAACGCACGGCTTCGCTGAGCATCTCGTTGTAGAGCTGGAAACCGATCTCCATCATGTTGCCACTCTGGTGCTCGCCCAGCATCTCGCCGGCGCCGCGTATTTCCAGATCGTGCATTGCGAGATAGAACCCGGACCCCAGCTCTTCCATCGCCTGAATGGCGTCCAGCCGCTGCGCCGCCTGCTTGGTCAGGCCTTCCACATCGGGCACTAGCAAGTAGGCGTAGGCCTGGTGGTGGCTGCGGCCCACGCGGCCGCGCAACTGGTGCAACTGCGCCAGGCCGAACTTGTCGGCGCGGCTGATGACGATGGTGTTGGCGCTGGGCACGTCGATGCCGGTTTCGATGATGGTCGAGCACAGCAGCACGTTGTGGCGCTGGGCCACGAAGTCGCGCATCACGCTTTCCAGTTCGCGTTCGGGCAACTGGCCGTGGGCCACGGCGATGCGCGCTTCGGGCAGCAATTCCATCAGCTTCTGCCGGCGGTTCTCGATGGTCTCGACTTCGTTGTGCAGGAAGTAGACCTGGCCGCCGCGCTTTAGTTCGCGCAGCACAGCCTCGCGGATGACGCTGTTGCCTTCGTTGCGCACAAAGGTCTTGATTGCCAGCCGGCGCTGCGGCGCGGTGGCGATGACGCTCAAATCGCGCAGCCCTTCCAGCGCCATGCCCAGCGTGCGCGGTATCGGCGTGGCGGTCAGCGTCAGCACGTCCACCTCGGCGCGCAGCGCCTTCATCGCTTCCTTGTGGCGCACGCCGAAGCGGTGTTCTTCGTCCACCACCATCAGTCCCAAGCGCGCGAATTTGACGTCAGACGACAGCAGCTTGTGCGTGCCGACGACGATGTCCACCGTGCCGTTGGCGATGCCTTCGATGGCTGCCTTGACTTCCTTGGGTGAACGGAAACGCGACAGCTCGGCGATCTTCACCGGCCACTTGCCGAAGCGATCGATCAGGGTCTGGTAGTGCTGTTCGGCCAGCAGCGTGGTGGGGGCCAGGATGGCCACCTGCTTGCCGCCGTTCACGGCCACGAAAGCAGCGCGCAAGGCGACTTCCGTCTTGCCGAAACCCACGTCGCCGCAGACCAGCCGGTCCATCGGTTTGGGGCTGACCATGTCCTGGATGACGGCGTGGATGGCAGCGCGCTGGTCGGCGGTTTCCTCGAAGCCGAAGCTGGTGGCGAAGGCCTCGTAGTCTTGCGCGGTGAAGGGGTGGCTGAAGCCTTCGCGGGCGGCGCGGCGGGCGTACAGGTTCAACAATTCGGCGGCGGTGTCGCGCACCTGCTCGGCGGCTTTGCGCTTGGCCTTGTCCCACTGCGGCGAGCCCAGCTTGTGCAGCGGCGCTTCGTCGGCACTGACGCCGGTGTAGCGGCCGATCAAATGCAGCGCCGCCACCGGCACGTACAGCGTGGCCTTGTCGGCGTATTCCAGGTGCAGGAATTCGGAAGCGCCCCCATCCTGACCATTCGCCAGGTCGATGCTGATCAAGCCCTTGTAGCGCCCGATGCCGTGGTTCAAGTGGACGACCGGGTCGCCCACCTTCAGCTCGCTCAGGTCCTTGATCAGCGCTTCGACGCTGCTGGTCTGTTCCTGCTTGCGGCGCTTGCGGGCCTGCGGCGTGGTGACGAACAGCTCGGTCTCGGTGACGAACTGGATGGAGATGTGTTGTTCAGGTTCCAGCCAGTGGAAGCCTTCGGCCAGCGGGTTGGTGGCGATGGCCACTTTCTCGGGGCCGGTGATGAATTCCTCGAGGTTGTCGACGCTGGGCACCGCAATGCCGTGGTCGCGCAGCAGTTCCAGTAGGCTCTCGCGGCGGCCGTCGCTTTCGGCGACCAGCAGCACGCGGTGGGTGGTGGCCTGGATGTGCTTTTCCAGCGTGCCCAATGGGTCGGTCGCGCCGCGGTCGATGCTCAGGTCGGGCAGCGGCCGCGCCCAGGCTGTGGGTTCGACACCGCGCATCGACAGCGTCGCGTGCGGCTGGGTCTTGCCGAAGAATTCTTCGGCCGGCATGAACAGCGCCGGCGGCGGCAGGATGGGTCGCTCGGGGTCGTGCTGCAGGAAGCGGTGGCGTTCGCGGGTGTCGGTCCAGAAGGCTTCCAGCGCTTCATCGACCTTGCCGTGCAGCACCAGCGCAGCATGCTCACCCAGGTAGTCGAAGATGGTGCCGGGTTCGTCGAAGAACAGCGGCAGGTAGTACTCGATGCCACCGCCGGCGATGCCCTGGTCGATGTCTTTGTAGATGCGGCAGCGCGTCGGGTCGCCGTCGATGCGTTCGCGCCAGCGCGCACGGAAGGCCTTGCGGGCGGCCAGGTCCATCGGGAACTCGCGGCCGGGCAGCAGGCGCACTTCGGGCACCGGGTAAAGGCTGCGCTGCGAATCAGGATCAAACGTTCGGATGCTGTCCACCTCGTCGCCGAACAGGTCCACGCGGTAGGGCACCAGGCTGCCCATCGGGAACAGGTCGATCAGCCCGCCGCGCACGGCGTATTCGCCGGGGCTTACGACCTGGCTGACGTGCTGGTAGCCGGCCAGCGTCAACTGACCCTTCAGCTTGGCTTCGTCCAGCTTGGACTTCTGCTTGAACAAGAAGGTGGTGCCGGCCAGAAAGCTGGGCGGCGAGATGCGCGTCAACGCCGTGGCGGCCGGCATCAGCACCACATCGACGTCGCCGCTGTGGATGCGCCACAGCGTGGCCAGGCGCTCGCTGATCAGGTCCTGGTGCGGGCTGAAGGTGTCGTAGGGCAGGGTCTCCCAGTCGGGAAAGACGGCCACCCGCAGCCCGGGCTCGAAGAAGGGCAGTTCATCGGCCAGCCGCGTGGTGTCTGACGGCTCGGCGGTGAAGATGGCCAGCACCCGTTTGGCGTTGGCGTGTTGGCGCGCAACGCGCGCTAGCAGCAGGGCGTCGGCAGAGCCAGTGGGGCGTGGCAGCGTGTAGCGCTGGCCGGTGGGGATGTGGGGGAGTTGCATGGCGCCGCAAAAAGCAGATCGCCCCGGCCGGCCTGCTGGCGGGTTGGCAAGCAGTCGCCCGGCGGGGCGGGTAAGTCTCGATTCTAGAATCCGCCGCCATGCCTGCCACGCCCCGCTGTTTTGCCCTTGTGCCCTGCGCCGGTGTCGGTGCTCGCGCCAGCGTCGGCGGTCCCAAGCAGTACGCCCGTTTGCGCGGGCAGGCTGTGGTGGCGCACACCCTGGCGGCCCTGGCCCAGGTGCAGCGGATCACTGCCACGCTGGTGGTGCTGGCGCCCGACGACAGCCTCTTCGAGCAGCACGCACCGGGCTTCGTGGGCGAGCGCGGCTGGATGGCCCGCTGCGGTGGCGCCACCCGCGCCGACACGGTGGCAGCCGGCCTGCAGGCGCTGCAGCAACGCGGCGTGCAGGCCCACGATTGGGTGCTGGTGCACGACGCCGCGCGCTGCCTGCTGCAGCCGGTGTGGGTGGACCGGCTGATCGATGCCTGCTGGATGGATGCCTTGGACGGCGAGGCCGTCGGTGGCCTGCTGGCCTTGCCGCTGGGCGATACGCTGAAGCAGGCCCGAGCTGCCGACCCAGCGACCGACCGGGTCGCCGCCACATTGGACCGCACGGCCAAATGGCTGGCGCAGACGCCGCAGATGTTCCCGCTGGGCCTGCTACAGCGTGCACTGGCGTTTGCTGCAACGGCCGGAACGGCTGTCACCGACGATTCCAGCGCCGTCGAGGCCCTCGGTTTGTCACCGCGCCTGGTGCCCGGCGAAATGGAGAATTTCAAACTCACCTGGCCCGCCGATTTCGCGCTGGCCGCACGGTTGCTGGAGACGCGATGAATCCCCCGACCAATCTCCCCGCACCTGCATCTGCATCTGCATCTGCATCTGCAACCCCACCCGCACCGGCGTTCGCAATGCGCATCGGCGAGGGCTGGGACACCCACCAGATGGTCACCGGCCGGCCTTTGGTGCTGGGCGGCGTGACCATTCCGCACACCCACGGACTGCTGGGCCATTCCGACGCCGACGCGCTGTTGCACGCCATCACCGACGCGCTGCTGGGTGCCGCCGCTTTGGGCGACATCGGCCGCCACTTCCCCGACACCGCCGCCGAATTCAGGGGCGCCGATTCGGTGGTGCTGCTGCAGGAAGCCGCTCGCCGCGTGGCGGCGGCTGGCTACGCCATCGTCAACATCGACAGCACCATCGTCGCGCAGGCGCCCAAACTGGCGGCACACATCCCGGCCATGCGCGCGCGCATCGCGTCGGCGCTGGGTGTGGACGTGGGTGCGGTGAACGTCAAGGCCAAGACGGCCGAGAAGATGGGGCCGGTCGGCGAAGGCCGGGCGATAGAAGCGCGGGCGGTGTGCCTGCTGGCACGCGCTGTCAGCTGATCGCCCGCTGAAATCCTGCCGAGCCGGGACGCCCGCGAAGACCTCAGGCCTGCGGCTTTTGGCGCGCGCGCACCAGTGCGCCGCCCAAGGCGAGTGCCAGCAGCATCATGGCTGAGGTTGGCAGTTCGGGCACGGCGCCCAGCACCACCTGACCCAAGCCCGTGGCGCTGTCGAGGCGCCCGGAGTAGTTGCCGAAGGCGCCGTTGCCGAACGAGGTGACGACCAGGAAGTACTGGGTGCCGGCGGTCAGGGCCTTGTTGACCAGCGACAGGTTGCCCGCGCCAGCGTCGTCATCGGCGATGACGGCATTCGTTAGCGCAGCAAGCGGGTTGAAAGCGGTCTGGTACAGGGTGATGAAGGTGTCGTCCGCCGTGCCAGGGCTGAAGGCGGCCGACAAGGTCTCGGCCAGGTAGGTGTCGTTAACCGTGACGTAGAAGGGGAACACGTCGTAGCTGACCGCCGTGCCAACTCCACTGAGGCTGGTGGGCGGATTGCCCGACAGCGTGCGGTTGTAGGTCGGGTCGGTGACGCTCAGCGCGCCCGAAAACGGGACACTCACCGCCAGCGCTGTTTGCGACAGGCCCAGCATGGTGCCCAAAACGAGCCAAGATTGAACGGAACGCATGGTTGAACTCCTGATGGTGTGCGGTACATCGAAAGTTAGCAAAAGCTGCGCCCGAACAGGCCCGGGTAAACGAGATACCCACGCGAATAGGGGGGCGCGGATGCATCCTGCTCGCTGCTTCAGGGCGCCCGCTTGAGCCGCAAGTGCGCCACCAGTCCGCCGTCGGCGGCGTTTGCCAACTCCAGGCTGCCGCCCATGCGCTGCATGGCTTTTTCGACGATGGCCAGCCCCAGGCCGGCGCCAGTGGCGGCGGTGCGCGCGGCGTCGCCGCGGAAGAAAGGCGTGGTCAACTGCGGCAGCTTTTCGGGCCCGACACCGGGGCCGTGGTCCCGCACGCTCAAGATCACCCAGGGCCCGGTTTTTTGCGCGGTGACCACCACGTCGGCCACGCCCGTGTAGGTGCCACGTCCGTAGCGGCGGGCGTTCTCGAACAGGTTCAGAAAGACGCGGCCGAGTTCCGTTTCGTCGGCCATCACAGCCAGGTCGCTCGGCACTTTCGAGGTGATGCTGATCTGCCCGGGGTCGCGGAACACGGCCGCTTCGCGTGACAACAGCGGCGTCACGTCAACCGGCCGCACCTGCGTTTCTCCAGGCCGAGCGTAGTCCATGAACTTGTCGATGATGGCGTCGAGCTGGTCGATGTCCAAAGCCATGTTGGCCTTGGCTTCTTCGTCCGACACGCTCATCTCGGTTTCCAGTCGCAGGCGGGCCAGCGGCGTGCGCAGGTCGTGGCTGATGCCGGCCAGCATCACCGCGCGGTCTTCTTCCACGCGCGCCAGTTCGCGCGCCATGCGGTTGAACCCCATGTTCACTTCGCGAATCTCGCTGGTCAGCGTGTTCTCGTCCAGCCGTGAATCGAGGTCGCCTTCGCGGATGCGGCTGGCCGCAAATGACAGCTGCCGCAGCGGCCGGTTGATCAGGCTGGCGATGGCCACCGATGCCACCAGCGTGGCCGCCAACGCGATGCCGGTCCAAATCATCCAGGTGCTCTGGTTCAGCGGGCTGGCGTGGGTTGAATCGGCCAGCAGCCAGAAGCGGTCGCGGTCGATGGAGAAGCCCACCCACATGCCCGGCGCGCCGTTCACGCTGCGCGCCACGATGGAATCGGGCCCCAACACGCTGCGCAGTTGCTGGCTGAGCAGGCGCGTGTAGCGGTCGGTCTCGAAACTCTCCCACTGGTCGGCCGGTTCACGCGGGGTGACGCGCGTAGCCTCTTGCGCGCTCAGGCCCTTCAACAGCGTGACGCGGTTGATGCCGTCGGTTTGCTTCAACGCGGCCCGCGCCAGGCTCACCAGCCCCGCCGTCTGCCGCGCCGACTGCACGGCGCGCGGCTCCAGTTCCAGCGCCCGCAAGGTCTGCAGCCATGCGAACACACCGCCCGTCAGCAAGATCGCCAACAGGAAGAAAGTCCGCCAGAACAGGCTCAGGCCGAGGGCTGACCGGCGCTGCGGGGGGAAGAGGCCCGTCAGGCTGTCAAGGTGGGTTCTCAGTGCGCACCATCAGGGACAAAGACGTAGCCGACACCCCACACCGTCTGGATGTAGCGGGGCTGCGCCGGGTCGGGTTCCAGCATCTTGCGCAGGCGAGAGATCTGCACGTCCAGGCTGCGGTCGAAGGGCTCGAATTCACGGCCGCGCGCCAGCTGCGCCAGCTTGTCGCGGCTGAGCGGTTGGCGCGGGTGGCGCACCAGCGCCTTGAGCATGCTGAACTCGCCGGTGGTCAGCGCAATCTGCTCGCCGTTCTTCGTCAGGAGGCGCTGCGACAAGTCGTTTTCGAAAGGCCCGAAGTTGACGACCTGGGCTTCTTTGGACGGCGCACCCGGAGCCTCGGGCGACGGCCGGCGGCGCAGCACGGCGTGGATGCGGGCCAACAGTTCACGCGGGTTGAAGGGCTTGGGCAGGTAGTCGTCGGCGCCCACCTCCAGGCCGACGATGCG
>JBBQAI010000225.1:0-2065 GCA_038316205.1 Burkholderiales bacterium
TGGTCGGCCTGCAGCCGGCGCAGCCGCATCACGCTGCCGTCGTGCTGGGGCAGCGTGATGACCTCGCCAAAACCCCCATCAGCGGTGACGGGTGCAGCCAGGTCGATAAAGTCGATCCGGCTCACCGCCTCGTTGTGCTCGCGCACATAGTCGTAGCTGCGGGTGCTGCCGGCATGGTTGTTGAAGGCCACACAAGGGCTGATGACGTCGATGAAGGCCGCGCCGCCGTGGCGGATCGCGCCCTCGATCAGCGGCACCAACTGGCCCTTGTCGCCCGAAAATCCGCGTGCCACATAGGTGGCACCGAGCTGCAGCGCGATGCCGACCAGATCGACCGCCGAGTCGGGGTTGACCACGCCTTTTTTGCTCTTGCTGCCCCGGTCGGCGGTGGCCGAGAACTGGCCCTTGGTCAGGCCGTAGACGCCGTTGTTCTCGACGATGTAGACCATGCGCACCGCCCGCCGCATCGCATGCACAAATTGGCCGATGCCGATGGACGCTGAATCGCCGTCGCCCGACACGCCCAGGTACAGCAGATCGCGGTTGGCCAGATTGGCACCGGTCAGCACGCTGGGCATGCGGCCGTGCACCGTGTTGAAGCCGTGGCTGGCGCCCAGAAAATAGTCGGGTGTCTTGCTCGAGCAGCCGATGCCCGACAGCTTGGCGACCCGGTGCGGCGCGATGTCGAGCTGCCAGCAGGCCTGCACGATCGCCGCCGAGATCGAGTCGTGGCCACAGCCGGCGCACAGCGTGCTGATCTTGCCCTCGTAGTCGCGGCGGGTGTAGCCGACCTTGTTGCGGACCAGGGTCGGGTGGTGCAGCTTGGGTTTGGCGAGGTAGGTCATGCGGGGGGGTCTGGTTCAACTCGGTTCAACGCGGATCAGACGATGCGTTCACGGCGCGGTGCCACCGCCAGCGCATGCACATGGGTCGTGATCGCCTGGGTGATGAAGCGCGCGGTGATCGGCGTGCCGTCGTAATGCAGCACCTTGGTCAGCCAGGCCGGGTCGATCTCCAGCTCGTTGATCAGCAGGGTGCGCATCTGGGCGTCGCGGTTTTGCTCGACCACAAACACATGGTCATGCGCCGAGATGAAATCGAGGACGCTGGCCGGGAACGGAAAGGCCCGCAGCCGCATCGCGTCCAGGTGGATGCCGGACTCGGCCAGCGCCTCCAGCGCCTCGTCCATGGCCGCTGAGGTCGAGCCGAAGTACAGCACGCCGAGCCGGGTGCGCTTGGCCGCCTTGTGCAACGCCGGTTGCGGCACCAGATCAGCCGCAGTGGCAAATTTCTTGAGCAGGCGCTTGACGTTGTAGGTGTAGTCGTCGCCGGTCTCGCTGTAGCGGGCGTAGGCGTCACGGGTGGTGCCCCGGGTGAAAAATGCGCCGAGCGTGGGGTGCGTGCCCGGCAGCGTGCGCCAGGGGATGCCGTCGCCGTCCACATCCTTGTAGCGGCCGAAGTCCTTGCCCGATTCCAGCTCGGCGGCGGTCATCACCTTGCCCCGGTCATAGCGCTTGGCGTCGTCCCATTTCAGGGGCTCACACAGGCGCTGGTTCATGCCGATGTCCAGATCGCTCATCACGAACACCGGCGTTTGCAGCCGGTCGGCCAGGTCGAGCGCGGTGGCGGCATGCTCAAAGCATTCCGCCGGGTCTTGCGGCAGCAGCATCACATGTTTGGTGTCGCCGTGCGAGGCATAGGCGCAGCTGATCAGGTCGGCTTGCTGGGTGCGGGTGGGCATGCCGGTGGACGGCCCGCCGCGCTGCACATTGATGATGGTCAGCGGGATCTCGGCAAAGTAGGCCAGGCCGATGAACTCGGTCATCAGCGACACGCCCGGGCCCGAGGTGGCGGTAAACGCCCGGGCACCGTTCCAGCCGGCGCCGGTGATCATGCCGATCGAGGCGATCTCGTCCTCGGCCTGCACGATGGCGAACTTGTGCGCGCCGGTCTCGGCGTCCACCCGGTACTTGCGGCAATACTTGTCGAACGCCTCGGCCACCGACGACGACGGCGTGATCGGGTACCAGGCGCAGACCGTGGCGCCGCCGTAGACGCAGCCCAA
>JBBQAI010000213.1:0-3229 GCA_038316205.1 Burkholderiales bacterium
AAAGCGCTTCAGGCCTTGCAGGCAACTGGGGCAGCTGGTCAGGATCTTCACGTTGGCCTGCGCCGCAGCACTCAAACCGGGCGTCGCCGCCATCATTTGGCGCAGCGCTGCCTCGCCAGAACGGATCTCTTCTTCCTTGCGAAAACGCACCTGGGTGCTGATGTCGGGCCGGGTCACACCCAACGTGCCACTTTCGCCGCAGCAGCGCTCGTTCTTCAACACGTTCGGACCGACCAGCGCCTTCACCGTTTTCATCGGGTCCTGCAGCTTCATCGGGCTGTGGCAGGGGTCGTGGTACAGATAGCCGGCAGCCTGTGAGGCATCGAGCTTGATGCCTTTCTCAAGCAGGTATTCGTGGATGTCCACGATGCGGCAACCGGGGAAGATGTCCTCGAACTTGTAGCCCTGCAGCTGGTCGTAGCAGGTGCCGCAGCTGACCACCACGGTCTTGATGTCCAGGTAGTTCAGGGTGTTGGCCACGCGGTGGAATAGCACCCGGTTGTCGGTGATGATCTTCTCGGCCTTGTCGGCCTGCCCGCTGCCGCGCTGTGGGTAGCCGCAGCACAGATAGCCCGGCGGCAGCACGGTCTGCACGCCGGCGTGCCACAGCATGGCCTGCGTGGCCAGGCCGACCTGGCTGAACAAGCGCTCGGACCCGCAGCCGGGGAAGTAGAAAACGGCCTCGGTCTCGGCGGTCGTCGCCTGCGGGTTGCGGATGATGGGGACGTAGTCCTTGTCCTCGATGTCCAGCAGCGCGCGCGCCGTCTTTTTCGGCAAGCCGCCCGGCATTTTCTTGTTGATGAAATGGATGATCTGTTCCTTGATCGGCGCAGCACCCAGCGTGGCCGGCGGTGCTGCGGTCTGCTTGCGGGCCGCAAGCCTGAGCACACCGTTGAGGAAGCGCTGCACCTTGAAGCCGACGTCGACCATGCCGGTGCGCATCAGCTTGATGGTCTGTGGGTTGGTGGCGTTCAGGAACAGCATGGCCGCCGCGTTGCCCGGGCGAAAGGTCTTCTTGCCCATCTTGCGCAGCAGGTTGCGCATGGCCATGGTGACGTCGCCGAAGTCGATATCGACCGGGCACGGCGACAAGCACTTGTGGCAGACGGTGCAGTGGTCGGCCACGTCTTCGAAGTCGGCCCAGTGCTTGACGCTGATGCCGCGCCGCGTCTGCTCTTCGTACAGAAATGCCTCGATCAGCAGCGACGTGGCCAGAATCTTGTTGCGCGGGCTGTAGAGCAAATTCGCGCGCGGCACGTGGGTGGCGCAGACCGGTTTGCACTTCCCGCAGCGCAGGCAGTCCTTGATGCTCTCGCTGATGGCGCCGATGTCGCTCTGCTGCATGATGAGCGACTCGTGCCCCATCAGGCCAAAGCTGGGCGTGTAGGCGGCGCTGAGGTCAGCGGCGCGGCTGTCGGTCGCTGTACCGCGCAGCAGCTTGCCTTTGTTGAAGCGGCCATCTGGGTCGATGCGCTGCTTGTAGTCGGCGAAGGCTTGCAATTCGTCGTCGGTGACGAATTCCAGCTTGGTGATGCCGATGCCGTGTTCGCCACTGATCACGCCGCCCAGGTCACGGGCCAACGTCATGATGCGGGCGACGGCTTCGTGGGCCGTCTGCAGCATGGCGTAGTTGTCGCTGTTGACGGGGATGTTGGTGTGCACATTGCCGTCGCCGGCGTGCATGTGCAACGCCGCCCAGACGCGGCCCTTCAGCACTTCCTGGTGTATCGCCTTGCACTGGGCCAGGATCGGTGCGAAGGCGTCGCCGACAAAGAGCTGCTCCAGCGGCTTCAGGATCTGCGTCTTCCAAGACGCACGCAGCGTGTGGTCCTGCAGAAGCGAGAACATCGAACGGCCGCTGTCGGCCTCCACGACGTCCAGGTTTTTGATCCACGACTTCCACAACCCACGCACCACACGCAGCAGCGCCAGTGCAAGCTGTACGCGGTCTTCCAGCAGCACGGCGCTTGAAATCTCGCCCGCGTCGTCGCTCTTGCCCAGCGGCATCTGTTCACGCGCGAAGAAGGCTTCCAGGCGTTCGGCAATCGCCACCTTGTTGCGCAGGCTGAGCTCGATGTTGATGCGCTCGATGCCTTCGGTGTATTCACCCATGCGCGGCAACGGGATCACCACGTCTTCGTTGATCTTGAAGGCGTTGGTGTGCTTGGCGATGGCGGCCGTGCGCTTGCGGTCCAGCCAGAACTTCTTGCGCGCGTCGGCGCTGACGGCAGTGAAGCCTTCTCCGGCGCGCGAATTGGCGATGCGCACAACCTCGCTGGTGGCACGCGCCACGGCGTCGGCGTCGTCGCCGACGATGTCGCCCAGCAGCACCATCTTGGGCAGGCCGCTGCCGCTGAGCGGCCGCTTGCTCTTGGTGGCATAGCCCACGGCCTTCAGGTAACGGTCGTCCAGGTGCTCCAGGCCGGCGAGCAGAACGCCCTGCTCCTTCAAACCAAACAGGTAGTCCTTGATCTCGACGATGCTGGGCACCGCATCTTTGGCGTTGCCGAAGAACTCCAGGCACACGGTGCGCATGTGCGCGGGCATGCGGTGCAGGATCCAGCGCGCGCTGGTGATCAAGCCGTCGCAGCCTTCCTTCTGGATGCCAGGCAGGCCGGCCAAAAACTTGTCGGTGACGTCCTTGCCCAGGCCTTCCTTGCGGAAGACGCGGCCCGGGATGTCGAGCTGCTCGGTGCGTTGCAGCTTCTTGCCGCTGGCGTCGAAATAGTCCAGCCTGAAGCTGGCCAGTGGCGCGTCGTGGATCTTGCCCAGGTTGTGGTTCAGGCGCGTCACTTCGAGCCACTTCGCATCGGGCGTGACCATGCGCCAAGATGCCAGGTTGTCGAGCGCCGTGCCCCACAACACAGCCTTCTTGCCGCCGGCGTTCATCGCGATAGTCCCGCCGATGCAACTGGCCTCGGCCGAGGTCGGGTCCACCGCAAACACGAAGCCGGCGTGCTCGGCCGCGTCGGTGACGCGCTGTGTCACCACGCCGGCTTCGCTGGTGATGGTGGCCACGGGCGCGCTCAGACCCGGCAACTGCAGCATCTCGACCGCGCCCATCGCTTCGAGCTTCTCGGTGTTGATCACCGCGCTCTTCCAGGTCAGCGGCACCGCGCCGCCGGTGTAGCCGGTGCCACCGCCACGCGGGATGATGGTCAGAACGAAGTGTTCCTCGGGCAGGATGACAACCGGGCGGTGCACGGCTTTGCCCTGGCCAGTCAGTTTT
>JBBQAI010000208.1:0-3650 GCA_038316205.1 Burkholderiales bacterium
CTGGGGCAACAGCGCAGTCAGCGGTGCGGCCAGCAGGTAGACCAGCATCACCCCCACGGCCAGTTCGGCCACACTGGTCAGCGCCAACTGCAGCGCCTGGGCCAATGGGCGCAAACGCTGCGACCCCCAGGCGCCCAGCGCGGCGATCAGCCCCACCAAGGCCGCGCCCAGCAAGATGCCGGGGGCGCTGGCGGGGCCGTTGGTGGCATGGTCGAGCAGCGCCAGACCGCCCACCACCACCAGCGGGCCGGCACCTGTGGTCAACACCTGCAGCCGACGTGGCATCACATGGCCCGAAACAGGTGCTGGCAAGACTCCGAGACCCGCAGCCGCTGCGCTCGCCCGCGGATCTCGATCTCCATCACGTCACCGCGGCGGTGCACCGCATGGACATGGCTGCGGTTGACCACCACGCTGCGGTGCACTTGCAGGTAGCGCCTGGCGTCCAGGCTGGCGAGCAAGTCCTTCAGCGACAGGCGGATCAGGCCATCACAGTCCTGGCCGACCACGCGGGTGTACTTGCTGTCCGACTCGAAGTACATCACGTCGTCCACGTGCAGCATGCGCACCTGCTTGCCCACGTCCACCTGCAACCAGTCCATCAGCGGCTTGGCGACCGGTTCGGCCCGCTCGGCCAGCTGGCGCGCCAGCACCTGCAACTGCGTCTGCAGCGCATCCACCGGTGCCAGGTGGCGGCTGGGCAAGGTCTGCTTCAAGCGGGTCACCATGCGGGCCAGCCTTGCTGCATCCAGGGGCTTGAGCAAATAGTCGACCGCATGCGCGTCGAAGGCCTCCAGGGCGTGGCGGTCGAAGGCCGTCACAAACACCACCTGGGTCGGCGCCTGCGCCAATTGCGCCAACTGCGCCACCTGCAAGCCGGTGAGGCCGGGCATCTGGATGTCCAGAAAGGCGATGTCCGGCTGCAGGGTGTTGATTTTGCGAAGCGCATCGGGCCCGTCGACGGCTTCGTCCACCACCTGCAGGTCTGGCCACAGCAGCTCCAGGTGGTCGCGCAGGTTGGCGCGCATCAGGGGCTCGTCGTCACAGATCAGGGCAGTGGTCATGGCAGGAAAGGGCGCGGTGGGAATCGTCAAATCTTGTGGGCAGCACCTGGGCCGATAGGTCGGTGAACCCTGTGCGCCCGCCCGCCGGCATGCCGGTGGCTTGGCGCTGCCAGGCGGCGTGCTCAGCAGGTGCCGGCGTCGAACTCCCACGCACTGGTAAGCGGATTGAACTTGCGCTGCGCCTGAAAGTGCGTCTTGCGGCCGTCGCCGTAGGTGCGAAAGCAGTTGCCGTTGTTGCACTGGGTGTTGCAGGTGGTCACGCCAGGCCGGGCCGCTGGGCGTGCGGGATAGTTGTCATAGGACACCGGCACGGCCACTGGTGCCGGCGCGGGCGCTGGGCGCGGGCTGCTGGCCACCTTGACGCGCGGCGCACCCATCGCGGCACCCACCGTCCACTCCCGCGCCAGGCGCTGGCTGTCGGCCAGTTGCGCCGGGCTCAGGTTCTCGGCCAGGGCGTCGCGCTCCTCGGCGGCATTGGGGTGGGGCTCGTCGGCGGCACTGGCGCGGTTGAACCAGGCATGGGCCAGCACCGGGTTGGCTGCAACACCCTTGCCGTCGCGCAGCAAGCGGGCCAGGTTGCGTTGTCCCCAGGCATTGCCCTGGCGCGCGGCTTTTTCGTACCACTGGGCGGCGAGCGTGAAGTCTTGCAGCACGCCGTTTCCGGCCTCATGGGCAAATCCCAAGTTGTTCTGCGCCTCGACATCCCCCTGCTCAGCCGCCTTGCGATACCAGGCCACGGCCTCGCGAGGGTCCTTGGCCACGCCTTCGCCGTTGGCGTACATCAAGCCCAGGTTGTGCTGCGCGTTGGCCTGCCCCTGCTCAGCCGCCTTGCGGTACCAGGCCACGGCCTCGCGCGGGTCCTTGGTCACGCCTTCGCCGTTGGCGTACCTGAAGCCCAGGTTGTGCTGCGCGTCGGCCTGCCCCTGCTCAGCCGCCTTGCGGAGCCAGGCCACGGCCTCGCGCGGGTCCTTGGCCACGCCTTCGCCGTTGCCGTACAGGACGCCCAGGCTGTTCTGCGCATCGACATGCCCCTGCTCAGCCGCTTTGCGAACCCAAGTTGCCGCCACCGCAAAATCCTTGCCGGTGCACTTGCCGAAATAACTGGCCCGAGAAAGCTCATATTGAAATGCCGCATCTCCGTCTGCCGCGCGCGATTTCAGCGTGCCCATCGCCGGGGCACATCGTCCTGCTTCCACTTGGCTGTACAGGTCTGCCGCCTCATCAGCGAATGCCGAAGCGGTACACAAGGCCAGCGCGGCTGCCAGCAGGCGTGAGGTCAATCGCAATGTCATCAAAATCTCCGAAAGGGTTGGGTGTGCGGGGCTGGCCTCGCGCGAAGTCGTTGGCCGAAGTCGTTGCGCGTGAGGTTGAATTGCCGCGGCGAGTTCGGGTGCGGCGCGCCTGCCTCGGCGTCGCCGCACTTGGCCGCAGTGCGAGGGCAAAGCCCGGTCTGCGTCACTTCGACGCTGGCCCGGCTGGTGCCGACGCCTGCGCAGCGGCAGGTTTTGGCTTGAGGGCGGTGTAGATACAGGTCACCGCGCCGTGGGTCAGCGCCACGGTGTAGCGCAGGTCGCAGTTGAGCGCGGCAAACAGGATCGGCAACTGCTCGTTGCCCCAGGACGACGGCATGAACACCACCCTTTGCCCCGGGCGGCAGTGGGTAGCGGGCTCCGCTGCCTTGGCCACACAGAACGTGGTCTGGTCCACTTCAACCGCTGCCGCGGTCGAAACCGCCTCAGCCGGCTTGCCCTTGCCGTCCGGGACCTGCCCCTTGCAGCCGATCAGCGCCGTTGCGGCGATGGCCAGGGCCAGGCCGACGGCCGCGCGGTTCAAGCGTCGATTCGTCATGCCCGCACCCCAATCGCTGCCACCGCCGCGGCCCGGTTGTCGCGCACGGCCATTGCCAGGCCGGCGATATTGACCAGCAGCAGCGCATACAGGCCCCAGGCGGCGCCGCTGCCAGCCTGGAGTAGGAACATGCCGCAGATCGCGGTCGCCAAGGCACTGGCGATGATGCGCGGCACATGCTGCTGCATCCACGACAGCACCGCGTAGGCCACCGCCGCCAGCAAGAGGAGGTAGGCGATGCCGCCGATGTGCTGGCCCGACTGGTACATCTGCTGGCCCATGAACTCAACGTTCAAGAGGGGCATGAACCACAGCAACACGCCAGACACACCCAGCAGAGTGGCGATCAATTTCTTGTCCATGATGATTTTGGTCCTTGAATTTCAGGTCGGAGGGAAAGGTGGAGGGGAGAGCGCCCATCCAGCAGCGCCAAAGTCAGTCTCAGGCAGGTTCAACCGGTGTGGAACAGCGGCGCGACGAACGCCGATATGGAGTGCACCGGCGCTGGCCAGGCACGACGACCCAGTGAACGACGGTGCTGCGTTGAGTGGGCCCTGTCAGAGGGGTGGTAGCCGCAGGGTTTGTGCGATCGCAATCCATGCGCTTCCCTCGACTACCTCGTTATCGGCCGCGCTGGGCCGAACTAGACCGGTAGTTCGCGCGGCAAGACCTGTGCCGGGTGGTGGTCGGGCTGGGCGAAGGGCTGACGCCAACGAATGGCCATCGGCGCGGGCTCGC
>JBBQAI010000130.1:0-11563 GCA_038316205.1 Burkholderiales bacterium
GCTACACCTATTCGGCCCACCCGCTGGCCTGCGCGGCCGGCATCGCCACGTTGGACACCTACGCCGAAGAGGGCCTGTTGACCCGCGCTGCGGACATGGCCAGCTACTTCGCGCAGGGCATGCACAGCCTGAAGGGCGACCCCAACGTCATCGACGTCCGCAACATCGGCCTGGTGGGCGGCATCGAACTGGCGCCTATCGCCGGCGCACCGACGAAGCGGGCGTTTGGCGTCTTTCTCGACTGCTGGCAGCACGGCCTGATGGTCCGCAGCACGGGCGACACGCTGGCGCTGTCGCCACCGTTGATCGTTGAGCGGGCACACATCGACCAGATGGTCGAAACCTTGCGCGGGGCCATCCGCCGGGCCGCTTGAATCCAGCGATGGCACCACCCGTTTCCGTACCCGTTTTCCTACCCGCCACCGCGCCTGCGCAACCGGCTTTCCTGCAGATCCAGGACCTCGTCAAAGACTTCAACGGCATCAAGGCCGTCAACCGCGTCAACCTCGACATCGCCAAGGGCGAAATCTTCGCTTTGCTGGGTTCTTCCGGCTGCGGCAAGAGCACGCTGCTGCGCATGCTGGCCGGCTTCGAAACCCCGACCTCGGGCCGCATCGTGCTGGACGGTGTCGACTTGGCGGGCCTGCCGCCCTACCAGCGGCCGATGAACATGATGTTCCAGAGCTACGCGCTCTTTCCGCACCTGACGGTGTGGAAGAACATCGCCTTCGGTCTGGAGCGCGAAGGTCTGCCGAAGGCGCACATCGCCGACCGCGTGGACAGCTTGTTGAAGCTGGTGCAGCTAACGAAGTTCGCGCAGCGCAAACCGCATCAACTCTCAGGCGGCCAACAGCAACGCGTGGCCCTGGCGCGCAGCCTGGCCAAGCAGCCGCAGATGCTTTTGCTCGATGAACCTCTGGGCGCGCTGGACAAAAAACTGCGCGAGGAAACGCAGATCGAGTTGGTCAACATCATCGAACAGGTCGGCGTGACCTGCGTGATGGTCACCCACGACCAGGAAGAGGCCATGACCATGGCCAGCCGCATCGCCATCATGAGCGAGGGCCGGCTGCTGCAGGTGGGCGCGCCGGGCGACATCTACGAGACACCGAACTCGCGTTTCGTGGCTGACTTCATCGGCAACGTGAACCTGATGCCCGGCACGCTGGATGTGGACGCCGACGACCACTGCGAGATCGCCAGCGCCGACTGCCGCCACCGCGTCGGCCACGGCATCACCGGCACGCAAGGCATGGCCGTGACGGTGGCGTTGCGGCCCGAAAAAATCAGCCTGACGCGCGACAAGCCGGCAGGCGATTTCAACCAGGTGCAGGGCACCGTGCAAGAGCTGTCCTACTTCGGCAGCCACACCGTCTTTCACCTGCAACTGGCCAGCGGCGAGGCGCTGAAGGTCAGCATGGCCAACACCGAACGGCAGCGGCAGGACGCCACCTGGGGCGACACCGTGTGGGCCAGTTGGAGCGACAGTGCCCACGTTGTGCTGACCCAGTGAAGCAGCGAAGCAGTGAAGCCGTGATGAAGCGCGGCACGCCGTTCTTCAGCGGTCGCCACCTGGTGATCGCGATTCCCTTTGTCTTCCTGCTGGTCTTCTTCCTGGCGCCCTTTCTCATCGTGGGCAAGATCAGCGTGTCCGAAATGGACGAGATCGCCTTCAAGGACATCGTCAGCTTCCAGGGCGGCGCCATCCACCTGGCCTTCCAGTTCGCCAATTACGTGACCCTGGCGCGAGACGCGCTCTACCTGAACACCTACCTGGCCAGCCTGCGTTACGCGTTGGCGACCACGCTGCTCTGCCTGTTCATCGGCTACCCCTTCGCCTACTTCATGGCCCGCGCGCGCCCCACCTTGCAGCCGGCGCTGCTGATGCTGGTGATGCTGCCCTTCTGGACTTCGTTCTTGCTGCGCGTGTATGCCTGGCGTTCGCTGTTGACCGAAGGCGGCTGGGTGGCCGACGCGCTGGTGGGCAGCGGCTTCGACCAGGTGCTGCTGGCGCTGGGCTTGATCTCCACGCTCGGCCAGTTGATGCACACGCCCTTCTCGCTGGTGCTGGGCATGGCCTACACCTACCTGCCCTTCATGATCCTGCCGCTGTACAGCAACTTGTCGAAGATGGACCTGCGTTTGCTGGAAGCTGCGTCCGACCTGGGCGCCACGCCTTGGCAGGCCTTCTGGCGGGTGACGGTGCCGCTGAGCAAGGCCGGCATCATCGCCGGCAGCATGCTGGTGTTCATCCCGTGCGTCGGCGAATACGTCATACCCGAACTGCTGGGCGGGCCTGAGACGCTGATGATTGGCCGCGTGCTATGGGACGAGTTCTTCAGCAACAACGACTGGCCGATGGCGTCCACGGTGGCCGTGGTGATGGTGCTGCTGATCATCGTCCCGCTGGCCTTGTTCAACAAATACCAGGCCGAAGCCGATGAGGTTGCGCGATGAAGGCCGCTGACCTGCACCGCTGGTTCGGCCGTGGCTGGCTGTCACTGGGCTATCTGTTTTTGTACGTGCCGATCGTGGCGCTGGTGGTCTTTTCCTTCAACGACTCGCCCATCCCGAACGTCTGGCGCGGTTTCACGTTGAAGTGGTACGCCGCGCTGGGCGGCGATGAAGAACTGATCGCAGGCCTGTGGCTGAGCCTGAAGATTGCCTTCCTGACCGCCTGCGGCTCGGTGGTGCTGGGCACCCTGGCCGCCTTCACGCTGACGAAATACAAGCGCTACACCGGCCGCACGTTGTTCAGCGGCATGGTCAGCGCGCCGCTGGTGATGCCCGAGGTGGTGGTGGGTTTGTCGCTGCTGCTGATGCTGGTCAGCGTGCAACGCGCCCTGGGGTTTCCGGAACGTGGCTGGGTGACGATCTGGCTGGGCCACCTGCTGTTGGGCATGGCCTACGCCACGGTGGTGATCCAAGCGCGTTTGAAGGAACTGAACCCGCAGCTGGAAGAAGCCGCGATGGACCTGGGCGCGCGGCCGCAGCAGGTGTTCTGGCTGGTGACGCTGCCGATGATCGCGCAGAGCCTGGTCTCGGCCTGGCTGCTGACCTTCACCATCTCGCTGGACGACGTGGTGCTGTCGGCCTTTCTGTCCGGGCCCGGCGCGACGACGATGCCGCTGGTGATCTTCAGCCGGGCACGCCTGGGCTTGAACCCCAGCGTCAACGCCGTGGCGACGCTGATGGTCGGCCTGGTGGCGCTGGGCGTGCTGCTGGCCAGCTACGCCATTGCGCGCGCCGAACGCCAGCGCACGCGCGACCTGGCTGCGGCCAACCGCGCTTGAGCCGGTTCTGAGCGCACCCCGCCCGCCCGCCTGGGCCTACCTCAGCCTCAGCGCCAGCATGGCGTTGGTGGGCTGTTACGTGGGCTTGTCGAAGCTGCTGGTGGCCGTCTTCCCGGTGCTGCTGCTGGCCTGGCTGCGCTTCGGCATCGCGGCCGTGGCGATGGCGCATTGGGTGCGACGGCAACCCGGCGAAGCACCGCTGTCGCGCCACGACCGCATCTTGCTGTTCTGGGAAAGCTTCCTTGGCAACGTGCTGTTCAGCGTCTGCATGCTGTACGGCGTGGCGCTGACCTCGGCACTGGCGGCCGGCGTGGTGATGGCGGCCATACCGGCGGCGGTGGCGCTGTTGTCGCGCATCGGGTTGGGCGAGCAGATACGCCCGCGCGTGGTGCTGGCCATTGCGTGCGCGGCATTCGGCATCGCGTTGCTGGCGCTGGCCCGCAACAGCAACCCGCCTTCAACGGCAGAGGCTGCGGGCTCACCGCTGGGTTACGCCCTGCTGCTGTGCGCGGTGTTCTGCGAAGCCTGCTACGTGGTCATCGGCAAGCGTTTGTCGGGCCGTGTGGCACCGCGCCGCATCAGCGCGCTGATCAACCTGTGGGGGCTGGCCTTGGTCACGCCCTTCGGCCTCTGGCAGGCGCGCAATTTCGACTTCGCTGCCGTGCCGCTGCCCAGTTGGGCCTTGCTGACTTTCTACGCTGTTGCCGCCAGCATGGTGACGGTGTGGCTGTGGATGCAGGGCCTGCGGCACGTGCCCTCGTCGCGGGCCGGTGTGTTCACCGTGCTGCTGCCCGTGAGCGCAGCGCTGGTCGGCGTGGTCGTGCTGGGCGAAGGCTTCGGCCCCGCGCACGTGGCTGCTTTCGCTTTGGCGCTGCTGGGGCTGTTGCTGGCGACGTGGCCCGACCGCCAACCGGGCTGATTTCAGGCCCGCGCCGCGCGGCCGTAGCTGCGGAACTTTTCGATGACCTCGGCCATCTGTTCGCGGCTGAGCACCGCAGGTACACCCCCCGCCAGCGCCTTCAGGTAGACCTCGCACAGCGACTCGATTTCCTGCAGCACCTTCATCGCCTGCGCGAGCGTGGCGCCCGCTGCCACCAGGCCGTGGTTGGCCATCAGGCAGGCGTCGCGGTTGTGCATGGCACCGGCCACGGCCTGCGACAGCGCTTCGGTGCCGAACAGGTGGTAAGGCACGCAGGGCACGCTGTCGCCGCCGGCCACGGCCACCATGTAGTGGAAAGCGGGCAGTTCACGGCGCAGACAGGCCAGCGCGGCCGCGTGCGTGGAATGCGTGTGCAGCACGGCGTTCAGGTCCGGCCGCGCCAGGTACACGGCCTGGTGGAAATGCCATTCGCTGCTGGGCTGCCAGTCGCCGTGCAGGGTGCCGTCCCAGCCGCGCCAGACCAGGTCTTGCGGGCGCAAGCCGTCGGCGCCCATGCCGGTTGGTGTGATCAGCATGCCGGGCTTGCCGTCGCGCGCGGCGCGCACGCTGAGGTTGCCCGTGCTGCCTCGGTTCATGCCCAGCGCGTCCATGCGCTGCACGGCGGCCACGGCATCGGCGCGGGCTTGCGGGGTGTCTTCGGGTGTGTCCGCAAAAGTCATCGTGGAGTCTCCATCAAACGGCGCAGCGCGGTTTCGTTGGCGGGCACGATGCCGTATTCGGTGATCAGGCCGGTCACCAACCGCGCCGGCGTCACGTCGAAGGCCGGGTTGGCGGCAGCCGTGCCTTCGGCCGTCACGCAAACCTCGACCACCTCACCCGCCGCAGTGCGCCCGCTGAGGTGGGTGACCTCGCGCGGGCTGCGATCCTCGATCGGGATTTCGGCCACGCCGTCCAGCAGGCTCAGGTCCAGCGTCGACGTCGGCATGGCCACGTAAAACGGCACGCCGTTGTCGTGCGCCGCCAGCGCCTTCAGGTAGGTGCCGATCTTGTTGCAGACATCGCCACGCGCCGTCACGCGGTCGCAGCCGACGATGACGATGTCCACCTGGCCGTGCTGCATCAAGTGCCCGCCCGCGTTGTCGACGATCAGCGTGTGTGGCACGCCGGCCTGGCCCAGTTCCCAGGCCGTCAGGCTGGCGCCCTGGTTGCGCGGGCGCGTCTCGTCCACCCACACGTTCACCGACAGACCGGCCGCGTGCGCCTGGTAGATGGGTGAAGTGGCGGTGCCCCAATCGACCGTTGCCAGCCAGCCGGCGTTGCAATGCGTCAGCACCTGAACCGGCCCGGGCTTGCGCGCCGCGATAGCCTGCAGCAGCGCCAGCCCGTGCTGGCCGATGGCGGCGTTGACGGCCACATCGTCCTCGGCAATGGCATCGGCCGCTGCCCACGCCGCCGTGGCCCGCGAAGCCACAGGCACCGGCCGCAGCGCGCTCAACATCCGCGTCACGGCCCAGTCCAGGTTCACCGCTGTCGGCCGCGCCGAACGCAGGAAATCGGCCGTCTCTTCCAGCGCGCAGTCCGACGCGTCCAGCCGCATCTGCAAGGCCAGCCCATAAGCCGCCGTCGCGCCGATCAGCGGTGCGCCGCGCACCCACATGTCGCGGATGGCGGTGTGCACCTGCTGCGCCGTGCGCAGCGTTTCCAGCTGCAGCCGGTGCGGCAGCAAACGCTGGTCGATCACCTGCACCGCGTCACGCTGCGCCGTGGCGCACAGCGTGCGCATTGCCACTCCTGCGATCTTCAAGCGCCCTGCCCCAGCACGCGGCCGGCGATGCCGCGCAGCTTCTCCACCATCGCCGGGTCGCGCGCTTCGGGCGCGGTGATCAGCGCGTGCTGCAAGGCGCTGCGGCAAGCGCAGCTCAGGGCTTGCACGTCGCCCGCGATGTTGCCGGCCAGCCCCGCCACCAGCCTGCGCGCGGCCTGCGCGTTGCCCAGCAGCACTTGAATGATGGCGTCCACGGTCACGGCGTCATGGCCCGGGTGCCAGCAGTCGAAGTCGGTGACCATCGAAATCGATGCGTAGCAAAGCTCGGCCTCGCGCGCCAGTTTGGCTTCCGGCATATTCGTCATACCAATGACGCTGGCGTTCCAGCTGCGGTATAGCTGCGACTCGGCCAAGGTGCTGAACTGCGAGCCTTCCATCACCAGGTACGTGCCGCCCCGGGCGTGCGGTATGCCTTGCTGCGCCAGCGCGGCCTGCACGTGGTTGCCCAAGCGTGTGCACACCGGCTGCGCCACCGAAACGTGCGCCACCAAGCCGGTCCCGAAAAAGCTTTTCTCACGCGCGTAGGTGCGGTCGATGAACTGGTCCACGACCACGAAGGTGCCCGGCGGCAGATCGGCACGCAGGCTGCCGACCGCCGACAAGGACAGCACATCGGTCACGCCCAGGCTCTTCAGCGCGGCGATGTTGGCGCGGTAGTTGACCTCGCTGGGGGGTATGCGGTGGCCCCGTCCGTGGCGCGGCAGGAAGGCCAGTTCTGCCTCGCCATGGTCGTTCACCAGGCGGCCGCGAAAGATCTGGTCCGACGGCGCGCCCCAGGGCGTGTCCACCGTGACCCAGTGCGTGTCGGTCAGGCCGGCCAGGTCGTAAAGCCCGCTGCCGCCGATGATGCCGATGACGCCAGGTAAGGATTTGCTGCTCATGCGCCGACTCCGGCTGTTGTGTCGTTGAGAAGAGTTGAAAACGGCGCAGGCTGGTTCGCGCGCAGCGCCGTTTCCAGCATCTGCGCGCGGGCCTCGGCTTGCGCCGCGGCCGGTGCGCCAGACTTGTATCGGCTGTCGCTCCACACCTGGCGCCAGCGCCGCGCGCCGGGCTGGCCGTTGCGCAGGCCGAGCATATGGCGCGAGGCGTGGCCCCAAGGCACGCCAGCAGCGTCGAGGCGCGCCATGTAGACGACCATCGCATCTTCCACGGCGTCGCGATCGTTGCCATCTTTGCAGCGCGGGCTGTCGCCGAAGAAGCGCTCGTCCCAGCCGGCCATGCTCCAGGGCTCGTGATAGGCGTGCCGCCCCACCATCACGCCGTCGACATGCTGCAGCTGTTCGGCAATCTGCTCGGGCGTGTTCACGCCACCGTTGATGACGATGGTCAGGTGTGGAAAGTCGCGCTTCAGACGATGCGCCAACTCGTAGCGCAGCGGCGGAATCTCGCGGTTTTCTTTCGGGCTCAAGCCCTGCAGCCAGGCATTGCGGGCGTGCACGATGAAGACCTCGCAACCGCCGCGCGTGGCCACCGTGCCGACGAAATCGCGCACGAAGTCGTAGCTCTCGCCGCGGTCGATGCCGATGCGGTGCTTCACCGTCACCGGCAGGCTCACCGCGTCGCGCATGGCCTTCACGCAGTCGGCCACCAACTCGGGTTCGGCCATCAGGCAGGCGCCAAAAGCGCCGCGCTGCACGCGTTCACTCGGGCAGCCGCAGTTCAGGTTGACCTCGTCGTAGCCCCACTTTTCAGCCAGCCGGGCGCAGTGCGCCAGGTCGGCCGGTTCGCTGCCGCCCAACTGCAGTGCCACGGGGTGTTCTTCGGTGTTGAAGTCGAGGTGGCGCGGCACGTCGCCGTGGATCAGCGCACCGGTGGTCACCATCTCGGTGTACAGCCGCGTGCGCTTCGTCAGCAGGCGGTGGAAGTGCCGGCAGTGGCGGTCGGTCCAATCCATCATCGGGGCGACGGAGAGGCGCCAGGGACCGGGTGCGGCGGGAGTTGGCAGGGCTTGCTCGGGGACCATGACCACGATTCTCGCCTGCCGCATCGGCGGCCCTGGGCGCCAGTTGAGACCGCCGGCTGGCCGCGTGGGTGCGCTGTCGAACAGACCTGCACCTGCCCATGCGCCTACAAATGGGGTCGGCCGGCGCGCATGCGCTGCACCCACTCAAGAGGAAACAACATGAACACCACCCGTCGTACTTTCCAGCTCACCGCCTTGATGGCCGCCTCGGCATGCCTGCTGACGGGCTTCGTTGGCACAGCCAGCGCAGCCGATGCCGGCAACCTGGACAAGGATGCAGCACAAGCACTGCAGACCTTGTACAAGGCCCGTCCGGTGGCCGAGACGATCAGCAAGAACGCCAAGGCCATCCTGGTCTTTCCGAAGGTCGTGAAGGCCGGTCTGGTGTTCGGCGGCAGCTACGGCGAAGGCGTGCTGCTGAAAGGTGCCAAGGTTACCGAATACTTCAACACGGTGTCGGCCTCGTGGGGCTGGCAGGCCGGTGCGGAGTCTTACGCCTATGTCGTCTTCCTGATGAGCGACAAGGCCGTGCAGTACCTGGACAAATCCAAGGGCTGGGAATTCGGTGTCGGCCCGAGTGTGGTGGTGGTCAACGAAGGCGTGGGCAAGAACCTGTCCACCTCGACGCTGAAAGACGATGCCTACGCCTTCATCACCGACCAGCAAGGCTTGATGGCCAGCCTGAGCATCGAAGGCACCAAGATCAGCCGCATCAAGCGCTGACCTGGTACCGCGCCGCCCTCAGAAGCCCACCCGCAAGGTCAGCCGCAGGGTACGTGGTTCGGCCGGGTGCACATGACGGTCGGCCACGGGCGCGGCTTCACCCGGCAGTTGAGATTCATAGAAGTACTGGATGTCGTTGACCTTGCGGTTGAGCAGGTTGAAGACATCCAGCGTCAGCTCACTGCCCTTGCCAAATGCACCCAGAGCGGCCAGCTTGTAGCCCAGGCGCAGGTTGGTGGTGACCGAAGACTGACTGCGCTGGCTGTTGTCTTCGATCAACGCGCCACTGCCCAGGTAGCGCCACTGCAGGCTGGCGCTCCACGGCCCCAGGTCGCGCAGCGTGGCCGCGACCGAGGCCACGCGGTCCACCGCGTTCGGGATGCGGTCGCCGTTGACGAAGCGGCTGTGCGTCCAGGCCAGGTCGGCGTCGAGCAGCAGCCAGGGCAGCGGCGTGTAGCGGTTGTTGAACTCCACACCGTGGCGCCGGCTGGCAGCTGCGGCTTCGGTGGCGCCAGCGTCGCCCACGTAGACCAGTTCCGAATCGAAGTCCAGTTTCCACAGCGCCAGCGAGGTTTGCAATCCGGGTATGAATTCGCTGCGCGCGCCCAACTCGTAGCCCCGGCTGGCCACCAGCGCAGGCACCTTGTCTTGCGGGTCACCGGTCTTGGGGTCTTGCGTGATGGGGGTGCCGCGCGCGTCGTTGCTGTGCAAGCCACGGCCGGCATTGAAGAAGAACTCGGTCTTGGCAAACGGGCCGGCGACCAAGGTGAACTTCGGCGACACCTGCTGGGCGCCTGGGCTGCCTGAATTCGCGGCCAGTGTGCGGCTGTCCACCTGCATGCGAATGTGGTCAGACCGCAGCCCCACGATGCTGCGCAACCACGGCGTCAGTTCCAGCGCGGTCTGGCCGTACAGGCCGACCATGGTTTCGCGCACCCGGTCGTCACGCGTGGTGCCGGTGATGGCCTGCGCCTGGGTGTCGTACAGGCTCACGTTGATGCGGTCCTGGCGCACATTCAGCCCCACTTCGCTGCGCGCGGGCAGACCGAACAGGGTGTGGCCGACTGTATGGCTGGCGGCCAGCCCGGTGATGTCCCGCCGGTCGCGCTGCATGAATTGGTCGCCAGTGGCTGGCCGTTCCAGCGCGTAGGTGAAGTTGGACACCAACTGCAGCCGGTAGCGCATGGCATAGGCCGACACCTTGGTCGTGCCCGCGGCCGTCGTGTTGTGCCACTCGCCGGACAGGCTGTACCGCGAGGTGTTGCCGCCGTCGGTCGGGTCCACCGCGTCGTAGCGGCCGAAAGGTTGGCCTTGGTAGCTTCCGGCATTGATCAAGCGTTGCGGCACCTGGTCGGTGGACGACCAGCGCGCGTCATAGCCCATCAGGCTGACCTGCCAGCCCTGAGCTGCGGTGCCGCCGCTCAGCGTGAACACGCCGTTGCTGCGCCGCAGCCCTTCGGGCAAGGTCCACGGGCCGTCGTTGCGCATCACTTCCACGGCGGCCAGTGCGGTCAAGCCCGGCGCCACGTCGCCCGAACCGCCGACCACATAGCGCTGGTAGCCGCGCTGCCCCAAGGTGACTTCACCGAAAGTCTCGTCGAGCCGGGTGCGGTAGACGATATCGGCCGAACCCGCCGACGCGAAGTCGCCGCCCTTGGCGAAGTAAGGGCCCTTGCGGTATTCGATGCGCTGCACCAGTTCCGCGATCAAGAAATTCAAGTCGCTGTAGCCCTGGCCGTGGCCGTGCGTGGGCATGTTCACCGGCATGCCGCCCACGCTGGTGGCGAAGTCGGTGCCGTGGTCCAGGTTGAAGCCGCGCAGGAAATACTGGTTGGCTTTGCCGTCGCCCGAGTGCTGGGTGACGATCATGCCGGGCACGAATTCCAGCACCTCGCCGGGGCGTAGCGCGGGCCGACTTTTCAGCAATTCGGCGCGGATGGTGCCCTGCGACGCGGCGTCACTGCTGCCCACGGCGTTGTCGTAGTGGCCGGTGACTTCAATCTGTTCGGCGCGCGGCGCTGTTTCGCTGCTTTGCGCCCAGGCTGAGGCGGGCAAAGCCAAGGCAAGCGGTGTGAGGGCCAGCAGCAGCGGGCGGCGCGTGAGTGTTCGCTGGGGTGCTGGTTTTTGCGGCAGATGGCGCAGGGAAAGGAATGAATTCAATGTGGCTCCTGAGGCTTCGTGGCGGTGCACGGCCGGGTGATGGCTGGCCCCTCGGGGCACAGCAAGGCGTGCAGCTGATGGCGAACGCAAGAGCGTCAGTGGCCGCGCCACCTGGCGAGGCCAGGCGTCACGGTGGGACGCTTCCGCTGGGGCCCAGATCGGGCGGTCGCAATCAGGCCCTGGGCGGGCGCTCAGGCAGCGGCGTCAGTGCGCTGGACCAGCGCGGCTCTGCGCCATCTGGCCAGGCCCTGCCGGCTGACGCAACGGCTGCCACGCGGTAATCAGCCGTCGGCCCCCAGGCTTGCGCGGCGTTGCCTGCGCTGGCTGTGCCCGTGTCGGCCGTCGCGTCGCTGCTGACGCTGTCCAGGGCCTGCACCGTCGCATCACCGGTCCCGTGGTGGTGGCGTTCCAGCCCGTCGTGGTGGTGGGCCGTGGCAACTTCGGTCTGGTGTCTGAAGACGGTGCTGGCCTGCAAGGCTTGCAAACGGGACTCACGCCAAGCCAGGAAAGCGTCCAGCAAGGCCGAAGTCGGCGCTGAGTGCGCATCGTTTTGAACGCTGTGGTGGCTGTGCGCACGGCCCAGCACCTGCACCACCGCGCCGGCACCAGCCTGCAGCACCACCGCACAAAGCAGCAGCCAGACCCAGGCCTTGAAGGCGAAGGATGCTGGGCGCGTCAGAGGGGGAGCGGACATGCAGGGTTGGCGGTGTGTCTGGCTA
>JBBQAI010000022.1:0-46874 GCA_038316205.1 Burkholderiales bacterium
ATGGGCTCGGGCCGGCCGAACGCACGATCCTGCACCCCGCCGCCGCAGCGCCGCCCGCGCCGCGCCCGTCCGAGCCTTTCGACCTCGACCTGTCGTTGGACCAGAGCGCGTGGCCGCCGGCAGCCGCTGTTTCGAAAAGAAAGACCCCGTTGTGGACAGGCTTCGCGGCCATGCTGGCCCTGCTTGCCGTGGCCAGTTTTCTGCTCTTGCGGCGTGCTGAACCGGGTTCACCACAGGTTCCCGCAGCGTCGCCGCCACCCGCTGCTGTGGCTGTGCCTCAGGTCGCCATCACGACCCCGCCGCGTGGCTTCGAAATCCGCGATGAGTTCAACAAGGTGCTGGCCGGACAGATGGCCGATTTCAAGGTACGGGCCACGCCGATGCAGCCCACCTTGCGCATCGGGCGCGACAAACTGGCCTTCAACATCCAATCGTCGCGCGACGGCTACGTGCAGGTGCTCGTGCTGGGGCCAGATGGCTCCTTGCTGCTGCTGTTCCCCAACGCACAGTCCAGCGACAACCGCATCAAGGCCGGCCAGACCTTGAAGCTGCCCCAGGCCAACTGGCCATTGGACACGGTGGAGCCCGCCGGGCGCGAGGAGTTTCTGGTTCTGGTCAGCGCCCAGCCGCGCGACTACAGCGATCTCAGCAAGGAACGCGACTACATCTTCCTGAAATTGCCCACGGGCCAGAAAGGCGCCGAATTGGCCACCACGTGGACGCGCAGCACGCCGCTGCTCCTGGGCGGCCTGAAGGCCTGCCCCAGCGCCGACTGTGAAGCTTACGGTGCAGCCACTTTCGGCGTGGCCATCGAGCACTGAAGCGCGTCTTGCCGCTTCACAGGCAAGGCGATGAGCCAGTGACGAGCGCGGGCAGCCTGGGCGCTCCGAAGCCATAGACGCCGGATCTCCCGTTCAAGGCCTTGGCCGACCCCAGCCGCCGCCGGTTGCTGGACGGAGTTCCCGACGGCAGCCCGCAGCGACTGACTCTTGACAGCCCAGGCCGAACAAGCGTTCGCGCTCATTGACCGGCCTCTTCCTCACACGGGTTTGCCGGGTTCGCCGTTACCGATCGGGAGAGAACCAATCTGGCCCGCGTAAACAAAATGCATGACGCTGACGGACAGGAAGACCGCCGTCATCCCGCAGGTCCGTGTCGAACCCGAGTCGCGTGCTCAGCTTGACGCCGTTCTCGCCGAGAACGAGACGTTGAGTGATTTCGGCGAAACCGCGATGCGCCGTGGCGTTGACCATTGACGCGGTCAGACCGGGTTTCACGCGCGCGGCCAGGCTGCATCTGCGCACTACCAGCGCACGGGCACCCCGCATACCGCCAAGCAGGTCTTCGACTCCCTGCAAGCCAAGTTCGACGCCAGGCGCAAACAAACTCTGGGATGAGCGATGCCTTTGCGGTCGACTTCAGCGACCCGGCAAAGAAGGACATCGGCCGCCTCTTCGCGTTACTGATGCTTCGAGCGACGACCGCCGATGAGCTTGAGCGTGTGCAAGTGACCTTCGACGAGTTGCGACTGGCCATCGAAGTCCAGCTTGGGCGCGCGCCATTCAACGCCTGGTGCTTGACGTACGCCATCAGCGCGAAGATGAGTCCCACTGAGCGTCCACACTCGGCATTGCTGATCGCCGGCGTGAACCCAACCCGCGCTGGCCACTGAGCCGCGTTATGCGTGACGGCCGTGCGTAGCGATCCCGGCCCGGCGCGACCCCGCCAGATGACGACCGACTTCATGCGCCAAATCTGCGCCAATGCGCGTTGGGAAGGCCCGGGATCGGGCGTTACCGAGCGGCAACTCAGGCGCCGACTAGACACAGGCGAGCCTTGCACGCAAGTGCCTGTTCAGGCCTTGCGCCGCCGCCCGATGAGGAGGCCGACCGCGCCGAGGCCGCACAGCAGCAAGGTGTAGCCGGTGGGTTCTGGGACCGCCCCGACGGTGCGTGTCAAGGCACAGGAAGCATCGTTGTCCTTGCAAGTCAGGTAGGGGAAAGTTACCGCGAAGAGGCTGACGGAAGTGCCTGCCGGCTCCACGCCGAGGCCGGTCACGTACAGACCGATCGTGGCCCGATAAAAGCTGTAGGTGCCGGGATCGACAGGACCCGCCGAAGGCGCGAAGTCGCCAAAGACATAGTGCACCGACTGATCCGGATTGATGGTCAGCGTGCCGGTGACGTCGTAGAAGTCATTCAGGCCCGAAGCCAAGGTGAAGCTGTAGGGCGGGCCGCCGGTGCATGCGCTGGTGAACGTCCCGCTGCAACCGAATCAACTGCCAAAGCTGGCGTAGCTGTAGCTCGTGAACGCAGTTTCCTGTGCCTGGCCGTTGATGTCGAAGTAGGTGCCGAGAGTCGGCACGTCGGGCGCGACCAGGAAAGCGTCGGCGTTGAAGACCAGCGCCGGGCCACCGGCAGGCACTTTGAAGTCGGGCCAAATCTCGATGGCGTCAGTCGGACCGACTGTGCCGCTCGGCGTGCTGAAGCTGAGCGTGGCGGCGGGCAAGGCTGGGGGCCAAGCGGCTTGTGCCGACAAGCTGACCGCCACCAAGGCGGCGGCGTACAGCGTCGAACGCAGCAGCGTGGGACAGGTTCTCGTTGAATGCTCCAGAGTCGTTGAAACAGTCCCAATATCCTGCGCCTTGCGGGCCCAGTCGTGCAGGCTTTGCGAGCCTTGCTTGACTTGGCGCAATGTCTTCCCCCGAACCGAGGGATGCCCGCTTAACACATCAGCGCTGTAGCAAAGGCAGGCTCGCCGTCGGGCCTCATAGAACCCGCCTCGCTGGCGATCTTGGTGGTGGGCATCATCGGTCTGCTGACAATGCTGGCCCGGCAGGCAGGGCGCTCAGGCCGCTAGCGGCGGTCTTCTTTTCGCCGCCAAGCCAACTTGTTCTGGCGCTTAGCCGCCGATGTTGCTCAGTCGTGCCATCAGTCCATTCGCGTAGCGCCGCGCGTGGCGGCGTTTTCGGTGGCGTCGTCTCTGGCTCTGATGCTTGCGGATCGCGAGGTGGATGTGCAAGCGACGGGTCGGGGACTGGGCCTCGTTGTTGGGACTGACCGCCGCTCGTTGGCTGAGGGTTCTGCTTGCAATTGCACTGCGTTGAGGGGATTGCCGTGTGCGCTGTTGGCAACAGAATCGACGCAGTGTCCAGTCGGACCGAGGTTTTGCCCAGCCAACGAAAGCGAGCGTGTTCCGATGAAACCGATATCGCGAGCCCGCCGCACGCTGTTTGCCCTTGCTGCGGGGGCCACGCTGCTGTCCGCGCTCCCGGTCGACGCCGTCCACGCTGCAACCGCGCGCTGGTCCGGCCTGGGTTTGACAGAGCGCTGGAGCGACGCCTTCAACTGGAGCCCTGCAGCCACGCCGGCCGATGGTGACGCGCTGCTGTTCGGCGGCTTGCCACCACGTGCCACCAGCGTGCTCGATCTTTCGCGCTCGTTCGCTTCACTGAGCTTCATGGCCGATGCAGGAAACTTCTTCCTGCACGTCTCGGGCGAAGGCAGCGCTGAATTGGCGTTGGTCGGCGTCGGCTTGCGCAATGAAGCCACCGGTACGGGCCCTATGCGCCAGACGCTGTTTGCCGATGCCGGCGGCAGCGGTGGCACCCTGAGATTGGGGAACAACGCCGGGGTCAATCTCGGCCTCGGCCTGTCGGCCCGGCCGGTCGACCTGATCGCCATCGGCGCCGCCGTGGCCACACAGACGGGCGGCCACATCGTGATCCACGATCAGGCCAGTGTTGGCACCGACACCTTCGATGCGCTGCGTGCCCAGGGCGGCGCGGTGGCCGGCGCCAGCGGCGGCGAAATCATCCTCCGCGACAACGCACTGCTCAGCCGTTTGGGCGGTGCAGTGGCGGGGGGCGGTTCGTCAGCCGGTGCGTTGGGCGGTCGGGTGACCTTCCAGGGTCAAGCCCAAATGGCTGGCGGCGCGTCGGTGGAGGCGGGGCAATCGGGTGGTTGGGGCGGGCGTCTGGACTTCAGTGGCAACGCCGTCGCCCTCGGAACCTCCAGCATCTATGCCGAAGGTGGCAACTCTGCGCTGCTTGGCGCAGAGGGGACGGTGAGCTTTCGGGGCGACGCGCGTTACGCCGGTTCAGCCTATCTGGGCGCTGGCAGCGTGGCTGGCGCCCAAGGCGGACGGATCGACTTCTTCGAGCGCGCCACCCACGACACCACCGGCTTCCCGGTGGGCTCAGGCACCTTGGGCATCTACAACGTCGGCGCGGTCGTCAGTGGAGCGGGGGGCGGCGCACTGGTGTTCCACGACGATTCCGCCGTCCGCGGCTCGCACCTTCTCATCAACAACCAGACGGCCGAGTACATCGAGCCGGGCGCGTTCGCCGGCAGCACCAGCTTTCTCGATCGTTCGCGCGCCGGGCAGGTGCAGATCGAAAACGCAGGCGCAGTGGGTGCCGGCGCCGCCGGCGGCGCGACCTACTTCCGCAACCAGTCCAATGCCGAATCGGCCAGCATCGTGATGCGTGGTGGCGTCGGCGCTGCTGCCGGAGGCGGCAGCCTGATGTTCGGGGACGATGCGGGCGCCGGCTCGGCGCAGGTGCGCAATGAAGGCGGCAGCGCTGACGCCGCATTGGGGGGATCGACGCGTTTCACCGAGCGCGCCAGCGCCCAAGGTGCCACCATCGTCAACGCGTCCGCCATCGCCGGCGCAGGCGGCGGCGCGACGACCTTCACCGCGAACTCGAACGCCGGCAACGCCTACATCAGCAACGAGACCGCGCTCTTTGGCGTCGGCGGGCGCGGCACAGCGCTTTTCATGGATGCCAGTTCAGCGCAGAACGCGACGATCGACAACCAGGGCGGCTTCGCGCTGGTCAACGCCTTCACGACCTTCTCGCAATCGGCCAGCGCGGGCAGCTCGCGCATCACCAATTTCGGCGGTCGTGCGGCGGGCGCTGGCGGCGGCCTGACGCAGTTCCTGGACACCAGCAGCGCCGGCACCGCCATCCTGGTGATGGCCGGCGGCGGCGTGAACGGCGCTGCCGGTGGCGCGGTCCGGTTCGATGGCGGCGCTTCTGCCGCTGGCGCCACGCTGGACCTGCGTGGCGCGTCCGTCGTCGGCGCTGAAGGCGGCACGGCGCGCTTCTTCCAGGGCACCAGTGCGGGCATCGCGATCGTGACCGTGCAGGGCGCGCAGGTGGCCGACATCGGCGGGCCCGAGGGCGCCACTGTCGGCTTTCACTTTGATGCTTCGGCCGGCAGCGCCAGTTTCACCCTCGAAGGCAATCGCTTCGCGTCTGGTGCCCCGGGACGCGTCCAGTTCAATGACGCTTCCAACGCCGCCAACGCCAGCTTCACGACATTGGCCGGTTTGAATTCCGGCGGTCGGCTGAGCTTCACTGGCGGTGGAGCCGGCTTGGCGAGCGCCGGCAACGCGCGGATCAGCAACCAGGCGCGGCAGACCGGCGCTCTGGGCACCGACGATTTCGGCGGCGCCACGCTCTTCCTGGCGCGCAGCACGGCCGATCGCGCCGTGATCACCAACCAGTCCGGCCTGACGGCCTTCGGCGCACAAACCGTCTTCCGCGCCGACAGCACGGCCGCCGACGCGACCCTCGTCAATGCCGGCGGGCGCATCGGCGACCGGGGCGGCTACACCTTCTTTTCGGACACCGCCAATGCCGGTCGCGCCAGCATCACCAACCAGGCCGGAGCCGGCAGCGGCGCCTTCGGCCTGACGCAGTTCGGCAATACCACCAGCGCGGCACAGGCGACGATCGCGGCGGCTGGCGCTTCGCTGCTTGGCGGCCGTGGCGGCCGCGTGCATTTCACAGACCAATCCACGGCCGGGCAAGCTACCCTGATCGCCGAGGGCGGCAGCCATGGTGGTGAGGGTGGACGCATCGAATTTCTGGCGCTGTCCCGCGGCGGTACCGCCCGCGTGGTGCTCAACGCCGGCAGCGGTGGCGGCAGCGGCGGCATGCTCGACATCAGTGGCGTCGCGGTCTGGCTGCCCCTGGGGTCTATCGAAGGCGGTGGGCAGGTCGAACTGGGCGCCCGGTCGCTCATCATCGCCGGCAGCGGCGCGGTATCGACCTTCTCCGGCGTGATCAGGGGCGACGTGCCACCGGTGTTTCCTTCGCTGGCGGTGCTGGGCCTGGGATCGAGCTTGACGCTCAGCGGCGCCAATTTTTACGCGGGCCGCACCCTTGTCGGCGACGGCGTGAACGCCAACAGCGGCAAGCTGATCGCCACCAACACATCAGGCTCGGCCACTGGCAGCGGCGAAGTCCAGATCGAACGCGGCGGTACGTTGGGCGGCAGCGGCAATATCGACGGGCCCGTGACCTTGATGGATGGCGGCACCGTCGCGCCGGGCGATCCTGTCACGCTGACCCTGCACAACAGCCTGACCTGGAACGGTGGCGGCGTGATCCGCCTGGTGCTCGGTGCCGACGATGCGGGCAGCGACCACCTCGTCGTGCAACGCCTCGTCAAGGGCAGCCCGGGTTCGTTCAACTTCGACTTCGTCGATGACGGATACATGCCCGGCGCGACCTACAAGCTGCTCAGCTTCGACAGCATCGAAGGCTTCACTGCCGGCGATTTCACGTTCAGCGGCGCGGTGGGCAGCTTTTCGTTGGCCGACGACACCCTCGGCTTCACGCTGGCCGTGCCCGAGCCCCAAACGCTCGGGCTGTGGGCGGCGGGTCTGCTGATGTTGGGTTGGCGTTTGCGCATCCGGCGAGCCTGAAGGCCGGGCCCGCCGCAGCCAGCCGTGTCAGCGATCTGGCAGTTCGGCTGCCAGGCGCCCTCGGTCGTGGCGCCGGCTGTTCCTCAGCCAGCGGCAGCAGGATCAGTTCCTTGAGTTGCGCCTGACGGTGGTTGATTCGGATGCAAAGTTCAAACGACAACCACCGCCAGCGCGGTCAAACGGCAAACGGCAAACGGCAAACGGCAAACGGCAAACGGCAAACGGCAAACGGCATCGCCCACGGCCTCGTGCTCGCCGACCCCGCACAGCCCGCCACCCACGCCAACATCTCGATCGAGGACGGCGTGATCCGCGAGATTGGTGCACCGTGCCGCTTCGACGCCGCCGCCGCCCAGGGAGCGCGCCGCATCGACGCCAACGACTGGCTCGTGATCCCCGGACTCGTCAACGCCCACAGCCACGGCCACGGCGCACTCGGACGGGGTGCGGTCGACGACGTCGCGCTCGAAGGCTTCCTCGCCGCGTCGCCGTCGATCAGCGGCCACCGGGGTCTCGCCGACCTGGCCTTGAGCACCACGCTCAACGCGGTGGTACTGCTGAAGAAGGGTTGCAAGGGCGACCGCCCGCTGTTCGACGCTTACTCCACGCTCCTGGCGAGCCTGCCGTCCGAGCTGAAAGGGCAGGTGGCCAGGCTGCGCGGCGCGCCGCTGCAGGCGATGCAGGCGATGCAGGCGCTTTTGGCCACGGTGCGCGCCGCCGCTCCGGACTGGCCCTTCAACGGCTGCCGCGTGCGCCTGGAGCTGGCGCCGACGATCCCGCTGCATAGCCGCGACGACTTCAAGCGCGGCGCACTACGGCTGCAGCCTCACGGCGCATCTGGGGCGCATCGGCATGCTGTCGCCACGCCTGTCGGTGGCGCACGCGATCTGGGTCTCCGACGAGGACAGCGCGCTGCTGACCGCTACCGGCGTGACCGCCGTGCAGAACCCGAACAGCACGCCCAGCGCAGGGTGCACTGCGACATCAGGCCGGCACCCCGTGGTGCCGCTCCCAAGCCTCGATCAGCCCCAGTTGCTGCAGCGTCAGCCCGATGTCGTCCAGACCCTCCAGCAGCGCATGGCGCTGCGCGGCGGGCAGGCTGAAACCCAGGCACAGGTTGGCAGGCCCGCGTATCTCTTGGGCTTGCAGATCGACGGTGTAGGGCGCTTGCCCATCGCACGCCAGGGCTGCGGTCATCAATGTCTGCATGGTTTCGGCATCCAGCGCGATCGGCAGCACGCCGTTCTTCAGGCAGTTGTCGACAAAGAACTCGGCCGGCCGCTGGCCGATGACGCAGCGCACGCCGAAGGCCTGCAAGGCCCAGACAGCGTGTTCGCGTGAACTGCCGCAGCCGAAGTTGCTGCCGACCAACAGGATGGGCGCGCCGGCGTAGGCGGGCCGCTCCAGCACAAAGTTTTCGATGCGGCTGCCGTCGGCGCGGCGGCGCATGTAGGCCAGCAGGCCCTGGCCCAGGTCGGCGTGCAGATCCTTCAAGTAGGGCGACGGGATGATCTGATCGGTGTCGACGTCGTCCATCGGCAGTGGCGCGGCGGGGCCGCAGACCGTGACGAAAGGCTTCATGCGCGGGGCTCCAGCGGGGCCCAGGTCCGCACATCGACGATGTGTCCGGCCAGCGCCGCCGCAGCGGCCATCGCGGGGCCCACCAGGTGGGTGCGCACGCCGCGGCCCTGGCGGTTTTCGAAGTTGCGGTTGGTCGTGGACAGGCAGCGTTCGCCCGGCGCGGCGATGTCGCCGTTTGCCCCGGCGCACATCGAACAACCCGAACGGTGCCACTCGAAGCCGGCGTCGATGAAGACCTGTGCCAGCCCTTCACGCTCGGCCAGCAGCTTCACGCTGTTGGAACCGGGCACGACGGCAGCGCGCACGCCCGGCGCGACATGCCGGCCACGCACCAGCGCCGCGGCTTCGCGCAGGTCGCTGAGACGGGCGTTGGCGCACGAGCCGATGAACACCCGCTGCACGGCCAGGCCAAGCAGCGACTGGCCGGGCTGCAAGCCCATGTAGGCCAGCGCCCGGTCCAGCCGTTCGCGGCCCGCCGCGGGCACGGCGTCTGCGGCCGGCAGTGGTTCGTCGACGTTCACGGCCTGCGAGGGGTCGGTGCCCCAGGTAATCTGCGGGGCTACGCTGGTGCAGTCGATGGTCCGCTCGACGTCGAAACGCGCGTCGGTGTCGCTGTGCAGGCTGCGCCATGTTTCGGCCAGCGCGGGCCAGTCGGCGTCCCCGGGTGGTGTGGCGTGGGTCTGCAGCCAGGCCAGCGTGTGCGCATCGGGCGCGATGACGCAGGTGCGCGCGCCCCACTCGATGGTCATGTTGCACAGCGTCATGCGGCCTTCCAGGCCCATCGCTTCGACTACCGGGCCGGCGTACTCGACCGCGAAACCGCGTCCGGCCTCGATGCCGACGCTGCGGATCAGGTGCAGTGCCACGTCCTTGGCACCCACCCCGGGGCCCAGCGTGCCTGCAAGCCGCTGCCGCATCTGCCGCGGCTTGTCCAGCGCCTTGGTCTGGGTGCACAGAATGTGCACCAACTCCGAGGTGCCGCAGCCGAAGGCCAGGCAGCCCAGGGCGCCCACCGTCGAGGCATGGCTGTCGGGGCAGGCCAGCGTTGCTCCGGGCCGCGCCCAGCCGCGCTCGGGGGCGACCACGTGGCTGATGCCGTGCTTGTCGTCGTCCACCGGCACGGTGGCCACGCCGTGCCGCCGCGCAGCGGCTTCGGTGGCGGCGATGTGGTCAGAGCGCAGAACCAGCCCGGGGCGCGTGGGCACCGTGTGGTCCTGCACCACCACCGTCAGGTCGGGTCGGCGCACGGTGCGCCCGCTGCGGTCCAGTGCGGCGAAGGCGTGCGGCGCGTGCAACTCGTGGACCACGTGGCGGTCGATGTAAAGCAGGTCGCGGCCGTCGCTGCGGCGGCCCACGGCGTGTGCGTTCCAGAGCTTGTCGAAAAGGGTGTGGGGCATGCTGCGGCCTCAGGAGTCTGCGCCCGATGCCGGGTCGGTGAAGCGCTGCTCCAGCGCCATCCATTCGGCCAGCCCGAGCACGCCGTTGTAGTCGTCGAAGCTGGCCAGGCGGTCACGCACGGTTTCGGTGTGGTGGTCGCGCTGCAGGGCGCCGAATGCGTCTTGCAAGGCCTTCACCACCGCGTAGCGCGCCACACCGGCATGCAGCGCAAAGACGCAGCCCACCGCTTCAAGTTGCGCATCGGTCAGCAGCGTGGTGGGTGGCGCTTCCTGGATCACCGCGACCAGCGGCGCGCGCACCACGTCGGCCACGAAGCGCAACTCGTCGGGCGTGTTGGCGCCCATCACCAGCGCAGCGTCGGCGCCGGCCTCGACATAGGCCCGTGCGCGGGCCGCGGCATCTTCGAGCCCGTGCATCGACTTCGCGTCGGTGCGGGCGATGATGAGGAAGCGCGGGTTGCGCCGTGCGCTGACTGCGGCGCGGATCTTCTGCACGTTCCCGGCCTGCGAAAGCACCGGAATTCCCTGCGGCAACAGCCCGCACCGCTTGGGCGTGACCTGGTCTTCGATGTGGATGCCAGCGACGCCCGCGGCCTCGAATTCCTGCACGGTGCGGATGACGTTCATCACGCCGCCGTAGCCCGTGTCGGCGTCGCAGATCAGCGGAATGCGCAGCCCACGGGCGATGCGCCCGGCGTGCGCCACGTTGTCGGTTTGCGTCAGCACGCCGATGTCGGGCAGGCCCAGCAGACTGGCCGACATGGCGTTGCCCGACAAGGCCACCGCGGTGAAGCCGGCCTGCTGCGCAATACGGGCGGACAGCCCGTCGTAGGCGCAAGGCATGCGCACCAGACGGCCCGCCGTCAACAGGGTGTGCAGTGCTGCAGTGGGGGCAGGGAAGGAAGGGGTCATGGGCGGGGTCGTTCGTACAGGGCGACCTATGATGTTTGCACACCGCCATCGATCCGCCCCTGCCCGAGAAAGAGAAGTCGACCATGAGTTCGCGTCCTGACCGTTCCCGCATCCACCTCGCGCTGAGTCTGCTGTCCCCGCTGCTGCTGGCACCCGCTGCGTCGCGCGCACAAACCGCGTTTCCGAACAAGCCAGTGCGCTGGATCATCCCCACCTCGCCGGGCGCGGGCACCGACGTTTCGGCGCGCATCTTTGCGCAGATCGCCAGCGAAGCCTGGAAGCAGGCCACGGTGCCCGACAACCGCGCGGGTGCTTCCGGCATGCTGGGTCTGGACGCACTGGCCAATGCCGCGCCTGACGGCTACACGCTGGGCTTCATGAGCATTTCGCAGTTCATCGACGCCACGCTGCTGCAGAAGTACAGCTTCGAGGCGGCCAAGGACTTCACGCCGATCTCTCTGCTGGCCTCCACGCCGCTGGTGCTGCTGGCCCACCCGGACGCGAACATCGCGACGATGGCCGACCTGCTGGCGCGGGCCAAGGAAAAGCCCGGTGCCTTGAACTACGCCTCTGGCGGCAACGGGGGGCTGACCCACCTGGCGATGGAGATGCTGCTCAAGCGCGCCGGCATCGAGGTCACGCACATCCCCTACAAGGGCAGCGGCCCGGCCGTCATCGACCTGCTCGCCGGACGCGTGCAACTCGCCTACTCGACGCCACCGGCTGTCGTTCGCCACATCCAGGCCGGCAAGCTGCGGGCGCTGGCAGTGACCTCGCCGACGCGCTTCGCCGGGCTGCCCGACGTACCCACCGTGACCGAACTGGGCTACCCCACAGCGTCCATCACCACCTGGTACGGTCTGTTCGGGCCGGCCCGCATGGCGCCGGAGCTCGTCGAGCAGATCTCGCGCACCTTGATCGCGGCCTCACGCGTGGCGGGGTCGAAAGACCGCATCGAGTCCAGCGGCGTCGACGCCGTGCTGGCACCGCCTGCCGAATTCGCCACGCTGTTGCGGCGCGAGCGCGAGCAGATCGCGGCCGTGGCCAAGCTGATCGGCTTCAAGAAGGAAAGCTGACCCGAGGGCCGATGACCCTCAGCGGGGCGGTCACGCGTCAACCGGTGCGCTGGAGGGCGCTGAAGGGCGCGGAAGGGCGCGCAGAGCCTATGCATCGAACCATCGGGCGGGGTCGCCGGCAGATGCACGTCAACCGGGATGAGCAGCGCCCGCCGGCCGTTGGCAGCACAAGCACTGACGGCCTTGGCGCTGCCTGAGTTGCAGACCGTCAGGGAGCCTCAATCCTTGGGCAGCTTCTCGATCTCAGTGACGACCGCGTTGCACTGGGCTTGCAACAAGGCGACAACCGATGGGTCGCCTTCGGCCTGCAGATCCCGGATCGCTTTCTGGTATTCGCCGCGTAGCGCCTCTTCGCCCTGTCGCACTGCGGGCAGCACGTCGAGGTCCAACTTGGACAGCCAGTCACGCAAGATCACGACCACCTTGTTGACGGTGCCCTGCACCGAAGCGTCATCCTGACCGGCGCTGCGCAGCCGCGCCAGTTCTGCTTCTTGTTCGTGGGCCTGCTGCTGGTGCATCTCTGTGAGCCTGCGTATCACGGTCTGGATTTCCGGCTGTGCCCGCGCGGCCATCTCACGGTAGCCCGTCAGGACGTCGTTGGTGGCGGTGTGGATGTCGTGCAGGGCGTCGATAGAGCGGGTGCTTGTGTTCACGGTGGTGGTCATGTTGATCTCCTGGTGTCGTTCGGTGGCGGGTGCCAGCCGACGGGGCTCGGTACCGGCGTTCTCGATCCTAGGGAGCCCGTTGCAGCGCCAGGAGCGGACGAATGGCCAACAGCTTGTAGGCCGAGGCCGACAGCCGCCATGAGATCAACGTTTGGTCGGCAGCGCTGCCCAAGCCGGTCGGGCATCGCGCCCCGAGTCCACGACGATGATGTAGCGGCCTGGCGTCGCGACCGGGGCGCGGTCGGGGCGCAGCACCCAGAGGCGTCCTCCCTCTGCCAAAGCCCGGTCGTAGTCCTGGTCGAGGACGCCGTGCTGATCGATGAAGCGGTTCAGCGTGGCCGAGATCCGGATGCAGCCCTCAGACTGCGGCGTACCGAGGCGTGATTCGGCAAGGGCAGGGTCGGTGGCATGCATTTGGAGACGCAGCTTGCCCATCGCGCCATCACCCCAGCCCCGGGGTGCCGGGACCCAGCCGAAGTCATAAACGCGCATGCCCTTGATGCCGTACCCGCGAAAGCCGAGTTCGTTCTTGGTGCCCTCGGCACGGAAGTCCGGGTTGGCGAGCGAATGGTCGAACACCCCCAGTGGCGTTGTGAAATGCTCGTACCGGCCGGGCAGACCTGTCGAAACCGGCGAGGCGCCGACATGCGACCAACCCTGTGCTGACGATCCCCAGTACAGCAGCGCAGCCTGCACCTTGGCGTTGCGATCGACGAGCAGCACGAACTGCGGCGCTTCGAGCTGTCGTGCTGCCTTGGCCAAGGCGGTCTGTATGCCTGCGGCATAGGCCGCCATGTCTTCGGGTGGCAGCGTCAGCAAGGGGGTGACTTCGCGTTGAAAGTCTGCTGCCAGGGGCACGGCGGCGACCTGGGCCACCGCCACGGGGCGGATGTCCGCGGGGGGTGTCGATGGTGGCGTTGCGGCCGGCGTTGCGGCCGGCGTTGCGGCCGGCGTTGCGGCCGGCGTTACCAAGGGCGTTGTCGCGGGCACCGGGGTCGGTCCACAAGCCACCAACGCGAGGGCGATCGCGGTAACGGCCGCAGTGGCCGCAGTGGCCGCAGTGGCCGCAGTGGCCGCAACAAAGAGTGGGTGCATCAGTTGGCGATCATCTTCATGGGCGTGATGGTCCCATCCTAGGTCCGAAATGCCGGTAGGCCACCGAACCCGTCCCTCGCCGGGCCAGGACCGTACCGGCTGCCGCAGGGCCTGCTTTGTCCGAGCACGCGTATCCTTTGTGATGCCCATCCATTACGCGCGCAGTTTGGCCGACAGAGAGCGCACGGCGCAGGGCAATCGGCGGCTGGGCTACACCCTGACGTTTGTGGCCGGTGCGACGAATGCCGGGGGCTTTCTTGCCGTGTCGCAGTACACCTCGCACATGACGGGCATCGTGTCGGCCATGGCCGACCATGCCGTGCTGGGCGAATACGCGATGCTCCTGGCCGGCGCGGGTGCCTTTCTGGCGTTCTTGATGGGCGCGGCTTGCTCTGCGGTGATCGTGAACTTCGCCCGACGCAGGCAACTGCACAGCGAGTACGCCTTGCCGTTGCTGCTGGAGGCGGTGCTGCTGCTGGTCTTCGGCTTTTTGGGCGCGCGACTGGCTTTGATAGAGGGCTTCATCACGCCCGTGACGGTGATGCTGCTGGCCTTCATCATGGGTTTGCAGAACGCCGTGATTTCCAAAATCTCGAACGCCGAGATCAGGACCACCCATGTCACCGGCATGGTCACCGACATCGGCATCGAAATGGGCAAACTTTTTTATTGGAACGGTCGCCGTTCGCTCGACCTGCCGGTGGTGCTGGCCAATCGACTGCGGCTCCGGGTGCTCTGTCTCATGGTTGCCTGCTTCTTCGTGGGCGGCGTGGTCGGTGCAGTCGGTTTCAAGCAGATTGGTTTCTCGTCGACGATTGCGCTGGCAGCGGTGCTGGTGGCGTTGGCGGTCGTGCCGGCCTGGGATGACCTCACCGAACGCATGCGCCGTCCTTAGCGCGGCCCGCTGCCGGGTGCCGGCTTGGACGCTGGGCGAGCGGCAGGTGACAGACTCGCGTCGTTCTCGTTTCAGGGCAGCCCCGCTTTGCATCCCCATCCCGCCGACACCCCATCCGTCAGTTTGGCGACCTTGCCCAACGGCCTGCGCGCCGTCGTCATCCCCATGCCGTGGCGGCAAACGGTTTCACTGAGCGTCTTCATCCGCACCGGTAGCCTGCACGAAACGCGGCGGCTGAACGGCATCAGCCACGTCGTCGAGCACATGGCCTTCAAGGGCACGGCGCTGCGCGATTGCCAGCGCATCAACCTGGACGCCGAGCGCCTGGGTGCCGAGGTCAACGCGCACACCGACAAGGACCACACCGCCTTTCACATCGAAGGGCTGGCGCGCGACCTGGGTGCCTTCGTCGGCCTGCTGGCCGACATCGTGCTGAACAGCAACTTCCCGGCCGACGAATTGGAGCGCGAGCGGCAGGTCATCCTGCACGAGTTCACCGAGTTCGATGAAGACCCCTCGGCGATGGCCTTCCAGCTCTTCGACCGCGCCTGTTACGGCCTGCACGCGGCGGGGCAGCCGGTGATCGGCAACCGCGCCAACCTGAAGCGCTTCACGCGGGCCGATTTGCTGGACTACGTGCAGCGCCAGTACACCGCCGGCAATGTGGTGGTGGCGGCGGCCGGGGCTGTCGACGCTGAGGCCTTCGTGCGCGCTGTCGAGTCGGCCTTCGGCGGCATGCCCGCCGGCACCGACAACACCGTACCGGCACCCGTCTGGCAAGGCGGCGTGAAGCTGCGCCGCATGGCCGGCAGTTCGCAGTGCCAGATGGTGCTGGGCTTCGAGGCGCCGCCCCTGCACGACGAGCGGCACACGCCCTATGTGCTGGCGGCGGCGCTGCTGGGCGAGGGCATGAGTTCGCCCCTGCTGGACGAGATCCGCGAGCGTCGCGGGCTGGCTTACTACACGGCGTGTTCGGCCGACATCCTGCCGCTGGGCGGGCAGTTCGTCATCGAAGCGGCCACCGACCCGACGCAGGCCGAGGCCTTTTTCGTGGAAGTGGCGCGGCTGTTGCGCGTGCAGGCAGAGGCCACCGATGCCGTGGGCCTTGAACGCGCGCGCAACCAGTTGACGGTGCGCGCCCTGCGCACGCTGGAACAGCCCGCGAGGCGGCTGGAAGCGGCCGCGCAGGACCTCTTCACCTTCGGCCGCCTGCGCGACACCCGCGACAGCCTGGCGCGCCTGCAGGCAGTCACCGCAGTCGAGCTGCAGGCCGTTTTCAGCGCGATGCTGGCCAGCCGCGCCGCTGTGGCCCTGGCCGGCAGCGTGCCGGCCAAGGCGCGCGACTGCGCGGGCGAATTGTTCGCATGCTGAGTATCGATGACGACCGGCGGCACGATGCCATCGGCCCTGAAGGCGCGATGTCCGACTAGACACCGCCCTTGCACCGTCAATCTTTGCGCCGTCAGTAGTGCGGCGGCAACTCGTCGCGCAAGCTGCGCGTTGCGATGCCGTCGGCGTCCGGCCCTTGCAGCTTCAGGTCGGCCACTTCGCGCATCAGCAGATCGATCTGCTTTTGCTGGCGCACCACCACGGCGTTCAGGCTGTCCAGCGTGTCTTCGGTGTAGCTGGCCTTGATCTCCAGTTCGGTCAGGCGGTGTTCGGTCTCGTTCAGGGTATTCATGCCTGTATTTGAAACGATGCACGTCGCTGAGCGGATGTAAATTGCTTCTGGCTATCGGCCTGCTGGCGGAGACGCTTCGATGACGAACCTGGTTGACCGGATACCGCTTCAAGAGGTTCGCGACCTTTTGGTGGTGGGCGAGCCGCTGGCGTTCAGCGTGCTCGACGTCCATGAGCGCCTGCTGCTCAAAGTTGGCCAGCGCTTGAACGGTGAAGCCCAGGTCGATGCCTTGATCGACCGCGGAGCCTGGGCCGACCGGGCGCTGGTCGAAGCCGCGCGCGCCGCCCGGGCGGTCGCGGCCGGCGACAGCAGCAACGCCGCGCCAGCCAAGGCGGCCCGGCTGCTCTCGCTGTTTGACCGCTGGGAACGCCTGCTGTGGCAATTCGACAAGATCAGCCGGGGGCTGGCCCGAAACCTGCTGCCGAGCGACCGGGTGCCCACCTTCTGGCAAGACCTGCGGCAACTGGTGGACACCGACCCCGACGTGGCCCTGTTCGTCTGCGTGCGCCAGGACGACGGCCGCTTTGCGCTCTATGCCCAGCATCACGCCATCCACTGCGCGGTGGTCACGCTGTTGGCCACGCGCCAGCTAGCCTGGCCATTGGCGCGGCAAGATGCCCTGGGCTGTGCGGCGCTGACGATGAATTTGTCCATGCTGGACCTGCAGTCCTTGATGGCCGAACAGACCGATCCGCCCAGCCAACGCCAGCGCGAGCGCATTCGCGCCCACCCCGAGGCCTCGGTGGCGCTGCTGCGCACGGCCGGCATCACCGACGTTGAATGGCTGAACACGGTGCTGCAGCACCACGAACAGCCCCAGGGTGGCGGCTACCCGCAGGGCCTGACCGAGGTCGGCGATCCAGCGCAACTGCTGCGTTTGGCCGACATCTACATGGCCAAGATCAGCCCGCGTGCCATTCGCGCCCCGTTGCCCCCGGTGCTGGCCATGCGTCAACTCTTCCAGGAACACCCGGGCGACCCGTTGGCCATGGCCATGATCAAGGCCTTGGGCATCCATCCGCCGGGCGCCTTGGTCACGCTGAAATCGGGCGAAGTGGGTGTGGTCATACGCCGGCCGGCGGGCAGCACCCACCCCAGCGTGGCCACGCTCAGCGACCAACAAGGCCTACCTGAGATCGACACGCACCGCCGCGACACGGCCGAGGCCGGCTACGCCATCCAGGGCCCGCTGGCCGACGCGACGCTCTTTCCGCGGGTGTTGCCCGAGCGGGTCTACGGCTGGATCCCGGGCTAAGCTCAAGGGCTTGCGGTGGCCGCTTTGGCGGGCGCTGCGCTTCCCCATTCAGCCCCGAAACAGCCGGAGATCCACCATGACCGCAACCCCCGCGAATCGCTTCGAAACCGGCCTGCAATTGCGCTCGCTGATCACGCCAGAAGGCGAATTGCGATTGAGCTTGCAGCAGGTTCCGACCCCCGCGCCTGGCGATGACGAAGTTGTCGTGCAGGTGCAGGCTGCACCCATCAACCCGTCCGACATCGGTCTGCTTTTCGGTGCTGCCGACATGGCCGCTGCCCGCGTGGTCGGCAGCGGCGTTCACGCCGTCGTCACGGCGCCGGTGCCGGCCGCCGCGATGAAGGCCATGGCCGCGCGGGCCGGGCAGTCCATGCCTGTGGGCAACGAGGGCGCGGGCCTGGTGGTGCAGGCCGGCACGTCGCCCGCCGCGCAGGCCTTGCTGGGCCGCATGGTGGCCGTGCTGGGCGGCGCGATGTACAGCCAACTGCGCACCGTCAAGGCCGCCCAATGCTTGCCGCTGCCAGCCGGCACCAGCGCGGCCGAAGGGGCTTCCTGCTTCGTCAACCCGCTCACCGCACTGGGCATGACCGAGACCATGAAGCGTGAAGGCCACAAGGCCCTGGTGCACACGGCGGCCGCGTCCAACCTGGGCCAGATGCTGAACCGCATCTGCCTGGCCGACGGCATCGCGCTGGTCAACATCGTGCGCAAGCCCCAGCAGGCAGCGCTGCTTCGCGGGCAGGGCGCCACCCATGTCTGCGATGCCTCTCAAGCCAGCTTTCTGGAAGACCTGACACAGGCCCTGGTGGACACCGGCGCCACCGTGGCTTTCGACGCCACTGGCGGCGGCCTGCTGGGCGGGCAGATCCTGGGCTGCATGGAAGCGGCACTGAACCGCACCGCGAAGGAATACAGCCGCTATGGTTCCACCACCCACAAGCAGGTCTACCTGTACGGCGGGCTGGACACCAGTCCGACCAGCTTCGTGCGCAACTTCGGCATGAGCTGGGGCATGGGCGGCTGGCTGCTGTTTCCCTTTCTGCAGCGCATCGGTGCCGACGCCGCACAGGCACTGCGCACCCGCGTGGCCGCCGAACTGAAGACCACTTTCGCCAGCCATTACGCCGGTGAAATTTCACTGACCCAGGCGCTGCAACTGGACGTGCTGGCCCGCTACGGCCTGCGCGCCACTGGCGAGAAGTGGCTGATCAACCCGAGCCTGGCAGAAGGCTGAGCAAGCCCGAACTCAAGCGCTGACCAGCAAGGCCTTGCGCAGCATGCCGTGCACGCCACGGTTGCCGTTCACGGTTTGCGTGATGCGGAAGTCCACGGCCAGGCTGCACAGCGTGTAGGCGTCTTCGCGGCTCAGGCCGCCTTTTTCGCCCAGTAGCACGATCATGTCGCGCAGTGCCATCGCCAGGCACTGGTCCAGGTCGGGGTCCATGCCCATCGTGATCCAGTGGGTCGGCGTTTCGCCGCGCGGGTAGGCCAGCGGCTGGCCCTTGTGCAGCACCAACTCGAAGGTGCCCAGCAAGGCCGTTTCGATGGCCGTGGTGCAGACCTCGCCATCGCCCTGCGCCGCATGGCCGTCGCCGCAAGAAAACAGGCCACCCGGTGCGTGCACCGGCAGGCACAGCGAGGTGCCAGGACCGAGTTCCTTGTTGTCGATGTTGCCGCCGTGGGCGCGCGGCTGGATGGTGCTGATGCGCCCCCAGTGCGCCGGCGGCGCCACGCCCATCACGCCGAAGAAAGGGTGCAGCGGCAGGTCCAGGCCCCAAGGCAGTTTCGCCACCATCCGCTCGGCGTCCAGCGGGATATTCAGGTGGCGGTAGGCGTCGAAATCAGCCGGCAGCGTGCCCGCCAGCGGGCGTATGACGTTGTAGCCCCAGTCCTGGCGCAACTGCACGTCCACGATGCGCACCTCCAGCGTGTCGCCGGGCATGGCGCCTTCCACAGCCACCGGGCCGGTGAGGATGTGCCCAGGCGCCAGCATCGGGCTGCGCGCGTGGATCTCCAGCAGTTCGGGCGGCACATGGAAGCCTGCCGGCGGCAGCACCGCCGCGCCGCCGCTGACGGTGGCGATGGTGAAGCGCTGGCCGCTGGCCACCGTCATCACGGCGGGCAGGGCGGCGTCGAAGGCGCCCCAGTGGCAGGTTTCAACGCTGGCGGGGAGGTGAGGCAGGGTGGTCATCGTGGCGCGTTGTGAAGTCGATCTGCCGATGATGAGCCCGAATCGGTAGAGGAGCGGAGTGGCGCTGCGCCTCGCTATCCTCGCCCCCCATGCGACTGCTGCTCGTTGAGGACGACCGGATGATTGGCGAAGGCCTGCGCGCGGCGCTGCGCCTGGACGGCCACGCCGTGGACTGGGTGCGCGATGTGGCGGCCGCGCGCGCCACGCTGGCCAGCGAGCGCTTCGACCTGGTGCTGCTGGACCTGGGCTTGCCGAGTGGGGGTGCAGGCGGTGGCGCGGCAGGCGGCGCGCCAGGCAGCGGCAGCGCTGCCGCCAGCACACCCGCCGACGGCCTGACGGTCTTGCGCGAACTGCGCGCCCGCGCCGACGCCACGCCGGTCATCGTGCTGACCGCACGCGACGCCGCCGGCGACCGCGTGAAGGGGCTGGACAGCGGCGCTGACGACTACCTGGTCAAACCTTTCGAAACCGAAGAGCTGAAGGCGCGCATCCGCGCCGTGTTGCGCCGTCAGGGTGGCCGCGCCGAGCCGGCCTTGCAGCACCAGGGCGTGACGCTGGACCCGGGCACGAAACAGGTCACGCGCAACGGCGAAACCGTACTGCTGTCGGCCCGTGAATTTGCGGTGCTGGAAGCGCTGATGCAGCGGCCCGGCGCGGTGCTGTCGCGCGCGCAGCTGGAAGACCGGCTCTACGGCTGGGGCGAAGAAATCGAGAGCAACGCCGTGTCGGTCTACGTCCACCAATTGCGCCGCAAACTGGGTGCCGAATTCATCGGCAACATGCGTGGCGTGGGCTACTTTCTCGTTCAATGAATCCTCGTGCAGTGAACGGCGCACCGTGAACGGCATCCTGTGAACTCCATCCGCATCCGTCTGTTGGCCTTGCTGCTGGGCATGCTGGCCGTGGCCGCGCTGGCCATGGCCGGCGTCACCTACCGCAATGTGCTGGCGCAGACCGAAGCGCTGTTCGACTATCAGTTGCGCCAGATGGCGCTTTCCTTGCGCGACCAAGGTGAAATTGCGCCCGATCAGGCCAACGCCTTGGCCGACAAGGACCTGGATTTCGTCGTGCAGATCTGGAGCGCCGACGGCCGCGCGATTTACGCCTCGCGCGCGCACGCCCAACTCCCGGCCAGCGCCTTCCTGGGCCTGGCCGACGTGACCGTGGGCCAGCAGGCCTGGCGCACCTTCAGCGTGGCCACCGGGCAGCGCGTGATCCAGGTGGCGCAGCCCCGGCAGATCCGCCAGCGGCTGGCCGCCGACGCGGCGCTGCACAGCATCCAGCCGCTGCTCGTTGTGGCGCCAGCGCTGGCGCTGCTGATGTGGTGGCTGGCCACCTTGACGCTGCGCCCGCTGCAGCAGGTGGCGCAGGCCGTGCGTGAGCGCGACACGCGGTCGTTGGCGCCGCTGCCTGGTGAGGGCCTGCCCGACGAGCTGGCGCCGCTGGTGCAGGCGCTGAACGGCCTGCTGCAGCGCCTGGGGCAGACGCTGGACGGGCAGCGCGCTTTCGTCGCCGACGCTGCGCATGAATTGCGTTCACCGTTGACGGCTTTGAAGCTGCAGCTGGACCTGCTGCGCCAGGCCCCCGATGCGGCTGCGCGCGACACCGCCACGCAGGCCTTGGGCACCGGCATCACACGGGCGGCCTGGCTGGTTGAACAACTGCTGGCGCTGGCCCGCAACGAGCCCGGCGCGCCCGGCCTGCCCGACACCGCTGTTGATCTGGCCGAGATCAGCCGCCAGGCGCTGGCCAACACCGTGCCGCAAGCGCTGGCGCGCGGCACTGAACTGGAACTGCAGGCCGATGCGCCCGTGCCGCTGCAGGGCGACGCCACATCACTGCTGGTGCTGGTGCGCAACCTGGTGGACAACGCGGTGCGCCACAGCCCGCCGGGCTCGGCCGTGCAGGTGCGCGTCGTCGCCACGGCGCAGGGCGCCGAGCTGACCGTGGACGACGCGGGGCCCGGCATCCCGCCCGCAGACCGCGAGCGCGTCTTCGACCGTTTCTCCCGCCGCAACCCGGCGGCTTCCGAGGGCTGCGGCCTGGGCCTGGCCATCGGGCGCACGGTGGCCACCCGGCACGGTGCCACGGTGACGCTGGACGACGCGCCGCAGGGCGGTTTGCGGGTGACGGTGCGCTTCCCGAATCGCGAACCGGAGCGGTCTGCCGGCACTTAATCCTCGCCTCACTTTCGGCTCACGCTGGCCTCATTTCAGCGGCCTAGTCTTCGCACCATGCCATCACCGGAATCCCACCGATGGCGCTGTGATCCTTCCCAGGAGCGACGATGAACCCGAAGACCAGCAACCGACTGAAGACCCTGACCGCTGCGCTGCTTGCCAGCGGCGCGCTGGCCGCCGGCGCAGCCCAGGCTTTTTCATTGCCCGCCTGGTTGCAGCCCGGCGGCGCCAAGGCCACCGCCGTGGCGCAAAACAATGCGGGACCGATCAACGCGCCCACCCCAGTGCCGCTGATCGCCGCGCAAGGCCAGGTGCCCGACTACCGCGCCATCTTCAAGCAGGCCGGGCCGGCCGTGGTGGGCATCACCGTGGAAGGCCTGCACCGCATGTCGGCCGAAGAGCAGGGCGCGCAACCGGGCATCCCGCAAGGCCTGGAGAACGACCCCTTCTTCCAGTTCTTCCGGGGCATGCCAGGCCAGAACCGGGGCGGCCGGGGCATGGCGCCTCAGCCCTTTCGTGGCCAAGGTTCGGGCTTCATCATCAGCAGCGACGGCCTGATCCTGACCAACGCCCACGTGGTGCGTGAAGCCAAGGAAGTGACGGTGAAACTGAGTGACCGCCGCGAGTTCAGCGCCAAGGTGCTGGGCACCGATTCAGCCACCGACATCGCCGTCTTGCGCATTGCCGCCAAAGACTTGCCCGTCGTGCGCCTGGGCGACAGCCGGCGCATCGAAGTGGGCGACCCGGTGATGGCCATCGGCTCGCCCTACGGCTTCGAGCAGACCGCCACCAGCGGCATCGTCAGCGCCAAGGGCCGTTCATTGCCGAATGACGCGGTGGTGCCCTTCATCCAGACCGACGCGGCCGTCAACCCCGGCAACTCAGGCGGCCCGCTGTTCGATGGCAGTGGCGCGGTGGTCGGCGTGAATTCGCAGATCTATTCGCAAAGCGGCGGCTTCCAGGGCCTGAGCTTCGCCATCCCGATCGACGTGGCGCTGAAGGTGAAGAACCAGATCGTCGCAACCGGCAAGGCCACCCACGCACGCCTGGGTGTGACGGTGCAAGACGTCAACCAGACGCTGGCCGAATCCTTCGGCATGAAGAAGCCAGGCGGCGCCTTGATCGCCAACGTCAGCAAGGACAGTGCGGCTGCCGCAGCGGGTTTGAAGGCCGGCGACGTGGTGCTGGAAGTCAACGGCGAGGCCATCGAACGCTCGGGCATGTTGTCCAGCCTGATCGGGCTGTCGGCGCCCGGCGAGCGGGTCAAGCTGAAGGTGTGGCGCGAGCGCGCGTCGCGCGATGTCGAGGTCAAGCTGGGCAGCGCCGACAACCAAATGGCGATGGCCGAAGACGAAGGCAGCGGCGCGCAGGGCGGTGCCTTGGGTCTGGCGTTGCGGCCCTTGACGCGCGGTGAACGCCAGCAGTCGCAGATTGAAGGCGGCTTGCTGGTGGAAGGGGTCAGCGGCCCGGCGGCGCGCGCCGGTGTCGCCGCCGGCGACGTGCTGCTGGCCATCAACGGCCAGCCGGTGCAGAACGCGGACCAGTTGCGCGACGTGATGAAGGGCAAGCCGAAGAACATCGCCCTGCTGGTGCAACGCAACGGCGAGACGATTTTCGTGCCGTTGAAGCTGGGTTGAATCCGGTTTGAAGCGGGATTGAAGCCAGGGCCGTTCGGCGCGTTGTGCAACGGGCGGCCCGCGGTCAGAGGCCCAACACCGCCTTGGCCCGGTTCAGGTTGGCGATGCGCTCGTCCAGGTGGGTGTGTGGGCCGTTGGACGCGCCATTGATGCGCTTGGTCACGGCCTTCACGTCGTCCTGGTCGGCCAAAGGACCCAGGCCCCGGTCCTTCCAGAACCAGCAGGCGGCGTCCACCGCCAACTGCGGTTCGCTGGCCAGCAACTCGGGCTGGGCCAGGTAATCGACACCGGTGTAGTCGCTGAAGCCCTTGTAGTTGCTTCGGCCCGTCAACTGGATCAGGCCGCGGCCCTTGTAGCGCACGCCGTCGCCCTTGCGGGTGTTGCCCAGGTCTTTGTTGCCTTCGTAAGCGGCGCCGCTGGCGAGTTCTTCGGTGTACAGGAAATTGCCCGATTCCAGGCCGATCTGCGCCAGGAAATGGGCCATTTGCAGGGGGCTGGTGATGCCGAAAGCGGTCATGCCCTTCACCAGCGGGTCGTAGAAGGTGCCGATACTTTTTTCCATGGCCAGGGGCAGCACCACGGCCAGTTTTTGTTTGGACGGCCCGGGCGGCAAGCCCTGCAACAAAGCCTTGATGGTGGCGTCGCCAGGGGCCACGATGCCGTCAGATTCCGCCAATCCCATCACCTTCGTTTCGAAGGCAACGATGGCCTGGATGGTGTTCGGTCCTATGCGCCCGTCGGTCGACAGCTTGGCCGGCTTGGGAGCAGGGAACTGCGGGATGTTGAGGTTGAACAAGATCTGGAAGGCGGCCACGTCGGCCAGATCGTTGCGTGCGCCGCGCCCGACGCTGAAAGCTATGCACATGTTGGCTCCTGGGTTGACTCCGACGGCGGAGTGCGGCCCACGCTAGCCAGCGCACCGCGCGCGGTCAAGCCCGCAGCCCGCACCTTGCGGCAAACTCAAGCACCATGAAGATGAAAAGTGAAAAGCAGAGCGGTCCGCTCAGCGGCTTGCGGGTGATCGAACTCGCCAGCATCGGCCCCGGTCCGATGGCCTGCATGCTGCTGGCCGATCTGGGCGCCGATGTCGTGCGCATCGACCGCCTGGAACCCAGCGGCCTGGGCTTGGCGATGCGGCCCGAACACAACGTCAACGGCCGCGGCCGGCGCTCGGTGGCGCTGGACTTGAAGTCACCTGGCGGGCGTGACGCCGTGTTGCGCTTGATCGCGACCGCCGATGTGCTGGTCGAGGGTTTCCGGCCCGGCGTCACCGAAAGCCTGGGCCTCGGCCCCGCCGACTGCCAGGCGCGCAACCCGGGCCTGGTCTATGGCCGCATGACAGGCTTCGGCCAGACCGGGCCGTTGGCCAGCTCCGCCGGGCACGACATCAACTACATCGCGCTCACCGGCGTGCTGCACGCCATCGGCCCGGCCGGCGGCGGACCGCTGCCTCCGCTGAACCTGGTGGGCGACTACGGCGGCGGCGCGCTCTACCTGGCCTTCGGCGTGATGGCCGCACTCTACGAACGCCAGCGCTCGGGCTTGGGGCAGGTGGTCGACGCGGCCATGGTGGACGGCGCCTCGTCGCTGGCGTCCATCTTCCACGGCCTGCAGGCTGCGGGCAGCTGGACAGCCGAGCGCGGCGCCAACTTGCTGGACGGAGGCGCGCCCTTCTACGGCACCTACGAGACCGCCGATGGCAAGCACATCAGCCTGGGCGCGCTGGAGCCCAAATTCTTCAAGTTGCTGGCCGAAGCGCTGGGCCTGGACGCGCGCTTTGTGCAGAGCCAGTACGACCGCCGGCTGTGGCCCGAGATGCGTGCTGCCATCGCCGCCGCCGTGCGCCTGCGCAGCCGCGACGACTGGTGCGCGCAGCTCGAAGGCACCGACGCCTGCTTCGCGCCGGTGCTGACCTTTGCCGAGGCCGCACAGCACGGCCACGCACAGGCCCGCAGTGCTTTCGTGGAGGTGGCCGGCCTGCTGCAACCCGCGCCCGCGCCGCGCTTCAGCCGCACCCCGGCGGGCCATCCGCAACCCACACCACGCGACGGCGAGCACACCGCCGCTGTGCTGGGTGAAGCGGGCTTCAGTGCCGCAGAGATCGAAGCCCTTGTCACCCAGGGCGTCGCCCGATGAACGCCGCTCACGCCCCTCACACCACGCCCGCCGATGCCCGCCGCGCGGCCAGCCTGCTGCTGCTGCGCGACGGCGCCGATGGCCTGGAAGTGCTGATGCTGCGCCGCGCCGAACGCGCTGGCGATGCGGGCAGTGGCGCGGCTGTTTTTCCTGGTGGTTTGCTGGATGCCCGCGACCGTGCCGCCCACGCGCACTGCGTCGGCTCCGACGACGCGACCTTCAGCGCGCGGCTGGGCCTGGCCGAAGGCGGGCTGGACTACGCCATCGCCGCGCTGCGGGAGACCTTCGAGGAAGTCGACTTGCTGTTGGTGGTCCAGCCCTTCGACGCGGCCGCCTTGCAAGCCTGGCGCCAGCGCCTGCAGCAGGGGCAGGACGGCATGGCCGACTTCTGCGCAGCAACCGGCTTGCAGCTGGACCTGCGCGGCCTGCACTACTACAGCCACTGGCTGACGCCACCTGGCATGCCCAAGCGTTTCGACACCCGCTTCTTCGCCGCGCGCATGCCGGCTGGCCAGGCGCCGCAGGCCGATGCGCGCGAAGCCCAGGCCCTGATGTGGCTGACGCCGAAGGCGGCGGTGGAACGCCAGCGCGACTTGAAGCTCTTGCCTGTGCCGCTGCGCACTTTGCAGGAACTGGCGCAGTGGCCCAATACCGACGCCGCGCTGGCCGCCATCGCCGCGCGCAGCGACTTCCCGATGATCATGCCGCGCCGCGCGCTGGGCCCCCAAGGCCCGCGCGCCGTGTTGCCCGACGAACACGCCCACGCCGAGATCGGCAAGCTCGATCCGATCGGCCGCGGCGACGTATCTTGCGAACTGCTGCCCGGCCGTGCGGTGCGCTTGTCACCACGCATCTTGCGCATCACTGCGCCCAACCCGGGTGTCATGACAGGGCCCGGCACCAACACCTATTTCGTGAGCGACAGCCAGGGTCAAGGCTGGACCGCGATAGACCCTGGCCCCGACAGCGCCGAACACCTGCAGGCCATGCTTACCCTGTTGCCAGGTCCACTGAAGCGCATCCTCGTCACGCACACCCACCGCGACCATTCACCCGGCGCAGCGGCCTTGGCGCAGGCCACAGGCGCGCCCGTATGGGGCCGCGTTGCGCAGCATCCGATGTGGCAGGACGAGACTTTCGTGCCGGCCCACCAGCCGCAGCACGGGGATCGAATTGCCATTGGCGCCGACACCACGCTGCGCGTCATCCACACGCCCGGCCATGCGTCCAACCACCTGTGCTTCTTGCTGGAAGAAGAGCGCCTGCTGTTCACCGGCGACCACGTGATGCAGGGCAGCACGGTGGTCATCAACCCGCCTGATGGCGACATGCAGGCCTATCTGGCGGCCTTGCGCGGCCTGCTGATTGAGGACCTGGAATGGCTGGCCCCAGGCCACGGCTTTCTGGTGGCGCAGCCGCACACCGTCATCGCCAACCTGGTCGCCCACCGCCTGCGCCGCGAGGCCAAGGTGCTGGCCGCGTTCGATCACGAGCGCATCGGCGGCAGCGGCACGCTGGCGACGCTGGTGCAACAGGTCTACGACGACGTGCCGGCCGGCCTGCACGGCGTGGCCACGCGGTCTTTGCTGGCCCATCTGCTGAAACTGCAGACTGACGGCGCCGTGGCGCTGCAGGGCGATGTCTGGACGGCCTCAGGCAGCTAAAGGCGGTGAATCCGGTTTGGGCGTACCGGCCGCCTCTGCCGTCTGCCAGCGCCCGTCCAGCAGCAACTGGTGGGGCCTGAACTGCGCCTTGTAGGCCATTTTCGGGCTCTGCGCGATCCAGTAGCCCAGGTAGACATAAGGCAGCTTCAGCAGCCGCGTCTGCTCGATCTGCCACAGCACGCTGTAGGTGCCGTAGCTGGCCTCGTCGTCGGGTTCGTAGTAGGTGTAGACGGCCGAGATGCCGTCGCTCAGTACGTCCAGGATCGACACCATCTTCAGCGTACCGGGACTGCCGTCGGCGTTCACCTCGCGGAATTCAACCAGGCGCGAATTGACCCGGCTTTGCAGCAGGAACTGGGTGTACTGGTCGACGCTGTCGTTGTCCATGCCGCCGCCGCTGTGGCGGCCGCTTTGGTAGCGCAGGTAGAGCTGGTAGTGTTCGGCCACGAAGCCCAGGCGCAGCACGCGGGCCTTCAGCGTGGCATGGGCCTTACCGGCGCGGCGCTGGCTGCGCGTGGGCGTGAAGCTGTCCACCGGCACGCGCATCGGCACGCAAGCGCGACAGCCGTCGCAATAGGGTCGGTAGGTGAACATGCCGCTGCGCCGAAAGCCAGCGACCACCAGGTTGGAATAGGTCTCAGCGTGGATCAGATGGCTGGGCGTGGCAACCTGCGAGCGCGCCTGCCGGTCGGGCAGGTAGCTGCAGGGGTAGGGCGCCGTTGCATAGAACTGCAAGGAGCCGAGCGGTAGTTCGTTGGGGTGAGTCACGCGATCAACAAGTCCCAGGCGTCTTCATCATAGGTCCAGGGTGCCACTTCCGGCGCTGCAAGGGCGACCGCCAAGTGGTCCTCGAAGGCGCTGCGAGTGATCTCGTGGCCGCCGAAGGAAGCGAGGTGGCCGGTGTTCTGCTGGCAGTCGATCAAGGTGACGCCACGCGCCCGGCAGGCGGCCGCCAGCGCGGCCAGCGCGATCTTCGACGCGTCGGTGCGGTGCGCGAACATCGACTCGCCAAACACCATCTGCCCGATGGCGATGAAATACAGGCCGCCGACCAGCATGCCGTCGACCCAGGTCTCGCAGCTATGCACGCGGCCGGCGCGGTGCCAGGCGGTGTAGGCGTCGACCACGGCCGGCACGATCCAGGTGCCGTCCTGCCCCTCGCGCGGCGTGGCGGCGCAGGCCGCGATCACGGCCGCGAAATCGCTGTCAAAGCGCAAATGGCAGCCCGGCGTGCGGCGGAAGCGGCGCAGCGTTTTCTTCAAGGTCTGCGACACATGAAAATCGACCACCGGCAACACCATGCGCGGGTCGGGGCTCCACCACAGCGCGGGCTGGCCGGGGCTGTACCAGGGGAAGATGCCGTGCCGGTAGGCCTCGTCCAGCCGTTCGGGGGTGACGCGGCCGCCGGCCGCCACCAGGCCCGGCGCGTCGCTGTCGGGGCCCAGCGCCAACCGGGTGGACGGCAGCGGGGTGCTGTCGTCTATCCAGTTCAGCATCACGGCGTCAACTTTCGCCGGCTTCCCGGCCTTCGCTGCCGCCTCTGCCTTCCCGGCCCTGGGCGAGCTGGTGCCACAGGAAGGTGTATTCCAGCGCCGACATCTGCGCCCGCTGGGCGTTGTCAGCCGCGCCGCCGTGGCCGCCTTCGATGTTTTCCCAGTACAGCACGCGGTGTCCTTGCTCGATCATGCGCGCGGCCATCTTGCGGGCATGGCCGGGGTGCACCCGGTCGTCGCGCGTACTGGTAGCGAACAGCACCTTGGGCATCTTCACGCCGGCCTTGACGTTCTGGTAAGGGCTGTACGGCTTGATCCATTCCCATTCGGCAGGCTTGTCGGGGTCGCCGTATTCGGCCATCCACGAAGCGCCCGCCAGCAGCTTGTTGTAGCGCTTCATGTCCAGCAGCGGCACCTGGCAGACCACGGCGTTGAACAGTTCGGGCCGCTGCACCATGGTGGCGCCGACCAGCAGGCCGCCGTTGCTGCCGCCCTGGATGCCCAGACGCCCCGGCCGCGTCACGCGGCGGCGGATCAGGTCTTGCGCTACGGCGGCAAAGTCGTCGTAGCTTTTCTGCTTATGTTCCTTGACGGCGGCCTGGTGCCAGCCGGGGCCGAATTCACCACCGCCCCGGATGTTGGCCAGCACGAAGACGCCGCCTTTGGCTGTCCACGCGCGGCCGATGCCGCCCGAGTAAAACGGAGTCAGCGAGATTTCGAAACCGCCGTACCCGTAGAGCAGCGTGGGGTTCTCGGCGTCGGGTTTGGCGCCTTTCGGCCAGACCACGAAATAGGGCACGCGGGTGCCGTCGCGCACCGGCGCAAAGCGCTGTTCGACACGCATGCCTTCGGCGTCAAAGAAGCTGGGGCGCGACTTCAGCAGTTCACGCTCGTCAGCACCTGCATCAGCCCCCGTGCGGCCAATCTGCAGCGAGTCGGGGCTGAGGAAGTCGGCGGCGTTCAGCAGGTAGTGTTCCGCCAGCGCATCGGTGGCCAGCAGGGTGTCGTGCAGCGCGGTCACGCTGAGCTGGCCAGGGTAGGGCGCCACCATCTCGCGCTTGGTCCATTTGGTGGCGTCCTTCTCGCCGTTTGCAGCGGGCGTTTCACGCCATTCCTGCAGCTTGCTGGCCACCTTGTCGAGCACGTTGACGATGACGGTCTCGCGCGTGGCCGTGTAGCCGGCCAGGCTGCGCGTGGCGGTGGGCGTGAACAACGCGGCAAAGCGCCGTTCGCCCTTCAGGTAGGCCGCCGCATCGCCGACCAGCAGCGAGCCGCGCAGCCAGGTCTTGCGGCCGATGACCCAGTCGCTGCGCAGCTCGATGAAGACGCGGTCGCGCTGGAAGGCCAGTTGCGCGTCGTTCGGCTTGTCCAGCGGCAGCATCTGGTCGCCCTGCAGCAGGAAGACCAAGCTGTTGTAGAAGTCCAGCGAACGGGCGAACAGCGTGCGTTCGTAGCCGGGTGTGCTGTCCACGCTGACCGACACCGCCACATCCTGCTGTTCGCCTTCGAAGACGGTGACGGCGGCGCTGAGCGGCTGGCCGCGATTCCAGCGCTTGATGACGCGTGGGTAGCCCGAATCGGTCAGCGAGCCGGGGCCGAAATCGGTGCCGACGTAGAGGTGGTCGGCGTCGATCCATTCGGCGCTGGACTTGGCTTCGGGCAAGGCAAAACCGCCTTCGATGAAGCGCTTGTCGACAGTGTCGAATTCACGCACCACCTGGGCGTCGGCGCCGCCGCGCGACAGCGCCACCAGGGCGTGCCGGTAGTCGGGTGCCAGGCAGGTGGCGCCGCCCCAGACCCAGTTCTCGCCCTCGACCTTGGCCAGGGCGTCGATGTCGATGACGGTTTCCCAGGCTGGCGTCGGCTTGCGGTATTCGGCAAGCGTGGCCCGGCGCCACAGGCCGCGCGGGTTGCTGGCGTCGCGCCACAGGTTGTAGAACTGGTCGCCGCGCCGTGTGACATAGGGAATCTGTTCCTTGGAATCCAGCACCTCGCGGATGCTGCTGCGCAGCGCCTCGAAGCCAGGTTCGGCCTGCAGCAGCGCTTCGCTTTCAGTGTTCCGTTCGCGCACCCACGTCAGTGCACGTTCACCCATCACCTCTTCGAGCCAGAGGTAAGGATCTTGGTCGGGGCCTGCGGCGGCGATGGTGGGCAAAGCGCTGGCGGTGTCGGGCATGGTTTTCACTTCATTTCGCGCGGGCTTTGAGGACGCTGGGCTGTAATTCAACACTGCGGTCGGCGTTGCCGACCCAGATGGCGCCGTCCTGCACGGTCACCTGCAACTGCATCGAGCGTTCGGCCAGTGCGGCCAGCGCCTGGCTCTGCGCAGCGGGCAATTGCCAGACCGCCAGGTTGTTCAAGCGGGCCAGTTTGCTCTGCACACCGGCCCACCAGATCAGCGCGGCGCTGCTGTAAACGTAAAGGGTGACACGGTCGGCGCGGCCACTGGCTTTGGCCAGGCGGCGCTCTTCGGGTTGGCCGACTTCCATCCAGTGGCGCACCTGCCCGTCCAGGCTGACGTGCCACAGGTCGGGCTCATCGGCGTTGGCCATGCCGCCGGCGAAAACGAGCTTGCCGTCGTGGTCGTCGGCCGGCACATTCAGTGCGAAAGCCAGCAGGCGCACCATCATGCGTTCGTCGGTTTCAGACGGGTGGCGGGCCAGCGTCAGCGCGTGCGTCGCGTACAGGTTGCGGTCCATGTCGGCGATCTGCAATGTCGCCTTGCAGACCGTGGATTTCAGTGCCATGGCGGGGCAGGTAACGGGCAGTCCTGTGCGCAGTCAATCACGTACACAGCGGACGGGGCTAAGGCTAGGAGCATGGGTGGACGGGGTCAGGGCGAAGGCTGCGCACTGTGCCACAGCGTACAGGCCGCGCCCAGGCAGGGGTGGCATCATTCGACCTCTCGCCGGCCCCGTCGGCACCCCCTTTTCGCCCCCTTTTGCCTGTGAATTCGAGGATGAAGATGAAGGCCCAGACGTTCCTGTCGGCGCTGCTGTTTGCAGCGGCCGGTGTCACGGCGCAAGCCCAGACGCAGACCCCCTCCAAACCCGCCTCCAAGGCTGCGGCCAAGCCGGCAGCAGCGCCCGCGAAGGCGGCTTCCGCTGCAGGCGAAAAGACGCTGTCGCTGGGTGGCAAGTCGAGCGGCGGACCCATCCTGACACGTGACGAATTGCGGGTCTGCATAAGCCAGGAAGAATCCATACGCAAGCGGCTGGATGCACACGCCGCTTTGCGCCCGCCGCTGGACCAGCAAAAGGCCGACCTCACCACCGCCCAGCAAGGCCTGCGCACCGAGCGCGCGCCGCTGGAGGATATGAAAAAGAAGGCCGAGGACCTGGCCCAGCGCATGAAGGGCTACGGCGATCGCGTCGGCACTTGGAATGAACGCGTCAAGACCTTCAACACCGACAATCCGACCGGCGCCAAGGGCGATCGTGAACGCACGGCCTTGAACAAGGAACGTGAAGATCTGGCCGTGGTGCAAAAGGCGTTAGAAGCCGAAAAGACCGAGTTCGCGGCCAAGAGCGAGGCCATGGTGCGCGACTACAACGTCAAGGCTGCGGCCGTGGATGCCCAGGTCACCGACTGGAACCAGCGCAACGAGCAGTGGAACCTGGACGCCCGCGCGTTGGAAGCCGACCGCTCGGAATGGGTCATCAACTGCGCCGATCGCCGCTACCGCGAAGACGATGAGACCGCCATCAAGCGTGGCAAGTGAGCCGACTGCCATGACAGCCATGACAGCCGCCGCGCTCGCCATCAACCCGTTGCTGCAAGACTGGGACGCGCCTCACGGCTTGCCGCCCTTTGCGCAGTTGCAGGCGGTGCATTTCGAACCGGCTCTGCAGACGGCCATGCAGGCTCACCGGGATGAGCTGGCGCTGATTGCCGCCAGCGCTGAGCCCGCCAGCTTCGCCAACACCGTGGCCGCCTTCGACCGCGCGGGCACCCAGCTAGGCCGCGTGGCGGCGGCCTTCTACAACCTGACCTCGTCGGCCACCAGCCCTGAGCTGCAAGCCGTGCAGTTCGCGATGGCCGGCCCGATGGCGGACCACCACAGCGCCGTGCACACCGACGCCGCGCTGTTCCGCCGCCTCGACGCCGTGCACGCCCAGCGCGCCAGCCTGGGCCTGACGCCCGAGCAGACCCGGCTGGTCGAACGCCTGCACCTGGACTTCGTGCGCGCTGGGGCGCAGCTACCGGCCGTGCCGCGAGCGCGTTACGCGACCATCATGGCCGAGCTGGCGCAGCTGATGACGCGCTTCGCGCAGAACGTGCTGCACGACGAATCGAACTGGGCTTTGCCGCTGTCGGGTGAAGCCGACATGGCCGGCCTGCCCGAATTCGTGCGCGCCAGCGCCCGCCAGGCGGCCGCCGATCGCGGCTTGGGCGGCGAGAACGGCGCGGTGATCACACTGGCCCGTTCGCTGGTCGTGCCCTTCCTGACCTTTTCGCAGCGGCGCGATTTGCGCGAACAAGCCTGGCGCGCGTTGGTGGGCCGCGGCGAACACGCCGGCGAGCACGACAACCGCGAGGTGGCGCGCGACATCCTGCGCCTGCGCAACGAACAAGCCCGTTTGCACGGGCACCCGAGCTTTGCCGACTACGCGCTGACCGACACGATGGCCGGCACGCACGCGGCCGTGCAAGGCTTGCTGGGTGAGGTCTGGCCGCGCGCTTTGGTGGCACTGGACCGCGAACGCACGGCGCTGCTCGAAGTGATGGCCGCTGAAGGTGTGACGGGCGAGATCGAACCTTGGGACTGGCGTTTCTGGGCCGAGAAAGTGCGCCGTACGCGCTACGCCATCGACGACGCCGAGGTCAAGCCTTACTTCGAACTCGGCCGTGTCGTGCAGGCGGCTTTCGACTGTGCACAACGGCTCTTCGGCCTGCGTTTCACGCCGCGCAGCGACATCCCCGTCTACCACCCCGATGTGCAGGCCTACGAGGTCAGCAACGCCAATGGTCAGGTCTGCGGTGTCTTCCTGCAAGACAACTTCGCGCGGCCGAACAAGCGCAGCGGGGCCTGGATGAGCAGCCTGCGCTGGCAAAGCCGCAACGGCGCACAGCCGCAGTTGCCCATCATCTTGAACAACAACAATTTCGCCAAGGGCGAGCCGACACTGCTGTCGCTGGACGACGCGCGCACGCTTTTCCACGAATTCGGCCACGGCCTGCACGGCTTGTTGTCCGACGTGACCTACGAACGCTTGTCAGGCACTCAGGTGCTGCGCGATTTCGTCGAACTGCCGTCGCAGATTTTCGAGCACTGGATCGCCGAGCCCGAGGTGCTGCAACGCCATGCAAGGCATTGGCAGACCGACGCGCCGATACCGGCCGACCTGGTGGCGCGGCTGCAGCGTGCGCAGCGTTTCAACCAAGGCTACGAGACCGTGCGCTACACCGCCAGCGCGCTGGTGGACATGGCCGCGCACGCGCTGACCGACGCCGAACCGCCGGCCGACCTGTGTGCTTTCGAAGCCGATGTGCTGGCGGCCGCCGGCCTGCCGCGCGGCGTTGGCCTGAACCACAGGCTGGTGCACTTCCAGCACCTGTTTGCCAGTTCAGGCTACGCGGCGGGCTACTACGTCTACCTGTGGGCCGAGGTGCTGGACGCCGACGGTTACGACGCCTTCACGGAGGCCGGCAGTCCCTTCGACCCGGCGGTGGCGCAGCGCCTGCTGAAACACATCTACAGCAGCGGCAACAGCGTCGAGCCGGGTGCGGCTTACGCCGCTTTCCGCGGCCGCGCACCCACGGTGCAGCCCCTGCTGGAAAAGCGCGGCTTGCTGCAAAACGCGTGACCGCGTGATTGTCTGAACGCGTGAAGGCTGGTCGGGCTGTGGCCCGCCCAGCCTTCACATCACCACCGGGTCACGTCACTTCATCAAAGCGACGGCCTCGACCACGCGGGCACCAAAAGCCTTGGCGGTGGCGATGTCACCCGGCACCATTTCATCCACCGACGCATTCGACGGCGTGGCCGCGAGCAGACCCGTGCTGCCACCCAGGTTGTTGATGTTGTCGCGGGTGTGTTCCTTGGCGTTCATCGGCAGCATGCCGGTGCCCGCCCACAACATGCCGTGCTGTTGCGACAGCGTGACCATGTAGGCGATGGTGGAGAACTTGTCACCGTTCAGCGTGGCCGAATTGGTGAAGCCCGCAGCCAGCTTGTTTTTCCAGACTTGCGTGTACCAAGGCTTGGAACTGGCATCGGCAAACTTCTTGAACTGCCAGCTGACCGAGCCCATGTAGGTGGGGCTGCCGAAAACGATGGCTTTGGCGGCGGCCAGCTTCTCCCACCCCCCTTTAGGCAAGTTGCCTTCGGCATCGATGGCCAGCAGCGTACCGCCGCTGCCCTCGGCCACGGCGTGTGCGATCTTGGCGGTGTGGCCGTAGCCGCTGTGGAAAACGATGACGATGTTGCTCATGGTGGGGACTATTTCAGTGGGGGTTCAAAAAGGCGCGCTACTGCGCCACGGCACAAACGACATTCGCAGTTGGATGCCGGTCAGGGCGTCAGGTCGAAGACCAGCACTTCGGCGTCGTGTCCGCCTTCCAGCACCAGCAGGGTTTCCCCGTCCAGCCGCGCGGCGTCGCCGGCGCACAGCGTGTGATCGTTGACCCGCAAGCTGCCGTGCACCAGGTGCACATAGGCGATTCGGCCGGCCTGCAAAGGCAGCTCGGCGCGCTCGGCGCCGTCGAACAGGCCGGCGCTGAGCGTGGCATCGGCGTGGATGGCAACTGCGCCGTCGCGGCCGCCCGGTGCGGCCACCAGCCGAAGCTGCCCGCGCTTGCTGGCGGCGTCGAAATGCTTTTGTTCGTAGCCGGGCGCGATGCCGGCTTCGTCGGGCAGGATCCAGATCTGCAGGAAGTGCGTGGTTTGCCCTTCGGCGTGGTTGAACTCGCTGTGGCGCACACCGGTGCCAGCGCTCATGCGCTGCACGTCGCCTGGGCGAATGACGCCTGCGTTCGCGCCACCGGCAGCGCCGTTGCCCATGCTGTCTTTGTGCGCCAGTTCGCCTTCGAGCACATAGCTGATGATTTCCATGTCGCGGTGGCCGTGGGTGCCGAAGCCGGTGCCCGGGGCGATGCGGTCTTCGTTGATCACGCGCAGATTGCCCACGCCCATGTGGGCCGGATCGTGGTAATCGGCGAAAGAAAAACTGTGAAAGCTGTCCAGCCAGCCGTGTTGGGCATGGCCGCGTTCGGATGATTTGCGCAGGGTGATCATGGTGCTGGTCTCCTGTTTGGGGCACGTGGGTGCCGTGTGTTCAGTGTCGCCAGGGCTGGCCTGCAGCAGGCTGTGTCGCGTTGACGAGCGCGTTCAAATAACATGAAGCGATGACCGACAAACTGCTCGCCCTGACGCCCGACGCGCTGGTGATGATGGACACCATCGCCCGCACCGGCAGCTTCGCCGCTGCCGCCCGCGAACTGGGCAAGGTGCCGTCTGCGCTGACCTACAGCGTGCGCCAGCTGGAAGAGGCGCTGGACGTGCTGCTGTTCGACCGCAGTTCACGGCAGGCGCAACTCACTGCCGCCGGCACCGAACTGCTGGTCGAAGGCCGGCGCCTGCTCAGCGAAATGGGCGCCGTGGCCAACCGCGTGCGCCGCGTGGCCAGCGGCTGGGAAACGCAATTGGCCATCAGCGTGGAAGACATCGTCTCCATGCCCATCGTCTTCGAACTGGTGCAGGCCTTTTGCGAGATGAGCGCCGACCAGTGCCGCGCCGCCACCAGCGCCCCGGCCGCGCTGCAGCCCGACGCCCAGGGCGATGCGGCGGGCCCCGCGACCCGCTTGCGCCTGCGTACCGACGTGCTCAGCGGCACCTGGGAAGCGCTGATCTCGGGTCAGGTGGACTTGGCCATCGGCGTGTCGTCGCGCCACATCGACGCCGGCGGCATCGAACTGCGGCCGTTGGGCGACTTGCCCTTCATCTTTTGCGTGGCACCCCACCATCCGCTGGCCGCCACCACCGAGCCCTTGACCGACGCCGTGCTGGTGCACCACCGCGCCGTGGCCGTGGCCGACACCGCGCAGCGACTGGCACCGATGACGGTAAACCTGCTGGCTGGACAAGACGTGCTGACGGTGCCCAGCATGCGCACCAAGCTGGAAGCGCTGCTGCGCTGCCTGGGCTGCGGCTTTTTGCCCGAACCGCTGGCCCGGCCGCATCTGGAAGCCGGCCACCTGGTCAGCAAGGAGACCGCGCGTGGCTCGCCCGTGGCGACCTTGCAATACGCCTGGCGCGCCGATCGCGGCCCGCACAGCCTGGGTCGCGCGCTGCAGTGGTGGCTGGCGCAGTTGGAAAGCCCGACCACGCGCAAGGCGCTGCTGGAGAGCCACGCCGGGCCCCTGGCCTGAAGGGTCTGCACGTGCCCGGCTATCGCGGCCGCTTCGCGCCTTCGCCCACCGGGCCGCTGCACGCCGGTTCGCTGGTGGCGGCGCTGGCCAGTTGGCTGGACGCTCGTGCCCACGGCGGGGTCTGGCTGCTGCGCATCGAAGACGTGGACACGCCGCGTTGCAAGCCTGAGGCCGCTCAAACCATCCTGAGCCAGTTGGACGCCTGCGGTTTGCGGGCCGACCAGGTGCCGCTGTGGCAGTCCACCCGCAGCACGGCCTATTCAGCTGCCCTGCAGCGCTTGCTCGCGGCCGGCCTGGCCTACCCCTGTGGCTGCACGCGCAGTGACATCGAAACCCACGGGCTGTCCGTTGGCGTGGCGCACCAACCCGGCAGCGAGCGCGTCTACCCCGGCACCTGCCGCAACGGCCTGCACGGCAAACCGGCCCGCGCGGTGCGCCTGCGTGTGGACGGCGTGATCGACTGGCAAGACCGCCGTCTGGGCCCGCAGCGCCAGGATCTGGGCCGCGCCGTCGGTGATTTCGTGCTGCAGCGCGCCGATGGCCTGTGGGCCTACCAGTTGGCCGTGGTGGTCGACGACGCGGCCCAGGGCATTACGCAGGTGGTGCGCGGAGAAGACCTGGCCGACAACACGGCGCGGCAGATCGCTCTGCAGCGTGCGCTGCACCTGCCCGCGCCGGGCTATTTGCACACGCCGCTGGTATTGGCCGCCGACGGCCGCAAGCTCAGCAAGCAGAACGGCGCCCAGGCGGTGGCTGTCGGCGATCAGTTGGCAGCGTTGGCAGCCCTGCAGGCCGCCGCTGCGGTGTTGGGACTGCCGCGCCTGCACGCGCCGACGGTGCCGGAATGGCTGGCGCAGGCCGTGCCCACGTGGGCTGGCATCATCACAGGCTTTGCCACCAGGAGCGCACCATGACGACCACCGAATCCGGACTGCAGTACGAAGACACGAAAGCCGGCGACGGCGCAGAGGCCACGGCCGGCCAGAACGTGAAAGTGCACTACACCGGCTGGCTGCACGACCCCACCGCCAAAGACAGCCGTGGCAAGAAGTTCGACAGCAGCAAAGACCGCGGCCAGCCGTTCGCCTTCGGCCTGGGCCAGGGCCAGGTCATCCGCGGTTGGGACGAAGGCGTGCAGGGCATGAAGGTCGGCGGTACGCGCGTGCTGACCATCCCGGCCGAACTGGGCTACGGTGTCCGTGGTGCCGGTGGTGTGATCCCGCCGAACGCCATGCTGGTGTTCGAGGTGGACCTGCTGGGCGTGTAACCGGTCGACCCATTAAAAAAGCGCCCCGAGGGGCGCTTTTTGCTGGGCTGAGCAACTCAGCGTGCCGGACGCGGGCCGCTCGGCTTGCTGAAGGTCTTGCCAGCCGGCTTGAAGGGCTTGCCGCCCGTGGGGCGCGGGCCGAAGCTCTTGCCGCCGCCAGGCTTGCCACCGCGCGGGGGCGCGCCAGCGGGCATCGGCAGCGGCGCCGAGCGCTTGGGTTCCAGGCCTTCGATGGTGGCCAACGGGATGCGCTGCGTGGTGTAGCGCTGAATGCGGTGGATCATGCCGCTGTCGCGGCGCTCGGCCAGCGTCACCGCCAGGCCACTGCGTCCGGCACGGCCCGTGCGGCCGATGCGGTGGACGTAGTCCTCTTCCTTCATCGGCAGACCGAAGTTGATGACGTGGCTGATCGTCGGCACGTCGATGCCACGGGCAGCCACGTCGGTGGCCACCAGCACGCGCAGGTGCTTGCTGCGCAGGCCTTGCAGCACACGGTTGCGGCGGCCTTGCGGCATGCCGCCGTGCAGCGAAGCCACCGAATGGCCCATCTCGTGCAGGCGGTCGGCCAGCCAGTCGGCGTCACGCTGGGTGCTGGTGAAGACCAAGGCCTGGTCGACGTCGCGGTCGGTCAGGATGCTGTCGAGCAGCGCGTTCTTGTGTTCGAAGTCATCGGCCCAGTGCAGGCGCTGTTCGATGTCCCCGTGGGCTTCGGTCTGAGAGCTGACTTCGATGCGCTGCGGGTCGCGCAGCAGTTCCTGCGCCAGACGGCCGACGTGGCCGGCGAAGGTGGCGCTGTACATCATCGTCTGGCGCGCAGCCGGCGTGGCTTCAGTGATCAGCCGGATATCGTCGATGAAGCCCATGTCCAGCATGCGGTCGGCCTCGTCCAGCACCAGCATGTCCAGATTGCCCAGCACAGCCTTGCCCGAACCCAGATGGTCGATCAGGCGGCCGGGGGTGGCGATCAGGATGTCCAGCGGGCCGCGCAGTGCGGCCAATTGCGCGCCGTAAGGCACGCCGCCGACCACGGTAGCCACGCGCAGGCCCGGCACGAAGCGGCCGTAGTCGCTGGCGGCCTTGGCCACTTGCATGGCCAGTTCACGGGTGGGGCACAGCACCAGCACGCGGGGGCCGCGCGCCTTGCTGCCAGGGGTGGCGGGCAGGCTGCGGCTGGCCAGCACCTTGGTCAGCGCCGGCAGCATGAAGCTGGCCGTCTTGCCGCTGCCGGTGCGGCTGCTGACCATCAGGTCTTTGCCGGCCAGCGCCGGGGGGATGGCTTCGGCTTGCACGCCGGTGGGCTCGGTGTAACCGGCGGCTTGCAGGGCACGCGCCAGGGCTTCGTGCAGGTTCAGGGCTTCAAAAGTCATCTCGGTCTCACTTCTCTTCGCTCGCGGCACGCAAAAGCGCGCCTGCGCTGCCTTGCGGGCAACGCGGGTGGGGTCGCGGGGATAGGTGCTGCCAGGCAATTGTTGCCATGGTTTCGGTCGCACCCGGGTACAGCGACGGCATCGCCGCCGACCCGAAAGAAGCGCACGCTTGAGCAAGCGTGGCAAAGGCCGAAGGGGATGAACTTCTGGTTGGTCAGTGACCAGCCAAGCCCATGAGTATAGCCAGTTTTTAGCCGTGTATTCGGGTTTCTACGAAAGCGGCTTGCGCGACACCTGGATGCGGGGTGCCAGCGCAACCCATACCGGGTCCAGGCGGCCCGGCAGGTCGGGCAGGGTGCCGAGCTCGGTGCGGCTTTCGCCCGGAGAATGGAAGTCACTGCCGCGCGACGCGAGCAGGCCGAATTCGACGGCCGTGTCGGCATAGCGGATCTGCTCGGCCGCGCTGTGGCTGCCGGTCATCACTTCGACACCGCGCCCGCCGTGGGCGATGAATTCGGTGAACAGCGCGTATTCGGCCGTCGGGCTGAATTTGTAGCGGGCAGGGTGGGCGACGACGGCCACGCCGCCGGCACCGGTGATCCAGCGCACGGCGTCGCCCAGGCCGGCCCAGACGTGGGGCACATAGCCCGGCATGCCTTCTTTCAAAAAGCGGCGGAAGACGCTGTGCATGTCGGCGCAGACGCCGGTTTCAACCAGGAAGCGGGCGAAGTGGGTGCGCGAGATCAACTCCGGGTTACTGACGTAGCGCAGTGCGCCTTCAAAGGCACCCGCAATGCCGGCGCGGGCCAGGCCGTCGGCCATGTCCTGGGCGCGTTGTCGGCGGCCGCTGCGGGTGGCCGCGAGGCCTGCGTTCAGCGCGGGGTCGTCGGCGTCGAAGCCCAGGCCGACGATGTGCACGGTTTCGCCGGCGAAGCTGACCGAGATCTCGGTGCCGTTGAGGTAGTCCATGCCCAGATCCAGCGCCGCGTCCCGGGCCCGCGTCTGGCCGGCGAGTTCATCGTGGTCGGTCAGCGCCCAAAGCTGTACGCCCTGGGCATGGGCCCGCTCGGCGAGGGCCTCAGGGCTGAGGGTGCCGTCGGAGACGAAGGAATGGGAATGCAGGTCGGCGTTGAGTAGGTGCACAGGGCATTGTAAAAAACTGCAGGGCCAACGGTGCAGCGGGGGCTAAACGCCCAGCGTCATGCGCCGGCCGCAGCGGGCGGCCAGGCTCTCGTCGTGGGTGACAACGACGAAGGCCGTACCTTGTTCGCGGGCCAGGCCCAGCATCAGTTCGAAGACACCGTCTGCGGTGCTGCGGTCCAGGTTGCCGGTCGGTTCGTCTGCCAGCACGCAAGCCGGCTGTGTGACCAGTGCCCGGGCGATGGCCACGCGCTGGCGTTCGCCGCCTGACAACTGCGCGGGGTGGTGGTGCAGGCGCTCAGCCAACCCAACGTTGGTCAACACGCGCTGTGCGGCGGCCCGTGCTTCGGCCTGCGGCATGCGGCGTATGCGCAGCGGCATGGCCACGTTGTCCAGCGCGCTGAATTCGGGCAACAAATGGTGGAACTGGTAGACAAAGCCCAGGTGCTGGTTGCGCCAGCGGCCCTGTTCGGCCGCGTTCATGTTGGCGAAAGCTTGCCCCATCAGCTCGACGGTGCCGGAGGTGGGCGCGTCCAGCCCGCCCAGCAGGTGCAGCAGCGTGCTCTTGCCCGAGCCCGACGCGCCCACCACGGCCAGTGTTTCGCCACGCTTCACGTGCAGGGTGACGCCGCGCAGCACGGTCACGTCGAGCGGGCCTTCCTGGAAGCGCTTGTTCAGTTCGTCGCAGCGCAGGATCACGCCGTCAATCAGCACGTCACTCATAGCGCAGCGCCTCAGCCGGGTTGACGCGGCTGGCGCGCCAGCTGGGGTAGAGCGTGGCCGCGAAGGCCAACACCAGCGAGATCACGATGATGGGCACAATGTCGCTGGCCAGCGGCTCGCTGGGCATGTGGTTGATGACGTAGATGCTGCCCGGCAGGAAGGCCACGCCCAAGGCGCGTTCGATGGCCGGGACGATGACGTCGATGTTGAAGGCCACCCCCAGCCCCAGCACCACGCCTGACAGCGTGCCGATGATCCCGCTCATCGCACCCTGCACGATGAAGATGCCCATCACGCTGTGCGGGCTGGCACCCAGGGTGCGCAGGATGGCGATGTCGGCGCGCTTGTCGGTGACCGTCATGACCAGCGTGCTGACCAGGTTGAAGGCGGCCACGGCAACGATCAGCGTCAGGATGATGAACATCATGCGTTTTTCGATCTGCACCGCGTCGTACCAATTGCGGTTGGTGCGTGTCCAGTCGCGCACGATGACGGCCGGCCCCAGGTTCTGTTGCAGTTCGCCGCCAATCTGCCGTGCACCTTGCACGTCGCTCAAGCGCAGTTGCACGCCCATCGGTCCTTCGACACGGAACAGCCGTGCGGCGTCGTCCACATGGATCAGCGCCAGCCCGCTGTCGTATTCGTAGTGCCCAGCCTCGAAAGTGCCGACCAACGTGAACTGCTTCAAGCGCGGCACCACGCCGGCTGGCGTGGTCTGGCCGCCGGGGGCGACGATGGTGACCTTGTCGCCAGTGCGAGCGCCCAGCATGCGGGCCAGCTCGACGCCGAGCACGATGTTCCACTCGCCGGCCTTCAGCCGGGCCATCAGCGGGGCTTGGGTGCGCGCCAGGTCGGTGACCTGGCCTTCCATCGCGGGGTCGATGCCGCGCACGATGGCGCCGCGCAACTCGTCACCCCGGCCGACCAGCGCCTGCGCTGCCACGAAGGGTGCTGCGCCAATGACGCGGCTGTTCCTGCGCGCGGCAGCGGCAGTGGCCTGCCAATCAGGCAAAGCACCGCCGGCGGCGTCGAAGACCTCGATGTGCGCGATGACGCTGAGCATGCGGTCGCGCACCTCTTTCTGGAAGCCGTTCATCACGCTGAGCACGATGATCAGCGCCGCCACGCCCAACGCGATGCCCAGCATGGACACACCGCTGATGAAGGAAATGAAGCCGTTGCGGCGGCCGGCGCGACCGGCGCGCGTGTAGCGCCAGCCCAGTTGCCACTCGAAGGGCAGGTTCATGCGGGCATGATTTTCAAAACTCGTTTCAAAACTCGTTTGAGGGCTCGGTTCATGGCGCAACGATGCTAACGGACGGACCCTGCTGCCCCGGATAATCGGCCTATGCACCTGATGATCCCGTACGCCGCGCCGCTGTCTGAGGCCGGCCGGCAAGCCAGCGCCACGCTGAGCCTGCCCCACCTGCAGGCGCTGCTCGGCCGCTGGACCGAGACCGATCGCGACACTGCCGACGAATGGAGCTTGAGCCCGCCTCACGAGCGCGCGCGCGCCCGTGCTCTGGGCCTGCAGGGTGGCAGCGGGCAGCTACCCTGGGCTGCGCTGCAGGCGCAGGCCGACGGCGTGGCGGTGGGCGATCTGGCTTGGGGTTTGATCACGCCGACGCACTGGCATCTGGGCACTGACCAGGTCAGCCTACTGGACCCGCAGGCGCTGATGTTGGACGACGCAGCCTCGCGGGCCTGCTACGCCGCCGTCCAGGAGTTGTTCACCAGCGCCGGCTACGCGCTGCACTATGCGTCGCCGCTGCGCTGGTATCTGGCGCACGAATCCCTGGGCGAACTGGCTACTGCCTCGCTCGACCGCGTTATCGGCCGCAACGTCGACGCCTGGCTGGGCACGGCGCCCGCCTTGCAAGCCATACGCCGGCTGCAAAGCGAAGTGCAAATGGTTCTGTACACGCACCCGCTGAACGACCAGCGTGAGGCGCAAGGGCTCCTGCCGATCAACTCTTTTTGGCTCAGCGGCTGCGGCGTGGCGCAGTCCGCGACGGGCGTTGAGCCGACCACCGAAGCCCGTCTGCGCGCCCCGGCCTTGGCCGATGACTGGGCGGCTTGGGTGAAGGCCTGGGACACGCTGGACGCCGGCCCGCTGGCCGACATGCTGCAGCGCGCCGAACGTGGCGAGACCGTGCGCCTGACGCTGTGCGGTGAACGCAGCGCCGCGACTTTCGAACCTGTGCCACGCAGCCTGCTGCAGCGTGCGCGCAGCTTGTTTGCCGCACCCGCCTTCCAGCCCCTGCTGGAGACCTTGTGATCCTGCAAACCCGTGACGTTTCGCCACGCATCAGCTACGCGCTGGAACAAGCCGGCGTGCACCCGCTGCTGGCCCGCTTGCTGGCCGCGCGCGGCGTGAAGGTGGCCGACGAACTGGACGACAGCCTGGGCCGCTTGCTGCTGCCCGAGACGTTGAAAGGCAGCGCTCAAGCAGGCCGCCTGATGGCCGATGCCATCACCCAGAACAAGCGCATCTGTGTCGTCGCTGACTACGACTGCGACGGCGCCACTGCCTGCGCCGTGGCCCTGCGCGGCCTGGCCTTGCTGGGCGCCGCGCCGGGCAGCGTCGGCTACGTCGTGCCCGACCGTGCCGTGCACGGCTACGGCCTGACGCCGGCCATCGTGGACCTGGCGCGCGCCCGCCACCCGCAAGGCCTGGACATCCTGGTCACCGTGGACAACGGCATCGCCAGCCACGCCGGCGTGGCCCACGCGCGGGCTTGCGGCCTGCAGGTGCTGGTCACCGATCACCACCTGCCGGCGCTCATCGACGGCGCCATTTCCTTGCCCGACGCCGACGTCATCGTCAACCCCAACCAGCCGGCTTGCGACTTCGACAGCAAGGCCATCGCCGGTGTCGGCGTGATGTTCTACGTGCTGCTGGCCACGCGGGCTGAACAGCGCAAGCGCGGCGCTTACGACCACGCGCCACAACCGCGCTTGGACGCGCTGCTGGACCTGGTTGCGCTGGGCACCGTGGCCGACGTGGTGAAGCTGGACGCCAACAACCGCCGCCTCGTGGCGCAGGGCTTGAAGCGCATCCGCAGCGGGCGCATGCAGCCGGGCGTCGCAGCGCTGTTCCAGGCTGCCGGGCGCGACGCCAGCAAGGCTGCGGGTTTCGACTTCGGCTTCGCTTTGGGCCCGCGCATCAACGCGGCCGGGCGGCTGGCCGACATGACGTTGGGCATCGAATGCCTGACCACCGACGACAGCGCGCGCGCCCACGAATTGGCCGCGCAACTGGACGCCATCAACCGCGAACGCCGCGATGTGGAAGCCGGCATGCGCGAACTGGCCGAGCTGGCTTTGCTGCAGTTGATGCCCACCGACGCGGGTGTGGATGCGCCACCCGCGCCGCCCTCGGTCGCGCTCTTCGACGAGAGCTTCCACGAAGGCGTGGTCGGCATCGTCGCTGGCCGTGTGAAAGACCGGCTGCACCGGCCGACTTTCGTTTTCGCGCGCGGCGCCGACGGGCACTTGAAAGGCTCAGGCCGTTCCATTCCCGGCTTCCATCTGCGCGACGCGCTGGACCTGGTGGCCAAGCGCCACCCTGACTTGCTGTTGCGCTTCGGTGGCCATGCGATGGCCGCTGGCTGCACGCTGGGCGATGTCGATGACAGCGGTGGCCTGGCGCTGTTCGACAGCGCCCTGCGCTTGGTGGCCACCGAATGGCTGGACGCCGCCACGCTGACACGCACGCTGCGCACCGACGGCCCGCTGGCGCTGGAATGGTTCAACACGCAAACCGTGGCCTTGCTGGACGCGCAGGTCTGGGGGCAGGGCTTCGAAGCGCCGGTGTTCTGCGACGAGGTGCAGGTGCTGCAGCAGCGCCTGGTCGGCGAAAAACACCTGAAGCTGCGCTTGCGCCACCAGGGTACCGAGCGCGACGCGATCTGGTTCAGCCACACCGAGCCGCTGCCCGCCACCGCGCGCTTGGCCTACCGCTTGAGCATCGACGAATGGAACGGCAAGCAGCGCGTGCAGATGATGGTCGAAGCGGCGGTCTGAAGCGCTAACGCCCAAGCTACGCACCCATTTCCAATCCCCATTGCCAACCCAACCCAACTCAACACGCCACCGCAACCACCGATGAAGCCCACCGCATGCAACACCCGGCAGCACGGCGCAGCCGCCGTGCTCGCCGTCCTCGTCACCCTGGCGTTGCCGCACAGCGCGCAGGCCCTGGGCACCGAAGTCGTGGCCCAAGGGCTGGACTCACCGTGGGCGCTGGCCTTCCTGCCCGACGGCCGCATGCTGGTGACCGAAAAAGTTGGCCGCCTGCGTTTCGTGGGCCGCGACGGCAAGCTGGGCGCGCCGCTGGCCGGATTGCCACCCATCGCCGTGAGCGGGCAGTGCGGCTTGCTGGACCTGGCGGTGGACCCCGATTTCGCCAACAACGGCTTGCTGTTCTGGACCTTCGCCGAGCCCGGTGATAAGGGCAGCAACAGCACGGCCGTGGCGCGCGGTCGCCTGGTTGGCGACCAGCTCACAGAGGTGCGCACCATCTTCAGCCAGCGGCCCAAGGTGGCCAGCGGCTACCACTGCGGTTCGCGCATCGTGTTCGGCCGCGACGGCCACCTCTTCGTCGGCCTGGGTGAGCGCTTCAGCCAGAAGGAAGAAGCGCAGAACCCCGCCAACCACCTGGGAAAGGTGGTGCGCATCGACCGCAACGGCAAGGCACCGGCCGACAACCCCAAGCTCGACCCGGCCGCGCCCGAGGTGTGGAGCCTGGGCCACCGCAACATCCAGGGTGCGGCCTTGCATCCGAACACCGGCGTGCTGTGGACGGTAGAGCACGGTCCGCAAGGCGGCGACGAGATCAACACCCCCGAAGCGGGCAAGAACTACGGTTGGCCCTTGCTCACCTTCGGCCGCAATTACGGCAGCGGCACGCGCATCGGCGAAGAAGGGCCGAAGCCGGGCTTCGAGCAACCCTTGAAGGTGTGGGTGCCGTCGATCGCGCCCAGCGGCATGGCCTTCGTCACCAGCACACGCTACGCGAGTTGGCAGGGCCAGATGCTGGTCGGCGCGCTGGCCGGGCAGGCTTTGGTGCGCCTGACGGTCAACGGCCGTGAAGTGAGCGGCGAAGAACGGGTGCTGACCGACTTGAAGCGCCGCATCCGCGACGTGCGCCAGGGCCCCGACGGCTACATCTACCTGCTGACCGACGGCCCTGAAGGGCAGCTGCTGCGCGTCACGCCTTGAGCGCAACGCGCGACCGTCACGCCACGCGCCCGAACCACCACAGCGACAAGCCCGCCGAGATCAGCGCCAGCAACGCACCGACGGCCGCGAACAGCGCCGTCACTTCGGTTTCCTTGCGCTCCACCACCATGCGCGAGCTGAGGCTCTCGTAGACCTTCTTCAGGTCTTCTGCGGTGCCGGCATAGAAGTACTCGCCGCGGGTCAGCACC
>JBBQAI010000054.1:0-27698 GCA_038316205.1 Burkholderiales bacterium
ACTGGGCGCAGCCGGCGGCGCAGGCGCCAGACGCCGGCTGGTTCCATTACGCCAATATCAACGTCGTGGTGTTGGGCACGATCATCGAACGTGTGTCCGGCCAGCGCTTCGACCGCTACATGAAAGCCGAAGTGCTGACCCCGTTGGGCATGGTCGGCGGCTACCACCCGGCAGTCGACCTGTCAGACGCCGAAGCTCAACATCTGGCCACGCTGTACCGCAAGAGCCCCGATGGCGGCGTGCACTGGAACCCCGCCGGCCCGTGGGTGCCCCAGGGCCCCGACCGCAGTGCCACGCCACCGGTGCCGATCGAACGCCTGAACGCCTACGAAATCGGCAGCAATGCGGGCGTCTTCGGACCTCAGGGCAACCTGCGCACCAGCGTGCGCAGCCTGACCCGGCTGATGCAGATGTTGCTTCAGCGCGGCACGCTGGACGGCGTGCGGGTGCTGCGGGCCACCACGGTGGACGCCATGCTGACGCCGCAGTGGTCGCTCGCGCCGCCCGATCGGCCGCGCAACGGCGACACCGACAACGACCTGTTCCAACGCTGGGGCCTGGGCCCGCAACTCTTCACCGGCCAGGGCGGCAGCCCCGGCCGCGGCGACCGTATCGGGGCCGCGCCGGGCGGCCTGACGGGTGCTGGCCACCTTGGTGAAGCCTGGGGCCTGTGCGCGGGTTTCGTGTTCGATCCGCACACCCACCAGGGCCTCATCTACATCATCGGCGGGGTGGGTGCCAGCCCCGAAGATCACTTGGGTACGCGCTCGGCGTTTTACATCTGGGAAGAGCAGATCCTGCAGGCCTTGACGCAGCGGGCGCTGCTGCAAATCGGCGGCTGATGGATCAGCCCGAGTCTCGTTGACGCGAAGGCTCCCACCCCGCGTCCGACTGGCGCCGCATGCAGGCGCCCACGGTGAACGGTCGGCGTGTTTGCCGCCGATGCACGAATAAACCAGGTTGTACTTCCGGTCATCCCTGCGCGGGTCGTCGCGCTGCACGGCTTCGCCAAGTGCTTCGACACAGCGCAGCTCGACCAGCTATTGAGCGTGCCAGGCTTCGCAGGCCGCTGGGTTCGGGCCGCGTCGCTGACCCGGCCCAGCCACGTCATCAATCGCGGTGCCGCCCATACGCCAGTCATCGGCCAATTCGTACGACATCGTTTTGCCACGCATCGTGTCGCCGCGTTCGCTCTCGATGTCGAGTCTGCCGTTCTTGCTGATGCAGCGGAAGTGCGCTGCGATGCCAGCCGCAGCTCAGGATGGTTGACGCCGGTCAGGTGGCCGGTTGCTCGTTGGACTATTGCGTTGAAGCGGTGAAAGTTGCAACCGCTGGCCAGCCGTTCCAGCTCGATCGGGCTCAACTCGGCAAACAGAGGTTGCCTCGAAAGATAGCGGGGGATGCCAAGAACGCGCTGATCCATGCGACGGTGGGAGACCCGTCGACATGAGATTTTCAGGCCGAGTTCGCCTTGGTTTTTGATGCCACCGGGTGGGTGCCATGTGCGACAGATGCGACAGATGCGACAGATGCGACAGCGCCCCGTCGCTCAATCGAGCAAGCCTCAGTCGGCTTGGCGGCGAGTCAGCTACTCACCAGCCGCCTCAGCCAGTCCAACAGCACCGTCGGCAGCAACTCCGGCCGCGGCAGCAAGGCATAGTGCTGGGGGCCGAAAACGAAGGGCAGGTAGTTGGCGGCCTGCCGGTCCACTGTGAGGCAGAACGGGGCAATGCCCTGCAATCGTGCCTCGGTCACGGCCTGGCGCATGTCCTCCACACCGTAGCGACCCTCGTAGTCGTCGACATCATTGGGCTTGCCGTCCGACAGCACCAGCAGCAGCCGGTGTTCGGCAGGCTCACGCATCAGCAAAGCGCTGGCGTGGCGCAAGGCGGCGCCGGCGCGGGTGTAGTGCTCGGGCTCCAGGCCCGCGATGCGCTGGGCGACCACGTCACCGTAGGCTTCGTCGAACGCCTTGACGCTGCGCACGATGACGGCATCAGGGCCCTCGCCCGAGAAGGCCTGCACGCTGTAGGCGGCCTGCAGCCCTTCCAGCGCGGTGCAGACCAGCAGCAGCGCCTCGCGTTCGACGTCGATCACACGCAGGCTGCCGCTGATGTGACTGTCGGTCGAGCCGCTCACGTCCACCAGCAACAGCACCGCCAGGTCGCGCCGGCCACGGCGTTCAGACTGGTACAGCCGCTGCACCAGCGGCAAGCCCGCGCGGTAGGCAGCGCGGCCGTCGATGAATGCCTGCAGGTCGATGCGATGACCGTCAAGCTGACGACGCTGGCGCACGGGTTGGGCGCGCAGCAGTTCGAAGCGGCGGCGGATCTCGTGCAGCATCGCGCCGCGCGCGGCCAGGGTGTCGTCCACCCACTGTTGCGGGCCGGGCGTGGCCGGCAGCAGCCACACGGTCGCCCCGGGGTGCCGGTAAGTACCCGAGCGCCAGTCCCACTCCGGATATCTCAGACGCACTGGGCCATCGACCTTTTCATCGGCCGCCACCACGGCTGCAGCGCGGTGCCCGCTGGCATCGGGCGGGTCGTCAGACAGCAGCACCTCCTTCGGCTTGCCCGGTGCCGAGACCAGACGCGCCTGTTCCAACTCCGACAGCGCGTCAGCGTAGTCGTCGGCAGCGGTGTCCGCGTCGCGGTCGGTGGGGCGTGAAAGGCCCATCGGGTCTTCGGCTGTCTCGTGCGGGGCTGATGCCTGCACCATCCAGGCACCGGGTGTCGCGTCGTCTTCGTCTTCAACGGCTTCGCGCACTTCGGGCCGGCGCGCCAACCGGGCGCTGCGTGGGGCGCTGCGGTCGTCGTCTGCGGCATCGTCGGTGCGGGCCGAAGCCCTCGCCTTCAGCCTGGAAGGCACTGGCCGAAAATCGCCGCTCCATTGGTCGCGCCAGAGCCAGGGGCCAGGCGCTTGCGCCGCCATAGCGTCGGGCCAGGCGCTGCAGATAGCCTGCGCCAGTGCCAGCGTCGCGGCCGGCGTGGCCGGCAAGGTCAGTGCTTCGACGGCAGGCAGACCAAGCGCTGTACCAGGATCGATGGTGACCGACACGGACACCGACACCGACACCGACGTTGCGAGCAAGTCGCGAACGAACGACTCCAGCCCGCGCATCGATTCAGGAAAGGCAGCCGAATCAGGGCGTGCCGCCAGCGACTGCCGACGCAACGCCGCGAGCGCATCGGCCATGCCCGGAAGCAACTGCACCAGCGCCAGATCTGCGGCATGGGCCTCGAACAGCAGGGCCAGATCGCGAACCAGCGCTGGCGCGCCCTCGGGCAGGCTGGCCGTGCTGCCGCGCACCGCGCGCATGGCTTGACGCAAGGCCAGGGTGCGGAACTGCGCGGTGGCTTCCACTGGCGAAAGGCTGTCGCCCAGCGACGCGGGCAGCCAGATCGTGCGGCCGTCCGTGGCGCCCAGCGCGTCGCGCCAGCGCGGCACGCGTTTGCGTCGCAGCAGCCGCGCCAGCACGGTCGGCGGTGCGGGGGGCTGGGCATTCCGCAATGGAAATCCGCGGCCGAAAACGGCGGCGATCAGCAGGTCGAGCCGTGGCGCCACGTCGGCCAGCAGCAGCCGCGCTGTGCCGGTCGGCGCCGGACGGTGGCGCCGCCACAGATTGCGCACGACGATGGTGGCGTGTCGCGCAACGTCGGTGATGACGTCTTCGGCTTCGGCCACGGTGGTCGCTCAGCGCATCAGACGAAGGTGGCGTCCACCAGGTCGCGCATCGCAGCCAACAGCGTCGGCTCGTCGGACAGCGGGGAGACGATCGCCGCTGTGCACGCGGTCTTGACCTCGATGCCGCTTGCGATGAGCTGCGCTGCGGCGATCAAGAGCCGGGTGCTCGGCACCTCGGCCAGCCCGCGGTCGCGCAGCGTGCGCAAGCGCGCGGCCAGGCTCACGAGCGCATGTGCGGTGGCGTGGTCGACACCGCCTTCATGGCGCACGATCTGCGATTCGCGATCCAGCGGCGGAAAGTCGAAGTCGAGCGCGACGAAGCGCTGGCGCGTGCTGGGCTTCATGTCCTTCAGCATGCGCTGGTAGCCGGGGTTGTAGGACACCACCAACTGGAAGCCAGAAGCGGCCGGCACGGTCTCGCCGGTAGCGTCGATGGGCAGCGCGCGCCGGTGGTCGGCCACCGGGTGCAGCACGACGATGGTGTCCTGGCGCGCTTCGACCACCTCGTCCAGATAGCAGATGGCGCCATCGCGCAGGGCCCGGGTCAAGGGGCCGTCCTGCCACTCAGTGCCGTCGTGGCGGATCAGGAAGCGTCCGACCAGGTCGCTGGCGGTCAGATCGTCATGGCAGGCAATCGTGATCAGCGGCCGCTTCAACCGCCAGGCCATGTGTTCGACGAAACGCGTCTTGCCGCAGCCGGTGGGGCCTTTGAGCAGAACAGCCAGACTGCGCGCATGGCATTGCTCGAACAGAGCCACCTCGCCGGCGGTGGGTAGATACCAGGGCGCGTCGGTTGGCGCCGTGGGCAGCAGTTGCGCAGGCGCGTCGGCCTTCATGCAAGGGCCGCTCGCCCGCCGCCTTTCAACGGTGGCACGGGGCGTGCGGCCTCGACCTCCGGCACCAGCTCGAAGCGCGGCGCATGGCGGAAGAAGTCGATGATGAACAAGGCCACACCGACGGTGAACACCGACGCGGTGGCGATCAGCATCACGAAGTGAATCTGGATGCGCAGCTGCGTGTCCAGGTAACCCATGCCCATGATGCGCTCCAGGTACACCTGCCCGATTCCAGCGGTGGCAAAGGACAGCGTCATGCCGAACATGCCGCCAATCTGCAGCCAGAACGACCAGTAGCCGATCGCCGTGCCCTCTTCAGGGCGGCGCGTCATGGCCGGCAGCGCGTAAGTGATCATCGCCATGACGATCATCGCGTAAGCGCCGTAGAACGCAGCGTGGCCGTGCATCGCCGTGATCAAGGTGCCGTGCGTCCACTTGTTGACGTCCGGGAAGGTGTGGGCCAAGCCCAGCAAGCCGGCGCCAAACAGCGTGAAGACCGCACTGCCCACCGTCCAGTGCAGCGCCAGCTTGTTCGGGTGCAGCATGCCTGAGCGCCGGATGGCCGAGTACGCATAGACCGCCATGCCCACTAGCGCCACCGGTTCCAGTGCGCTGAAGATGCCGCCGATCGGCAACCAGTAGGTCGGCACGCCAACCCAGTAGTAGTGGTGCGCGGTACCCAGGATGCCGGCGATGAAGACCAGGCCCACGATGACGTACAGCCACTTGTCCATGACCTCGCGGTCGGCACCCGAGAGTCGGATCAGCAGGTAGGCCAGGAAGCCGCCCTGGATCATCTCCCAGACGCCCTCGACCCACAGGTGGATCGTCCACCAGCGGTAGAAGATGGCGATGGTGTAGTTCTCGAAGTGCAGCAGCGCCGGCAGGTACAGCACGGCTGCAAGCCCCAAGCCGCCGACAAGCACGCCTTCGGGCGTGGTCAGCCGCCCCGACTTCCAGATCGTCATGCCGACGTTGTAAAGGAACAGCAGCATCACGAAGACGATGACGATCTTCGAAGGCAGCGGTTGCTCCAGCAACTTGTTGCCGGTGCCGTAGCGGAAGAAGTAGCCGATGACGGTGGCCACACCCATCAGGGTCCACAGCACCAGCTGAAAGTAGGCCAGCTTCACGCTGTGCAGTTCGGTGCGGGATTCGTCGGGCACCATCCAGTAGGTGGCACCCATGAAGCCGGTCAGCACCCAGACGATCAGAAGGTTGGTGTGGATGACCTTGGTGACGTCGAACGGCAGGATGTACAGCAGCGGGTCGGGGCCCAGGTATTTGGCCGCCGAGAGCAGGCCGAATACCAGTTGCAGGCCGAACAGGCAGACGGCGACCGCGAAGTACCAGTAGGCGACGGATTGGGATTTGTAGCGCACGGTGTGGCTCCGGCCGGTTATTTCAGCGAAGACAGATAGGCGACCAGATGGTCGATCTGTTCCGGCGAGAGGTCTTTGGCGTAGGTGGGCGGCATGAACGAGCTGCCGTTGGCCGAGTACATCGCACCCGGCACCAGATGGGCGCTGGGCGAAACGATCGACTCATGGATGTAGCCGGCCACATCTTTGGCCTGGCCTTTGTAGTCGGCAGAACCGATCAGCTTCTCGGTGCGGCCGACAAGGCCGGCCAGGCTGGGCCCGGCCATGTTGACGCCGGGCGCCACCGAATGGCACGCCACGCAGGCCGGCGCTGCGGTCCTGAAGACCTTTTCGCCCAGCGCGATGGGGTTGTCGCCCACATCCACCGACGTTGCAACGGCTGCGCCGGCCTGCGGTTGCTGGGCGCTGGATGAGACGCCGGGCATCGCACTGCCAGTGACGAGGATTGGCCGCGGTGGCCAGCCTGCGTTGTCGACCTTGCTGACCCAGTCGAGGAAGGCGATCAGGCTCGTGATGTCGCTGTCGCTGATATCCTGCTTGGGCATCAACCGCCGGTGGCGGGTTTCGTCGTAGAACTTGGAGGGGTCGCGCATGTAGGCCTGCAGATACGCCTCGCCGCGATGCTGCGTGATCTTGGTCAGGTCGGGCGCGTAGTAGGCACCTTCGCCAAACAGGGTGTGGCAGTTGATGCAGTTGTTCTCGTGCCAGACCTCCTGGCCGCGCTTGACCTGCGGGGTGATCTGGTCGGCGTTGGTGAGCTTGCCGAACTGGCGGTGGCTGTCGATCGTCATGCCGATGAAGGCAGTGGCCGCAAGCGCCGTAGAAATGATGGCGAAGAGCCGCGTCTGGCGCTTGTTCATTTCAGGTCCCTAGACGGCAATTGAGGCATACAGCGCCAGCGTGCGCAGGCCTGCGTAACCCATGGCCACGAGCATCAGCAACACCATCAACCAACCGAACCACCTCAGACCCACGATCCAAGCAGCCATGTACCGCTCTCCTTTCAAACTTCGTTCGAGACTGGAACAACCCCAGGCATTCGTCATCGCGCAGCACCGGTAGGAGCTTAGTGGCATCACGCTGCAATACGCATTGCGCCAGATCAAGGCAAACGTGCGCCGATGCCCGGCCTAATCACCCGCACCGAGCCTGAATTCAAGCTTTCGCACGGGTCCGGATAGCCGTGGCGCTGAGCGCGCCCGAGTTTGCGATTCAGTTCGGCCACATTCGCCGTACGGCGGCCAAGTGGGACTGAACGTACACGGCGCATTGGCGATCCGGTCACCCAGGATTGGGGGGGGCCACAGCGAGACGCCGTACAGCCGCCCTCTGCCAACATTCGCTTGTGGCCTGCGCCGTGAAAAGGCGGCGCTTTCCAGTGGGTGCAAGCCCCCCTCGGCAACCATTTCAGCCGGAACACGCGAAAGCGAAGGCTGAAGCCAGCTACCGCTTCTACGTGCTGCACGACAGTTCAGCCGTGAGGACATCCTGTCGCACGCTTGGGCCCGGTGCCGCTCCAACAAGGGCGCGCCGGGCGTGGCGGGGCAGGACTTCGCGGATGTTGCGGCATACGGCGTGCAGCGGTGGCTCGGCCGACTGGCGCTTGCGCTCAGGGTCTTTACGCAGTGACGCAGTGACGCAGTGACGCAGTGACGCAGTGACAAAGTGACGCAGCGACACAGTTTGACAACTTGGCAGGGTAATGCTTCGCCCCGCGCGGCGCCGCTTCTTCTATAGTTGTTTGTACAAGACAGGTGCCTTGCGGCACTTGCAGGTCGCTCTGAAGGAGACACTATGTTCAGTCACGGGATTCGTCGCGGGAAGTGGTCGGCAGCACTGCTGTGTGCCGTGTTGGCGGCCTGCGGAGGCAGCGACGGGGGCGACACCAGCACGCGCACCCAGGTCACCGCCGTCAAGGTATTTGGCGACAGCTTGGCCGACTCCGGCACCTACGGCTTCAAATTCACCGTGCAGGGCAACTTGGTCTACCCGGAGCGGGTGGCGCAGAGCTTTGGCCTGTCCACCGGCTGCAATTTCTACGCCTTCAACGGCGCCAGCTTTGCGGCCAACACAGCGGCGGGTTGCAACAACTTCGCGATCGGCGGTGCCGTCATCAACGGCACGGCTTCGGGCTACACCGCGGCCGACCCGCGAGGCATTGGTGTGCAAATGAGCACGGCGGCCGCAGTACGCGGCAACTATGCCGCCAATGATCTGCTGCTCATCGACGGTGGCGCCAACGACGCATCCACGCTGGTCGGCGCCTACCTGCGGGTGCCCACCGACGGCGGTGCGGCTTACCTGGGCGTGCTGGGTACCGTGTTGACGCCGGCGCAGTTGGCGCCTGTCAGCACGGCCTGCGCTGCACCCGCGTCGGCGGGCTGTTCGGCGGCGCTGGCTGGTGCTGGCAACACCTACATGACGGCCTTGGCCGACAACTTCTACAACATCATCAAGGCGCAGGCGCTGGACAAGGGCGCGCAACACGTCGCGGTGCTCAACATGCCTGGCATCACCAACACGCCGCGCTTCCAGTTGGTGCTGGCAGGCATCGCGGCCCAGGCCGGCGCTGCTGCACGCACGCAAAGCGAAACGTTGTTCAAGAGCTGGGTGGTGTCGTTCAACACGCAACTGGCATCGCGCGCTGCCGGGAACAGCACGGTGGCGATCGTGGACTTCTACACCTCCTTCAATGACCAGATCAGCATGCCCGCGCAGTTCGGCCTGACCAACGTCACCACACCGACCTGCCCGGTCGTGGGCACGGGCGCCGACGGCTTGCCGGTCTACGACTTCCCCAGTTGCACCAGCACATTCTTGTCGGCGCAAACCCCGCCCAGCGGCGCCGCAGGCGGCGCAAATTGGTGGAAGACCTACGGCTTCTCTGACAGCTTCCATCCCACGCCGTACGGGCACCAGTTGCTGGCGCAGCTGATCTCGCGCACCCTGGCCCAGGCCGGCTGGCTCTGACCTCACCACGCAGGAGACACCAACATGACGCAAGGATTCCATCGCGTGGCAAAGGCAGCCGTGTGGGTTGCTGGCTTGACGCTGGCCGGTGCGGCGCAAGCCCAATCGGCCGGCTCCATCATCGTTCGCGCCGGCGTGACCCAGATCAAGCCTGAGGTCAGCAGCGGCAACCTCACCGCGCCGAGCTTTGCAAACACCACGGCCGACATCAGGGCTGACACACAGCCCTCGGCTGGCATCACCTACATGCTGACCGATTCGTTCTCGCTGGACCTGCCACTGGCGGCCGGCTTCAAGCATGAGATCGTGGGCGACGGCGCCATTGCCGGCGTGGGCAAGATCGGTGAGGTCAAAGCATTGCCGGTGACATTGCTGGGCCAGTACCGCTTCTTCAATGCGCAGGACGCATTCCGGCCCTACGTCGGCTTCGGGCCCACGTATGCCAAGTTCTACAAGGCTCGCAGCACGGCCGCGTTGACCGCGCTGACCGGCGGCACGCCGTCCAACCCGACCACGCTGGCGGTGAAATCCAAGTGGGCTGCGACGGTGCAACTGGGTGCCAGCTACGCTTTGGCGGCGGGCTGGTCGTTGGACGCCAGCGTCCTGAAGACTTTCCTGAAGACACGCACCTCGTTGTCGACGGGGCAGACGCTGGACGCGACGCTGGACCCCCTGTCGGTCTCGGTCGGCGTCGGCTACAAGTTCTGACCCCACGCGGCACCTCACAGAAAAAGCCAAGGACGCTGTCAACGGCGTCATCCTGAAAGCTTCGCTCAGCATCCTGTCGGACAACGTGGCGTTGAGACAAGGCAAGCCCCGCGCGGTGTCGGCCGACCAATGATCGTCTTGACGCAGGCTCAAGCAACGGTGCCGTAGCGCACCATCAGCACGGCGCGCCGCGACGGATCGACGTTGATGCGGCTGAAGTCGCCGCGTATGTGTGGCAGCGCTAGCAGCCGCGCATCCATCATCCTGAACCACAGCCACGGCACGTAAGCCACCGGAAACATGCCGAAATAGCCGCTGGGCAGCTGCGGCAGGTCGGGGAAATGGCGCAGGCTTTGGTAACGGCGCGCGGCATTGGCGTGGTGGTCACTGTGCCGCTCCAGCTGGAACAGCAGCAAGTTGGTGTAGGTGTGGTTGGCGTTCCACGAATGGTGCGGTTGGCAGCGTTCGTAATTGCCGTCGGGCTCCTTCAGGCGCAGCAGTCCGTAGTGCTCGACGTAGTTCGCGCTGGTCAGCTGCCACCAGGCAACGACGTTGTGGATCGCCAGAAAAAGCATCATTGGCCCGCCGAAAATGGCGATCAACGTGCCCTGCAGCAGTAGCGTCACCGTGTAGGACTGCAGCAGCTCGTTATGGGGACTGAAGGCCGGCTTGCCCATTTTGTGCAGCCGCTCGGCTTCCAGCGTCCAGGCTCGGCGTATGCCGCCGGGTAGTTCGCGCAAGGCAAAGCGGTAGATGCTCTCGCCCATGCGAGCGCTGGCATGGTCTTCGGGTGTGGCGACGAAGCGGTGGTGGCCGCGGTTGTGCTCGACGCGAAAGTGCCCGTAGGCCGGCACCGCCAACACCAGCTTGGCCAGCCACTGCTCCAGCCGGGTGTGCTTGTGGCCCAGTTCGTGGCCGGTGTTGATGCCCAGGCCCGAGGTCACGCCGGCCACGTAGGCCAGGCCGACGAAGGCCCAAGCGGGCAGGTCCTGCGTGCCGGCCCACACGGCGCAACCGATCAGCGTGAGGAAGTGCAATGGCACTACCGCGTACGTCAGCCAGCGGTAGTAGCGGTCATCTTCGAGCTGCGGCACCACGGCCTCGGGCGGATTGTTCTCGTCTTCGCCCATCCAGGCGTCGAGCAGCGGCCCGCCGACATAGCCAGTCAACAGCGGCAGCAGCAGCCACAGCGGATGTCCGGTGAAATAATGGCCAGCGATGCCCAGGAAAGGCACCAGCGGATAGACCACCGCCAGTGCCCACAGCGCACGTTTGCGGTCTCGGAATTCGACACGGCCCAGCACGTTGTCGACGGCGACGAATTTCGGATCTGACATCGAGCTATTGTGCGATGGTGCCACTCGGCTTGTCGAGACTGCGTCTTGTCCGACGCGGTATGAGCCTGGAGCGGGCCTGGGAGCGGCGGTCTGGCGCCCGAGCGCGTCGTTGGCTACTTCCGGGGTCGCCGCGTGCGCCATGCGGCTGGATACTTCACAGGACCGAACCAATATGGATGAAAGCCGCCGGCCTCCATCTCGCTCAGGCTTGCGTCGAAGCCGGGTTGGAAACGGGGCCACCGAGCTGGGCGCGCATCTCCTCACCGATCACGCGGGCCAGCTCGCTGCCGCGCGACTTGATCCGGAACATCGGCCCCGCGACGAGCAGCGCGAAATGACGATGCGGCATGGGCAGCGGCACCGCGACGCCGCCGAGGTCGGTGGTGAACTCGGCGTCGCCTTCGAACCAGCCGCGCTGCAGCGAACGCTGGATTTCCTTCTCCACCGCCGCCACGCTCATCAACGTGGTCGGCGTGTAGCGCTCGAAGGTCGCGCGCCGCAGCACGCTGGCGCGGTCGGCGGAGCTCAGCATCGACAGCAGCGCGCGGCCAGTGGCCGTGACATGCAGCGGCACCAGTTTGCCGGGCACGGCCGTGTAGCGAATGGCGTGCGCGGACTCAACGGCATCGACGAACAAGGCATACGGCCCGCTCGTTGCTGCCAGGACGGCGGTTTCGCCGGTGCGCTGGGCCAGCGTGCGTAGTAGTGCGATGAACTGTTCTGGGATGGGCTCCGCGCGCTCGATTTGCTGCAGCAGCGACAACCACTTCGGCGACGGGTAGTAGCCCCCGCGCGCGCGAGGCTCGTAGAGATAACCCCGGCTGGCGAGTGTGCCCAGAAGGTTGAAGGTGCTCGAACGCGGCCATTCAAAATGCTTGGACACTTCGGCCAGCGTCGCCGGGCGGCGGTGCTGGGCGAAGAACTCAATCAATTCGAGGACGTTGGCGACCTGCTTGACGTTCACGGAATGGGTCCTTCTGCGGGGATGAGGATGCGCGACGTCCAGAAAGGCGCTGCGGCAAAGAAGACGCAGGCCATGGAGAGCCCAAAGGCGGCACGGTAGCCGCCCGTCAGGTCGTGAAGTGCACCCGACAGCAGTGCGCCCAAGCCCGAGCCTACCGACATGCAGGCGTAGATGGCGCCGTAGATGGCCGCCTGCCCGGGGCCCGGGAACAAGCGTGCGCTGAGGCTGGCGACGACGGGCCCGCGCGCGCCCTGGCACAGGCCAAAGAGCAGCACATAGGCGCCCAGCAGCCAGTGCGGGGCCTGGAAAGACATTGCGAAAAGCACCGCCGTGCCCAGGAAGGTCCCGCTGAAGCTCACCGTGGCCGCACGCCTGTGGCCGAAGCGGTCAGCCAGCCAGCCCGCCCCCGACACGCCCAGCACTGACAGCATGCCGGCACTGCCGAAGGCGCCTGCGGCCTGTAGTGGCGTGAAGCCGATGTCGACCAGGTAGGCCACCGACTGAACGATGATCAGGTACATGCCGGTTGCGGTGAAAAACATAACCTGCACCAGCAGCCAAAAGCGGCGGTCGAGCAGCGCGGCGCGCAAGGGCGCGGGCATCAGAGTCGCGCTGCGCACTGGCGACGGTGGTGTGCCGGCCAGCCCGGCGCGGATGCGGCGCCAGGGCAGGGCCAGCGACAGCGGCATCAGCACCAGCAGCGCACCACCGATGCGCTGGTAAGCCTCGCGCCAGCCGTGGGCGTCGATCAGCGTTTGCGCCAGCGGCACCATCAGCAGCGCGCCGCAGCCGAAGCCGGCATAAGCCAGGCCGATGGCGGTGCTCATGCGCCGCTCGAACCAGCGGCTGATCAGTGCCGCTGCAGGCACCATGCCCACGGCCGACGCGCCGAGCCCGCCCAGCACGCCGATGCACAGGTAGAACTGCCACAGCGTGTGCGCCTGACCGGCCAGGAAGTAGCCCGCGCCCATCAGGGCCAGCCCGCTGGCGTACAGCACGCGTGGGCCCCAGCGCTCGAACACGATGCCGGACAGTGGTGAGGCCAGGCCGCTGATCACCATCAGTGCCGAATAGACGCTGGTCATCTGCGAGCGGTCCCAGCCAAACTCAGCCCCCAGCGGCAAGAGGAACACCATGTAGGTGTCGCCAACCCCGCGCCCGATGAAGTTGAAGGCGAAGCACAGCGCCAGCACCAAAGCCGGCATCGCGATCAAGGGTGTCGCTAGCGCAAGTCTGCCTTCATTCTTGTGCATGTATTGAATGTACTTGGGGGTGAACAAGCTGCGATGGGGTCTGGCCCAAAAGACCGACACGGTGGCCATAGAACCGACTACGCTTCAGTTTGAACTGGCGCAGCCCAGCGTGGCAAGGGGTTTCTATGAGTGGACAAAATATCCACTCATGTGAATATTTGACATTGCGACCTGCCAGCCTGGCAAGCACGCTCCTGCCTCCAACAGCGCCACACACCAGCCCATGGGACCACTGCACGGCATCAAGGTCATCGACATGACGTCGGTACTGATGGGTCCGTTTGCATCGCAGGCGCTTGGCGACATGGGCGCCGACGTGACCAAGATCGAGTCGCCCGAGGGTGACCTGGTGCGCCAGATCGGCCCGGCCCGGCATGCCGGCATGGGCCCGATGTTTCTCAACACCAACCGCAACAAGCGCAGCCTTGCGATCGACCTGAAGAGCGCCGCCGGGCTCCAGGTGCTGCGCCGTCTGCTGATCGATGCCGATGTGCTGATCTGCAACGTGCGCCCGAACGCAATGGCACGGCTGGGGCTGGACTACGAAACCGTGGCCGCACTGAACCCGCGTCTGGTCTATGCCGGACTGGTGGGCTTCAGCCAGGACGGCCCCTACGCCGCCCGCCCGACCTACGACGATCTGATCCAGGGCGGTGCCACGCTGTCTTACCTGATCGCCCGTGCCAGCGGCGGCCCGCCGCGTTACGTGCCGGCGGCGATTGCCGATCGCATCGTCGGTGTCACGGCCGTGGGCGGCATCCTGGCCGCGCTGCTGGCGCGTCACGGCAGCGGTCGGGGCCAGCGTGTTGACGTGCCGATGTTCGAGACCATGGTGGCTTTCGTGATGGGCGACCACCTGGGCGGCCTGAGCTACGAGCCGCCGCTGGATGACGGCGGCTACGCGCGCCAGCTTTCGCCCGAGCGGCGGCCTTACCGCACCCGCGACGGCTACATCTGTGCGCTGGTTTACAACGACAAGCAATGGGAAAGCTTTCTGCGCGCCGTCGGCCGCGAAGCGCTGCTGCAGACCGATCCGCGCTTCGCGAGCTTCGCCAGCCGCGCCGTGGCCATCGACCACGTGTACGGCGAACTGGCACGCATCTTCGAAGAGCGCAGCACCGCCGAGTGGACGGTGTTGCTGGAAAAAGCCGACATCCCCATGCTGCCCATGCACGACTTGAAGAGCGTGCTGCAGGACCCGCACCTGGTGGCCACCGGCTTCTTCGCCATCGAGCAACACCCCAGCGAAGGCGCCATCCGCACCATGCGCATGCCGATGAGTTGGTCAGACAGCACACCCGACCCGGTGCGCCCGGCACCGCGCCACGGCGAGCACAGCATCGAGGTGCTGCAGCAGGCGGGCTACGGCGCCAGCGAGATCGCGCAACTCATCGCGCAGGGCGTCGTGATGGCGCCGCAGGAACAGGACGCACCGTGAACTTCGCCCTCACTGAAGACCAGGAACGCATTCGCGACTCGATCGCAAAGATCTGCCAGCGTTTCGACGACACCTACTGGTTCGATCGCGACCACGACGGCGGTTTCCCCGAGGCCTTTTTCCGTGCGCTGGCCGACGACGGCTGGCTGGGCATGTGCATGGACGAAGCGTACGGTGGCGCCGGCCTGGGCATCACCGAAGCGGCCATCATGATGCGCACCATCGCCGAGTCGGGCGGGGGCATGTCGGCGGCGTCGGCGGTGCATATCAACCTGTTCGGCCTGAACCCGGTGGCGGTGTTTGGCAACGAGGCGCAGCGCCAGCGCATGCTGCCGCCGGTGGCGCGCGGCGAGGTCAAAAGCTGCTTCGGCGTCACCGAGCCCAACACCGGCCTGAACACCACGCAGCTCAAGCTGCGCGCCGAACGCCAGGGCGACCGCTACGTCGTCAACGGGCAGAAGGTGTGGATCTCCACCGCCCAAGTGGCCAGCAAGATCTTGCTGCTGGCGCGCACCACGCCGCTGGACCAAGTGACGAAGCCCACCCAGGGCCTGAGCCTGTTCTATACCGACTTCGACCGCCGCCGCGTCACGGTGCACGAGATCGAAAAAATGGGGCGCAAGTGCGTTGATTCGAACGAACTGTTCTTCGAGAACTTCGAGATCCCGGTTGATGACCTCATCGGTGAAGAAGGGCGCGGCTTCGAATACATCCTGCACGGCATGAACCCCGAGCGCGTGCTCATCGCCGCCGAGGCGGTGGGTCTGGGCCACCTGGCGCTGAACCGCGCCGTGGCCTACGCCAAAGAGCGTGTGGTCTTCAACCGGCCCATCGGCCAGAACCAGGGCATTCAGCACCCGCTGGCACAGAACTGGATGGAACTGGAAGCTGCCAACCTGATGGTGATGCAGGCCGCCTGGCAGTACGACAACAGCCTGCCTTGCGGCGCGGCGGCCAACGCCGCGAAGTACCTGGCCGGCGAGGCCGGCTACAACGCCTGCCAGCAGGCGGTGATGACACACGGCGGCTTCGGTTACGCCAAGGAATACCACGTCGAGCGCTACCTGCGTGAGGTGCTGATTCCGCGCATCGCGCCCATCAGCCCGCAACTGGTGCTGTGCTACATCGCCGAGAAGGTTCTCGGGCTTCCGAAGTCGTACTGAGCCTTGCCCGCCGCGCTGATGACATCCGCTGCAGCCCCGTCTACCGCTGGCCCTCTGGCCGGCGTGAAGGTGCTCGAGATCGCCGGCATCGGCCCGGGTCCGATGTGCGGCATGTTGCTGGCCGATCTGGGCGCGCAAGTGCTGCGGCTGGACCGCGTCCAGCCCAGCGGCCTGGGCATCGCGCGACCGCCGCGTTTTGATCTGCTGCAGCGGGGCAAGCGGCAGCTCAAGGTCGATTTGAAGGCGTCCGACGGGCTGGCCCTGGCGCTGTCGTTGGCCGACCATGCCGATGTGCTGATTGAAGGTTTTCGCCCCGGTACGCTGGAGCGGCTGGGCCTGGGCCCTGAAGTCTGCCTGGCGCGCAACCCGCGTTTGGTGTACGGCCGCGTCACCGGATACGGGCAGAGCGGCCCGCTGGCGCAGACCGCAGGCCACGACCTGAACTACATCGCGCTGTCGGGTGCCTTGCACGCCATCGGCCGCGCCGGTGCCGCCCCCACACCGCCGCTGAACCTGCTGGGCGACTACGCCGGCGGTTCGTTGATGCTGGCCTTCGGTGTCGTCAGCGCACTGCTCAGCGCGCGCCAGACCGGCCGCGGCCAGATCGTTGATACCGCGATGGCCGAGGGCGTGGCCACGCTGATGACACCCTTCTACGGCTTGCTGGCCGCCGGCCTGCAGAACGGCCCGCGCGGCAGCAACACGCTGGACTCGGGCGCGCCGTTCTACGACGTGTACCGCTGCGCCGACGACGCCTATGTTTCGGTAGCGCCCATCGAGGCCAAGTTTCGCCGCGTGCTGCTGGAACGCCTGGGCGCCGAAGCACAAGGCCTGCCCAATATGGACGACCCCGCCGCTTGGCCGCAAGCGCGTCAGCAGTTGGCCGCCCTGTTCGCCACCCGCACCCGGGCGCAGTGGTGTGAACTGCTGGAAGGCAGCGACGCCTGCTTCGCACCGGTGCTGGCGCCACTGGAAGCGCCGCTGCACCCGCACCACGTGGCGCGTGACGCCTTTGTCGAGATCGACGGCATCACCCAGCCGCTGCCCGCGCCGCGCTTCAGCGCCACGCCGCCCGATGTGCCGCTGGCGCCGCAGCCTGCAGGTCCTGAGACGCTGCCGTCTGCACTGGCATGGGCGCAAGCGTGGGGCGTGCCGGCCGATCTGCTGCATGTCGGTCTGGCGACTCAAAACTAGGGGCCTGCGATGGCTGGTCTGTATTACGAAGAGTTTTCGGTCGGGCAGGCGTTCATCCACCCCTGGTCGCGCACCGTGACCGAGATGGACAACACCATGTTCAGCCTGCTGACCATGAACCCGCAGCCGCTGCACATCGACGCCCACTTCGCCGCCAGCACCGAATGGGGCCAGCGCCTCTTCAACAGCCTGTACACGCTGGGGCTGATCGTCGGCATGTCGGTCAACGACACCACGCTGGGCACCACAGTGGCCAACCTGGGCATGAGCGACGTGCGCTTTCCGAAGCCGGTATTTCACGGCGACACACTGCACGTGCGCACGAAGGTGGTGTCGATGCGGCCGAGCAACTCGCGCGCCGATGTCGGGCTGGTCGAGTTCGAGCACACCGGCCTCAACCAACGCGACGAGGTGGTGGCGGTGTGCCTGCGCACCGCGATGATGATGAAGAAGAAGGCGGTGGCATGAGGGACAAGCCGGACGAGCGGGACGAGCGGGACGAGCGGGACGAGCGGGCCGGGTGCCGGCCGTTGGTCTGCGTGTGCGCTTCGGCCGACCCGGGCCTTGCCACGCCTTGGCTTGACAGGGTCTGCCGCAGTGCCTGCGCACAACAAGGCCCGCTAGCCTTTGGCGAAAACCGCCTCTGCCCGTAGAAAGGTCGCTGAGCACCATGTTGCCCTTCCCCGTTTACCACCGACTGCGCCGGCTGGTTGACCTCATCGACAGCGCGGTGCTGGCCGTCGGTTGCTTGATGCTTTTTGCGCTGATGCTGGTGGTCGTCGCCGATGTCTCGCTGCGCTACCTCTTCAACGCGCCGCTGGTCTGGTCGTTCGAAATCATCTCGAGCTACCTGATGCCCGGCCTGTTTTTCCTGGCGGCTTCGCACACGCTCAAGTGCAACGCCCACGTCTGCGTGGACATCGTGCACAACTACGTCGGGCGCCAGACGCGCTACGTTTTCGAGGCGCTGAGCAGCGTGCTGGCCGCGCCCGTCTTCGGGCTGGCAACCGTCGTCTCGGCCCAGAACACCTGGCACGACCTGCAGTCTGGCGCGGCGTCGAGCAGCGGCATGGAACTGCCGACCTGGACGATCAGCCTGATGCTGCCGCTGGGCTTCGGGCTGCTGACCCTGCGCCTCACGCTGAACGCCATCGGCTACATCGGCACGCTGCTCACAGGCCGCGAGTTGAAACACCTGCCAGCCATCTCGGGTACCGAGGAGTTGAGCCCATGATGGCGGGCGGCATCACCTTGCTACTGTTCGTGCTGCTGACCATCGGCATGCCGGTGGCCTTCTCGCTATTCGTTGCGGGCAGCCTCGGTCTGTACCTGGTGGGCGGCATGCAGACGCTGATCGGCGTCATCACCACGACGCCGTTGTCCACCGCCGGCAGCTACGAGTTGATCTCGGTGCCGATGTTCATTCTGATGGCCGAGTTCGTGATCCTCAGCGGCGTGGCCGACAACCTGTTCAAGGCGGCCGCCACCTGGGTCGGCCGTGTGCCCGGCGGGCTGGCCATGGCTACCGCGGTGGCCGGCGCAGGCTTCGGCGCCATCTCCGGGTCGAGCACGGCCTCGGCCGCCACGCTGTCGTCCACCACCATGCCGGCGATGTTGAAGCAGGGCTACGAGCCCAAGCTGGCCGCCGGTGTGGTGGCCATCTCGGGCACGCTGGCGATGCTGATCCCGCCCAGCATCGCGCTGGTGCTCTACGGCATCATTGCGGACGTCAGCATCGGTCAGCTTCTGATCGGCGGCATCATCCCCGGCATCCTTGTCACGCTGACCATCATCGCGACGGTGTGGGTGCTGGTCTGGCACAAGCCCTCGTCGGCGCCGCGCGGCAACGCCTACACGATGCGCGAGAAATTCGCCTCGCTGAAGGTCGTGGGCCCGATGGTGGTGCTGTTCATGTGCGTCACGGGCGTCATTTACACTGGCATCGCCACGCCCACCGAAGCCTCGGGCCTGGGGGCTTTCGGTGCCTTCGTGCTCGCCATCCGGGAAGGCAAAGTGAACCGCGTGGCGTTGACCAAGGCGCTGACGCACGCGGCCCATGCCAGCTGCATGATCATCATGATCGTGGTCTGCGCGAAGGTCTTCGGCTACTTCGTGACGCTGACGCAGGCCACCCAGGCCATCGTGCAGTGGGTGGGCGGGCTGAACGCCTCGCCGTGGGTGGTGTTGGCCTTCATCCTCTTCGGCTACTTGGTGCTCGGCTGCTTGATGGACCAGGTGGCCATCCTCATCCTCACCGTGCCCATCGTGCTACCGCTGATCAAGTCGCTGGGCTTCGACCCGGTGTGGTTCGGCGTGATCATCATCGTCGTCGCCGAGGTCGGCTTGGTCACGCCGCCCGTCGGTTTGAACGTCTTCGTCGTGTCGCGCTATGCCAAACGGCCGCTGCAGGAAATCTTCGCCGGCGTCCTACCGCACGTCATCAGCCACATGCTGCTGCTGGTGGTGATGGTCGCCTTCCCGCAAATCATTCTCTGGCTGCCAGCCCAGATGGCACCGTAGCCGGCTCCCCGGCCGACACCCGTTTTGCGCTTTGAATTCACGCTCTGTCTTCACGCCCCGTGTCCACGCCCCACCCACGAAAGGTCCTCCCGACATGAACAAGGTCTTCCAACCTGCCGCCACGGCCCTGTCCGCCCTGCTCTGCCTCACTGCGGCCGGCACCGCCGTCGCGCAGACGCCCGTCAAGATCAAGATTGCCGATTCCTTCCCGGTCGGCCACTACCTGCCGCGCTACGTCACCACACCGATGATGGAGCGACTGAAGGCCAACCCGGCTGCCAAGGGCATCGACTTCGAGTACTACCCGGCCGAGCAGATGGGCAAAGCCAAGGACTTCCTGTCGCTGGTGCAGTCGGGCGTGATCGACATCGCCTACGTCGCGCCGGGCTTCGTTTCCGACAAGATGCCGCTGTCGGTGGTGGCCGAACTGCCACTGGACTTCACCGGCTCCTGCAAGGGCACGCTGGCCTACTGGAATCTGGCCAAGCCGGGTGGCCTGCTCGACAAGAAGGAGTTCGCGCCCAACGGCGTGCGCCTGCTCTTCACCAGCGTGCTGCCGCCCTACCAGGTGGTTACGCGCAAGCCCTTTGCAACGCTGAAGGACCTGGAGGGCATGAAGATCCGCGCCTCGGGCTCGGCCAAGGAACTGGTGCTGAAGAAGCTCAAGGCCACGCCCGTGCTGATGCCCACGCCGGACGTGTACGAATCGCTGTCGCGCGGCACCATCGATGGCGTGCTCTTCCCCTTCAACAGCCTGCCGCCCTACGAGATCCACAAGCTGTCCAAGACCTCCACCTTCGGCGAAAACTTCGGCACCTTCGTCGCCAACTGGGTGATCAGCGAAAAGCGCTGGCAGACACTGCCGGCTGGCGTGCAGCAGGACCTGACGGCGATGGGCGAGCAGCTGACGCGCAGCGCCTGTGCGCAAATCGAGAGGGACGAGGCCGGTGACGTCGAGAAGGTCAAGGCCGCAGGCGTGAAGCTCGTGACGCTGTCGGCCGCCGACAAGGCCGAACTGGCCACTGTCATGCACGACGTGTCCACAGACTGGGCCGCCAACCTCGACCGCCGTGGCCGTTCCGGCACCGAGGTACTGAACGCCTTCAAAGCTGGTTTGAAGTAAGCCCGCGGAGCGCAGTGTGATCGAAGCGCTTTCACTGCACCCGATGCCCGCCGAGGCCGACGCCTTGCGCGGCGAAGTGCGGGCTTTTCTGGACGGCGCGCTGGCGGGTATGCCGCCCGATCAGCGTGCCCGTTCGTGGCTGGGTTTCGACGCCGACTTCAGCCGTGCCCTGGGCGCGCGCGGCTGGATAGGCCTGCAATTGCCGCAGGCCTACGGTGGCGGCGGACGCGATGCCTTCGCACGTTTTGTGTTGGTGGAAGAACTGCTGAACCGCGGCGCGCCGGTGTCGGCGCACTGGATCGCCGAGCGACAGAGTGCGCCGATGATCGTGCGCTACGGCACCGAAGCGCAGAAGCTCTTTTACGTACCCGGTGTGTGCCGCGGCGAGGTGTATTTCTGCATCGGCATGAGCGAGCCGCAGTCGGGTTCCGACCTGGCCAGCATCCGCACTCGCGCCACGCGAACGCCCACGGGCTGGCGGTTGAAGGGCCAGAAGATCTGGACCACCAACGCCCAGCACTCGCACTACATGATCGCGCTGGTGCGCACCTCGGGCAGCACCGAAGACCGCCAGCGCGGCCTGTCGCAACTGATCCTCGACTTGAAGCTGCCGGGCATCACCGTGCGCCCTATCGAAGACCTGACGGGCGACCGTCATTTCAGCGAAGTCTTCTTCGACGACGTCGAATTGCCGCACGACGCGTTGGTGGGCGAAGAGGGCTCGGGTTGGGCGCAGGTGACTGCCGAGCTGGCCTACGAACGCAGTGGCCCCGAGCGGCTGTATTCCAGCATCGTGCTCTTCGACACCTGGCTGGCGCACCTGCGCGCCACGGGTGCCGACGACGACGCCACGCTGGCGCTGGCCGGGCGCATCGTCGCCCACACAGCCACATTGCGTTCGATGTCGCTGGCCGTGACGGCGCAGGTGAATGCAGGCGCAAGCCCGGTGATCGAGGCCTCACTGGTCAAGGACCTGGGCACCGAGCTGGAGCAGTTCATGCCGCTGGCTATTGCCGACCACATTGCCGACCACATCGTCGACCACATCGCCGACCAGATCGCTGACAACATCGCTACCGCACCACAGCGCAACGCGCCGCCAGAACTGCTGCGCACGCTGGCCTACGTGACGCAATTCGCGCCCACCTTCTCCCTGCGCGGCGGCACGCGCGAAGTGCTGCGCGGCATCATCGCGCGCGGGTTGGGGCTGCGATGAGCGAACTGTTCACCGCCCCTTTCGAGCGCCTGCTGGCTGACCACTGCCCGCCGGCCGTGGTGCGCCAGATCGAGGCCGGTGGCTCGCCCGCTGCCTTGTGGCACACGGTCACCGAATCGGGTTTCCTTGATGCGCTGGTGCCCGAGGCACAGGGCGGTGCCGGGTTGACGCTGGCCGAGGCTTTTCCGCTTGTCGTCGCCGAAGGCCGCCACGCGCTGCAGCTGCCGCTGGCGCACACCATGTTCGTGCGCGCGGTGCTGGCGCGCGCTGGGCACACACCGCCGGACGGTCTCGTCGCCATCGCCGTGCAGGCCCGCGTCGGCAGAGACAGAAACGACGGCGGCAGCATCACCTGCCCCGGCACGCCCTGCGGTCTGCTGGCCGACTGGGTGGTGGTGGACCGCCCCGGTTTTGGCGGTGGCGGTGGCTGTGGCTGGTGGCTGCTGCCAGTGGCACACGCCCGGCGCGAAGGCAGCGGCATTCACGGCAGCCTGCGCGCCGACCTGCACTGGCCCGCACTGCCCGCATCGGCGGTGGCATTCGATGCACCTTCGGCGTGGCGCGACGCTGGCGCGGCGCTGGCCGCCGCGCAACTGGCCGGCGCGTTGGAACGGGTGCTGGCGATGACGCTGGACTTCGCCAACCAGCGTGAACAATTCGGCCGTTCGATTGGCAAGTTTCAGGCCATCCAGCACCAGTTGGCGCAGCTGGCGGAACACGTGGCGGCCAGCCGCATCGCGGCAGAAATCGGCTGCAGTGGCGCCGGCCCTTGGCCCGTGCCGCTGCGCGCGGCGCTGGCCAAAGCGCGCACCAGCGAAGCCGCAGCGCTGGCGGCCCCCATGGCACATGCCGTGCACGGTGCCATCGGCGTCACGGCCGAGTTCGATCTGCAGATCTACACCCGCCGCCTGCACGAGTGGCGCGCCGATTTCGGTGCCGAAACGCACCGGAACCGCGTGCTCGGCCGCGCGCTGCTGGCCTTCACCGGCTCCACGCTGGACTTCATGCGCCACGCGCTGATTCCACCCAACCAGGACCTTTTGTCATGACGTCTTTCTTGAGTTACGAACAGACGGGCGCCGTCGTCACGCTGACGATGAATTCGCCCGAGACGCGCAACGCCCTCACGGGCAATACGGCGCCGCAGGAGTTTGTCGATGCCTGCCAGCGCATCACCGACGACGCTTCGGTGCGTGCCGTCATCCTGACCGGCGCCGGGCCGGTGTTTTCGTCGGGCGGCAACCTCAAGCACAAGCAGGAGATGTTCGACCACACGCCCACAGCATTGCGCCAGTGGTATCGGCAGGGCGTGCAGCGCCTGGCCCTGGCCGTCTTCAACCTGGAAGTGCCGTTGATCGCCGCCGTCAACGGCGCGGCCATCGGCGCCGGCTGCGACCTGACCTGCATGTGCGACATCCGCATTGCCGCCGACACCGCCAGCTTCGCGGAGAGCTTCGTGCGTGTCGGCCTCATCGCCGGTGACGGCGGCGCGTGGCTGCTGCCGCGTGCGGTGGGCATGTCCAAGGCGGCCGAGATGAGCTTCACCGGCGACACGCTGAGCGCCGCCGAAGCGCTGGCCTGCGGCCTGGTGTCGCGCGTGGTGCCGGCCGATCGATTGATGGACGAAGCGCGGGCGCTTGCCGAACGCATTGCCGCCAATCCAGGCGCCGGACTGCGCATGACCAAGCGCTTGCTGCGCGAAGGCCAGACCATGCGCTTCGAGGGCCTGCTGGAGATGTCCGCCGGCTTTCAGGCCGTGGCGCACAAGACGCCGCAGCACGTCGAAGCGATCAAGGCTTTTGTCGAGAAGCGCAAGCCCAACTTCACTGAGGATTGACGGCAAGGCGGCACCGGCCCTGCCTTGCAAGTTCAAACCCAAGTTCAAACTCAATCAAGCGCCGTAAAGCACGTGCGCCTGGCGCGCCAGATCTTCGCGGTGCTGGGGTGCGGCGAGGTCGATCATGGCGCGTACGCGCTGCAGGATCGTCAGCCCGCGCAGACGAACGGCGCCGTGTTCGGTGGCCACCACATCCACATCGCTGCGCGCCGTGGTCACCGGCCCATCCAGCCTGGCGACGATGCGCGGTACCGTGCCGCCCTTGGCCGCGCTGGGCAACGCGATGATCGACGCACCGCCCGGCGAATGGCCGGCCGCGCGCACGAAATCAACCTGCCCGCCGACGGCGCCGATGTAGTCGCCCGCAATGCGCTCGGCGTTGACCTGGCCCGTCAGGTCCACCTCCAGCGCCGAGTTCACCGACACATAACGCTTCAACTGTGCAAGTACCGCACCGCCATGCGTATAGGGAATGGGGCACAGGCGCAGCAGCGGGTTGCGGTGCGCCCAGCGGTACAGGCGGTCATCGGTGCCGAACAGCACGCCAGTGATGCTGACACCCACATCCATGCCTTTGCACGCATTGGTCAGCGCGCCGCATTCGACCAGATCTACCAGTGAATCGCCCACCATGCCCGAATGCATGCCCAGATCGCGCCGGTTCAACAGCATCGCGATGATGGCCTCTGGAATGGCGCCGAAGCCGACTTGCAGCGTGGCGCGGTCCGGGATGAAGCCGTCGACATGGCTGGCGATGCACCGCTCCATCTCGCCAATGGGCGCAGGGGGCAACTGGATGGGTTGGCGGTCGGTTTCGATCAGCACGTCGATGTCGTCGGCCGTCAGCGCCACGTCGCAGCACACCTGCGGCACCTGCGCGTTGACTTCAGCGATGACGACCCGCGCCTTGTCTACGGCGGCGCGCGAGTGGTCGGCACCCAGGCCCAGGCTGTAGCGGCCGCGTTCATCGGGCGGGCTGACCTGCACCAGCGCCACGTCGCAGGGGATTTCGCCGCCGGTGATGAAGTCGGCAACCTGCGACACATGGCAAGGCAGCACGTCCATCACGCCGGCCTTGATGAGGCGGCGGTTGCTGCCCACGCCGCCCATGCCGGTGATCTGCAGGCCGTCGCAGGCGTCGGGCAGGAAGGTGTCGGAAAACATCGCGGCCATGTAGACACGCACACCTCCCAGTTCATGGCGCTGGCGCACCAGGGCCTCGGTCAGCGTCAGCGGCTCTGCCGTACCTTGGCCGATGACGACGCCGTCGCCGGGGCGTATCCATGCACGCAGGTCCAACTGCGTGGCATCGACCCGCTTCACCGGCGGGCCTCGGTACGCGCCAGGTGTTCGCCCAACGCGACGAGCCGCTGCGAACGCTTGAGCAGCGGGCCGTCGACCATCTTGCCTTCGAAGTCGATCGTGCCCAGGCCCTGCGACATGGCTTCGGTGTAGCGGGTGATGAGCCGGCGCGCGAAGTCGAGCTCGGCGTCGCTGGGTCGGAACACGCGGTTGGCCACTTCCAACTGGCGCGGCAGCAGGCAGATCTTGCCGTCGTAGCCCAGGCTGCGGCCCGTCAGCGCGTCGGCTTCGAAGTGACTGTCGTCGCGAATCTCCAGCACCGCCTGATCGATGGCGACGATGCGCGCCGCCTTGGCGTGCAGCAGCACCTGCGAGCGCGCGTAAAGCACCTCCAGCGCTTGCGGCGTTCGGCGTGCACCCAGTTCACTGGCCAGGTCTTCGGCGCCGAAGTACACCGCTGTCAGCCCCGGGTGGGCGTGGCAAAGCGCAGCGGCATTCGCCACGCCGGCGATCGATTCCAGCCCGCCGACGATGAAGCGCGGCGCAGCGCGGGGTGCGTCGCGCTCCAGCCGGCGCAGCCAGTGCAGCGCCGGGTACAGCTGCGCCAGCGTTTCCAGCTTGGGAATCACGATGCCGTCTGCGTCGCTGGCCCAGGCGGCGGCCAGGTCGTCGAGGTAGTGGTCGGACTCGGGTTCGTTGACACGCACCGTCAGCACGCCGGGCAGCGGTTGCTGACGCACCTGAGACACCAGCGCGGCAAGACCGGCGCGTGCGCCGGCCTTGTCAGCCGGCGGGGTGCCGTCTTCAAGGTCGATGACGTAGCAGTCGGCGATGAAACGCGGGAACTTGGCGACGAGTTCGGGCCGGTTGGCCGGCGCGAAGAAGAGGCTGCGGATGGTGTGCATGGCGCGCAGATGGTTGTTCACGGTGCGGCTTCAGCCGCGTGGCCTGCGGGGGCCAGGAAGCCCCGACGTGCTGCCAACCACTTGACGCCGTGCGCGGCCAGCCACGCGCTTGGCAGGTCTTGTGTGCCGGCGAACAGCATGCCGTTCTCAGCCCTCAGGTAGCCGGTGGTGCCAGGCGCCAAGCCGGGCCAGGCGCTCAGCAGCGCGCCCACGGCCGTGGCGCGCAGGCGGTCGGTGGCGAACAGCTGCGCGCCAGTGCGGGCGGCCAGATCGGCGGCGCCCTGGGCCCAGCCGTTGTCGCCGCTGGCATCGCCGTTGTCATCGCCGTTGTCATCGCCATCAGTCAGGCAGACCCAGCGCAGCGGGCCCGGCACCGCGGCAATCAGGGCATCGTGGTGCACCGCATCCGGCGGGCCGGGGTCGATCACCGCCCAGGCGCCACGGTCATATTCGACGACGTAGCTGTGGGCGCCCGTCGCGGCCGCCGTCAGCCGCAGCACGCCCGGCGCTAGCTGCACCGGCACGCCGGGGCAAATTTCGCACCAGGCCTGGCCGCTGCTTTCGGGGTCAAGGTGGCCGATCTCGTCCCAGGCCGGGTCGCCGGGCAGGATGGGGCACGGCCCGTCGCTGCGTTGGGCCAGGCGCGGCAGCACCCGCTGCACCTGGCGTGGCGTGCGCGCCCAGGCCAGCAACGCAGCGGTGTCGGCAAAAGGCGCCAGTTGTTCGATCACCGCGCGCGTGGGCGTCATCAGGCGGCGCGCGTTCTCAGGCGCCAACGCCACAGCGGGTGTCAGCCAGACCTGCTCGACCGTCTCTACGGTGTCGTGCGCTGACGCCTGGCCCTCAGGCAGCACGGCAACGTAGAAGCGGGTGTCGAAGCGCTTGGGGCGGCCGATGGGCGTCAGCCAGTGTGCGATGTAGTGCAGGCGGTCGACGCACAGGCGCAGCGCGTGGGCTCGGCACAGATCGGCCAGGCTGCAGTCGCCGCTGGCCAGCGCGCCGCGCTGGGCGGACAGTTTGGCGCCGGCTGCGCCCTGCAGGTCGACGATGCGGCCATCCGGCCCCAGCGCATACAGCACGCCGGCTTCCTCGAAGCATTCGCGCACGGCGGCGACCAGCATGTCCAGGCCACCGCGCTCGACGTCCAGCCGCCGACTCGCTTCGGCGTCGTCCAGGCCGCTGCACAGCGCGTGGCACTGGTGGTCGGCGCTGTCCACCAAGCCGCCAGGGAAGACCCAAGCGCCGCTGTTGTGGTCGCCCTTTTCGGCGCGGCGCAGCAGCAGCAGCTCAAGCCCGCCCGGCGCGTCGCGCGTCAACACCACAGTGGCGGCCAGTCGTGGCTGGCTCTTGTCAGCGTTCATGGCGACGCCGCTTTGTTCACGTACATGGACGAATATTCCTTGTGGATGTGACGCGTGTCAAATCAGGAAGACCCGTAGGCGAGCACCTTTCGCCGGTCGGCGCGCAGGTGTACTTGTCATTGCACAACGCGCCGGCCCTCGACGTACTACCGTCACCGGCACCGTCACCATCACCGTCACCATTTCCGTCGCCGCCGCCGCCGAGAACTAGCGAGTTCGGAAGCTCAATCACCTTGCTCGTGGGCCGCTGACCCAGCGTGCTCGCATCACCTCGGCGCGATCGGTGGGTGGACATCCAGCCCGCCCGCGTCTTCGTCGATCCCGGCGATTTTCAGGCGTATGCGCTCAATCGCATGCACGGGCTCGAGGCCCTTTGGGCACACTTCGGCGCAGTTCATGATCGTGCGGCAGCGGAACAGCCGGTAGGGGTCGTGGGGGGGGGGGGGGGGGGGGGGGCGCGGGGGGCGCCGGCGGCGGGGGGGGGGGAGGCACCCACGCAGGGAGA
>JBBQAI010000152.1:0-8975 GCA_038316205.1 Burkholderiales bacterium
CCTGGAAGAACACCGCGCCGAAGCGCTGTGGGAAGGGCTGGCCGCGAACGCCGAAGACGCTGCCGGCGACAAGCTGGTAAATAGCTACGGCGAGGTCTTCCAGGCCAATGTGGGCGATGTCGAACAAGACGGCCTGCCCAGCTTTGCCGGCCCCGAAGGCAGCGCGCGCCAGGTGCTGGCGCTCTACCGCCGCCTGCAGCCGGTGCTGGCCAAGCTGGATCTGGCCATCGACAAACTGCAACTCACCGGGCGCGGTTCATGGCGGGCCGAGTTGGACAGCGGCGCGCTGATCGAGATGGGCCGTGGCAGCGACGACGAGGTGCTGGCCCGCACCGAGCGCTTCGCCCGCACGCTGACGCAAGTGACGGGCCGCTTCGGCCAGCCGCTGGAATACGCCGATCTGCGGCAGGCAGGCGGCTACGCGCTGCGGCTGCGCGGTGTCAGCACCACGGCCCCGCCCAACAAAACCAATTGAAGCGAATCAGAGGAACAAACATGAAGCCCCCAAGCTCACTTCGTTCGCTACCCCCCGGGGGGGCCATCGGTACCTTCGGAACGGCCGGGCGGTACTGATATGGCCAAAGAATTCAAGGACATGGTGTTCGCACTGGACATCGGCACGGCCAAGGTGATGGTGGTGGCCGCCGAGGTCTTGCCCGACGGCAGCCTGCGCGTGGCCGGCCTGGGCGTGGCGCCCACGCACGGCTTGAAGCGCGGCGTGGTGGTCAACATCGACGCCACCGTGCAGAGCATCCAGCAGGCCTTGAAAGAGGCCGAAATGATGGCCGCATGCAAGATCACCAGCGTCTACACCGGCATCACTGGCAGCCACATCCGCGGCCAGAACAGCACCGGCATGGTCATCGTGCGGGACAACCGCGAAGTGACACCGGTGGACGTGGGCCGCGTGGTCGAAACGGCCAAGGCCATCAACATCCCGAATGACCAGCGCTTGCTTCTGGTGGAGCCGCAAGAGTTCGTCATCGACGGCCATGAAGTCAAAGAGCCCATCGGCATGAGCGGCAGCCGGTTGGAAGTGAAAGTGCACATCGTCACCGGCGCCCAAAGCGCGGCCGAGAACATCTTGAAGTGCGTGCGCCGCTGCGGGCTGGAAGTGGAACGCCTGGTGCTGAACCCCAGCGCCAGCGCAGCGGCCGTGCTGTCGCCCGACGAGATGAGCTTGGGCGTGGCGGTGGTGGACATCGGCGCCGGCACCACCGACGTGCAGATCTACACCGACGGCAGCGTGCGCCACACGGCGGTCATCCCCATCGCCGGCGACCTGATCACCAGCGACATCGCGATGGCGCTGCGCACGCCGACGAAAGACGCTGAAGAGATCAAGGTGGCGCATGGCGTGGCCAAGCAGATGCTGGCCGACCCGGGCGATCAGGTGGAAGTGCCGGGCCTGGGCGACCGTGTGCCGCGCATGTTGTCCAGGCAAGCGCTGGCCGGTGTGATCGAGCCGCGCGTCGAAGAGATCTTCACTCTGGTGCACCAGGTGATCCGCGAAAGCGGCTACGAAGAATTGCTGTCCAGCGGCATCGTCATCACCGGCGGCAGCGCGGTGATGCCCGGCATGGTCGAACTGGGCGAAGACATTTTCTTGAAACCTGTGCGCAAGGGCCTGCCGCTTTACCACGGCGCCCTGTACGACATGGTGGCCAACCCACGCAGCGCCACCGTGATGGGCCTGCTGGAAGAGGCGCGCAGAGCAAGGGCCCGCGGCCACAAGGCGGCGGGGCAAGCGGGGGCCGTGAAGAACATCGTCGGCCGCGCGAAAGACTGGTTTCTCGGTAATTTCTAGGAGGGGCGTTGAACACAACAAGTTGGTATCGAACATCCATCAAGAACAGCCCCTTTTTCATTCACTCACTGGCAACTGCAACCCATTCCATTAGGAGAATTACATGCCCATCGAAATGATCGACGAATTTGACGAAGGCACCCAGATCAAGGTGATCGGCGTGGGCGGTGGCGGCGGCAACGCCGTCGAGCACATGATTGGCCAAGGCGTGCAAGGCGTGGAGTTCATCTGCGCCAACACCGACGCGCAGGCCCTGCACCGCAGCAGCGCGGGCACGCTGGTGCAACTGGGCAAGACCGGCCTGGGCGCAGGCAGCAAGCCCGAGATGGGCCGCGTCAGCGCTGAAGACGCGGTGGAGAGCATCCGCCAGGCCATCACCGGCGCGCCCATGCTCTTCATCACCGCCGGCATGGGCGGCGGCACGGGCACCGGCGCCGCGCCGGTGATCGCGCGCGTGGCCAAGGAAATGGGCATCTTGACGGTGGGCGTGGTGACCAAGCCATTCGACTTCGAAGGCAAGCGCCGCGGCAAACAGGCCGATGACGGCGTGGCCGAGCTTGAAGCCAACGTCGACAGCCTGATCGTGGTGTTGAACGAGAAGCTGCTGGACGTGATGGGCGACGATGTCACGCAAGAGCAAGCCTTCGCGCACGCCAACGACGTGCTGAAGAACGCCGTCGGCGGCATCAGCGACATCATCCACATCCCAGGCCTGGTCAACGTCGACTTCGAAGACGTGAAGACCGTGATGAGCGAGCCGGGCAAGGCCATGATGGGCACGGCCACGGGCAGTGGCCCCGACCGCGCTACCAAGGCTGCCGACGCAGCCGTGGCCTGCCCGCTCTTGGAGGGCATCGACCTCAGCGGCGCGCGCGGCGTGTTGGTGTTGATTGCGGCCAGCAAGGCCACCTTCAAGCTGGCCGAAAGCCGCAACGCGATGAACACCATCCGCCGTTACGCCGCCGACGATGCGCACGTGATCTTCGGCTCCGCCTACGACGAAAGCCTGGGCGACCAGTTGCGCGTGACGGTCATCGCCACCGGCCTGAGCAGCACCCGCAAGGCCGTCGCCCAGCCGCCGTTGACGGTGGTGCAGCAACCGATGCATGCCCTGCGCACCGGCACCGACAACCTGCCGATTCTCAACAGCCCGTTGAACAGCCCACAGAACGCGATGGCACAGCAACCGGTGAACATCAACCAGCCCGCCGCGCAGCAGCACAGCTACGAAGGCCTGAACACGCCCAGCGTGTGGCGCAGCGCGCGTTCGCAAGCGGCGGCCAAAGTCGATGCGCTGGCCAGCAACGGCATGGACGACATCGACATCCCGGCGTTCTTGCGCAAGCAGGCGGATTGATGGGGTGAGTGGCCGCGCCGTGCGTGTCGCGGCTTGAAAGACGAAGGCCCGGCATTGCCGGGCCTTTTGATTCGAGCTTGCCCGGGGGGAGGCAAACTCTGCGCCGACCATCATCTGCAGCGCGAGACCTTGCCCCAAGTCATAGCCCGTGATCGGGCCCATTGCAGGCTTACTGCAGCAAATCGAGCAAGGTGCGCGCCACCACTTTCGTTGCACGCCGGAGGTCTTGCAAGTCCAGACGTTCGTCGGCACGCTTCGCGTGCGATTCGAGCACGGTGCGCGGCCCGGCGCCGTAAATCACGCCGGGAATGCCGCGCTCCACATACAGGCGCACGTCCGTGTACAGGGGCGTGCCCAAGGCCGGGATCGGCTCGCCGAATACAGCCAGTGCATGCTTTTGAATCGCCTGCACCAAGGGCTGATTGCCTGGCAGGGGTTTCATGGCGCGCGACAGCAGCAGGCGCTTGACTTCCACGCGCAGTTCATGGCCACCGCGCGGCGGTTTGAAGGCCGCAGCCGCCTGCTCGATCGTGCGGCGCAGCGAGGCTTCCACTTCGGCCGGGTCTTCTTCCGGAATCATCCGCCGGTCCAGCTTGATCACCACCTTGCCGGGGATGACGTTGGTGTTGGTGCCCCCATTGACCTGGCCCACGTTGAGGTAGGGATGGGTGATGCCTTCGACCTTCGACGTCACCTTCAGGTAGTCGTGGTTCAAGGCGTAGAGCGCGTTCAAGATCTGCACCGCGCCTTGCATCGCGTCGGTGCCGCTGTCGGGAATGGCCGCGTGGGCCATGTCGCCGTGCACGGTCACTTCGAGCTGCAGGCAGCCGTTATGCGCCACCACCACCTGGTAGCTGAAGCCGGCGGCCATCATCAGGTCGGGCTTTGTGAGGCCGTGGTTCAGCAGCCAGTCGGGGCCCAGTTCACCCCCGTATTCCTCGTCATAGGTGAAGTGCAATTCCACACTGCCGGCAAGCGCGGCGCCCAGCGACTCCAGCGCGCGAACCGCGAAGGTGAAGCTGGCCATATCGCACTTGCTCACCGCCGTGGCGCGGCCATAGATCTTGCCGTCCACGATCTCGCCGCCATAGGGATCATGCGTCCAGCCTTCACCGGGCGGCACCACGTCGCCGTGTGCATTCAGCGCAATCGTCTTGCCCGCGCCATAGCGCCGCCGCACGATCAGGTTGGTGATGCTTTCCAGGCCGGCGGCGTGCACCTCGGCGGCGGGCACCGCGTGTTTTTCGGCCTGCAGGCCCATCGCCGCCAGCAGCTCAGCCGTGCGCTCGGCGTGCGGGGCGTTGTTGCCGGGAGGGGTGTCGGTGGGCACGCGCACCAGTTCTTGAAGGAAGCGCACTTCGTCGTCGAAGTGAGCATCGACCCAGGCGTCCAGCGCTGCGTAGTCGGCAGAAGAAGTCATGAAAGCTCCGAGGCAAGTTGGTCAAGCAGGTTCAGGAAGGCACGCACGCACAGTTCGGTGTCGTCGTTGGTGATCGCTTCCAGCGGGTTGTGGCTGATGCCGGCGTTCAGGCCGCGCATGAACAGCATCGCCTGCGGCATGGCTTCGTGCAGTTTCATCGCGTCGTGGCCGGCGCCGCTGGGCATGCGGTACAGCGGCAGGCCCAGTGTTTCGACGGCGTGTTCCCAGCGCTGTTGCCAATCCGGGGCGCTGGGCGCGGCCGCAGCGCGCATCGTTTCTTCAAGCTTGAAATGCAGGCCGCGGCGCTCGCAGATGGCCTGCAGCTGAGCGCGGATGTCGGTGGCGCAGGCATCACGTGCTTCGTTGGTGGTGGCGCGGACATCGAGGCTGAACTTGCAGCGGCCCGGCACCACGTTGATGGAGCCGCTGGGCACCTCCAGCATGCCCACTGTGGCCACAAGGTTCGGTACCGAGCCGCCGCGCGACTCGACGTAAAGCGCCAACTCTGCTGCGACAGTGGCCGCGTCGCGGCGGCGGTCCATCGGGGTTGTGCCGGCGTGGCTGGCCATGCCGATGATCTCGCCAAGGTAGCGCACGCTGCCGTTGATGGACGTGACGATGCCCAGCGGCAGATCCATCTCATTGAGCACCGGCCCCTGTTCGATGTGCGCCTCGACAAAGCCCAGATAGCGGCTGGCGTCGCGCTTCAGCTTGGGGATGTCGTCGGGGCACAGGCCGGCATGCAGCATGGCGTCGCGCATGGCGATGCCGTCGGCATCTATTTGGTCCAGCCAGGTGCTGTCGAAGTGGCCGGTGAGCGCACCCGAGCCGAGAAAAGTCGCCTTGTAGCGTTGGCCTTCTTCTTCGGCAAAGCCCACCACCTCGAAGCCGAAGGGCAGTCGCCGGCCTTGCCGGTGCAGCTCACGCACACAGGCCATCGGCACCAGGATGCCCAAGCGGCCGTCGTATTTGCCGCCGTTGCGCACCGTGTCGTAGTGCGAGCCGGTCAACAGCCGCTTGGCCTGGCGATCGACCCCGTGGTAAAGGCCGACGACATTGCCCACCGCGTCGATTCCCACCTCATCGAAGCCGCAATCGGCACGCATCCAATGCGCCAGGCGATGCGCGCAGGCGCGGTGCGCGTCGGTGAGGTAGGTGACGGTCAGTTCGCCGCGCTCTGCATAGCCTGGGTCGCTGTGGGTGGCCAGGCGCTCGGCCCAGTCCCACACGTCATTGCCCAGCACAGGCTCGTGGCCGAACTTGTCGTTCAGCCGGATTTCGGCAATGCGGTGGATGTTGCGCAGCGCCTCGGCGAGTTCGAAGCTGGGGTGGTTGCCCAGGCGTCGCTGAAAGGTCGCGATGATTTCGGCCTTGGCCAGGCCCAGACCGCGCGGCCCACGCACGGCCAGGATGAATGGGAATCCGAAGCGGGTGTTGTAGTCGGCGTTGAGCTGCTGGATGCTCGCGTATTCGGCCGTCGTGCATTCAGTCAGACCAGCCTTGCCCTGCTCGTTGCTGGACTCTGCAGTCAGCGTCTTGGCCACCATCGCCTTGCCGGCCAGTTCGGGGTGGGCGCGGATCAGCGCGAGTTGAGCCTCGCGACCGGCAGAACGCACGACGTCAACCAGGGCCAGCTTCAGGTGCGCCAGGCTCTTGAATGGCCGTTTCGACCAGGCCTGCTCGGCAATCCACGGCGAATGCTCATACGTGCCGTCCAGCAGGCTGACGAAGGCGGCGCTGTCCGCCGCATTGAGGTGTTCAAGAGTGATCATGGTCATTCCCAAGCAAAGGCACGGGCAGAGTCGAAGGGGTGGGTTGTCTTCCAGTGGTGCGCGATGTCGATGCGTCGGGTGACCCACACGCGCTCGTGCTTTTCCACGTGATCCAGGAAGCGCTGCAAGCCGCGCATGCGGCCGGGGCGGCCGAGCAGCCGGGCGTGCATGCCAATGCTCATCATCGAAGGCCGGTCTTCGCCTTCGGCGTATTGCACATCGAAAGCATCCCGCAGGTACTCGAAGAACTCGTCGCCATGTGAAAAGCCTTGCGGCAGCGCGAAGCGCATGTCGTTGCAATCCAGCGTGTAAGGAACGACCAGATGCGGCAATGTGGTCCCGTCAGTCTTCTTCACTTTTAGCCAAAAGGGCAAGTCGCCACCGTAGTTGTCGCTGTCGTATTCGAAGCCGCCGAAGTCGGCCACCAGGCGGCGCGTGTTCGGGCTGTCGCGCCCGGTGTACCAGCCCTGCGGCCACTGGCCAGTGAGCCGGTGAATCGCGGTCATGCCGAGTGCCATGTGCTTGCGTTCGGTGGCTTCGTCGACGTTCTGGTAGTTGATCCAGCGCCAACCGTGGCAGGCAATCTCGTGGCCCAGTTCGACGAAGGCGGCCGTCACTTCGGGGCAACGCTCCAGCGCCATGCCGACACCAAAGACCGTCAACGGCAGACCGCGAGCTTCGAATTCGCGCAACAGCCGCCACACGCCGACTCCAGAGCCGTACTCGTAGATGCTCTCCATCGACAGGTGACGGTCGGGGTACGCCGGCGGGTTGAACATCTCCGACAGAAACTGCTCGCTGCCGGCGTCGCCATGCAGCACCGAGTTCTCGCCGCCCTCTTCGAAGTTGAGGACGAACTGCACCGCGACGCGCGCCTGACCGGGCCAGCGCGCATGCAGTCCCTGACGGCCGTAGCCCTTCATGTCTCTGGGGTAGTTTGTGGGCATCGACATCACGGGTTCAGCACCTGAGCGAGATCCGTCTCGTGGGGGTTCAGGCGCAAGTTCTGTTCGACATGTTCGAGGTGTTCGATGGTCAAGCGCACCGCAGCCTTCGCATCGCGTCGCTCGAAGGCGTCGACGATGGCCACATGCTCCGCCAGCGAGGCCTCGGCCGAGTGCGAGGACTGGTACATCAGGGCGATCAGCGATGAGCGTGTCAGCAAATCGGTCAGCAGTTGCTGCAGCACGTCGTTGCCGCGCATCTGCGCCAGCACCACGTGGAAGTCGGCCAGCAAGCGCGTCCGCCCTGGCACGTCGGTGTTCGAGACGGCGGCCTGTTCGGCCTGCAGGTGACGGCGCAGTGCGGCCACCTGCGCATCGGTGATCACTGCACACAGGCGGCGGGTCAGCGCCGCTTCCAGGATCTGGCGAACTTCAAAAATCTGGCGCGCCTCTTCAACGCTGGGCGTGGCAACGAAAGCGCCGCGCGCGGGTTCAAGCGTCACCAGGCGGTCGCGACTGAGCTGATTCAGCGCCTGGCGCACCAAGGTGCGCGAGACCTTGAAGATGTCGGCGATCTTCTGCTCGGACAGCTTGGTGCCGGGCATCAGCCGCCGCCCGACGATCGCGTCGGTGATGGACAACACGATGCGTTGCGTGCTGCCCGTCGCCGGTTCGCTGGCTGCCTTCGGGTTGCGCGCAGCGGCCCGTGGCGCCCGTGCCGTCGCCGGCGCTTCGCTGGCTGGGATGACTTTGAGGCTGACGCGGCCTCTGGGCATGGCGCTGGACATGCGTGGGTCTCTGTGTTTGATTGACTTGAGTGCGGCAGTGTATACACTTTGTGATTGTGCACAAGCCGAAGACTGAAACCCCAGACCCGACGCATGGCGGCTCTCCGCGCAGGCACGGCTGTCCAAGGCAGGCGTGCGCCACCCACTTGAAAGGAACCCCGATGGGACATCTCAGCACCCATGTGCTCGACACGATGAACGGCTGCCCCGCGGCCGGCATGGCCGTGAAGTTGCAGCGCGTCGAAGGCGAACGCGTCGAGACGATCAAGGCCTTCGTCCTCAATGCCGATGGGCGCAACGACGGCGGCGCGCTGCTGGATGCGCAGGCCATGGCAGCGGGCCGCTACCGGCTGGTGTTCTCGGTGGCGCCGTACTTTCGCGCCCGCGGCGTGTCCTTGCCGCAGCCGCCTTTCATCGACGATGTGCAACTTGATTTCGGCATCGCCGACGCCGCTGGCCACTACCACGTGCCCTTGCTGGTCAGCCCCTGGGCCTACTCGACTTATCGGGGTTCGTAGGCGCATCTGAGGCTGTCCCGTGCCGGGAAGCGTCGAGCAGGGTATCTACCGATACTTGATCGTGCGCACGATCGTATACAGTTTCAGCACGTCGCCGCGGAGCACATCGGCACAGGCCCTCTAGGGCTTGGCCGCCGATGGTCGCGACGTTGTTCCTCACAGAGCCCGCTGTGGTGAGGGATGCGCAGACAGTCATGTGGTTGCACTTCCCATCCTTTTGAGGTCTCAATGGAAGCTTTCCTGCTCGACTGGCTCAACCTGCTGCTGCGCTGGGCCCACATCATCACGGGCATCGCCTGGATCGGTGCCTCGTTCTACTTCGTCTCGCTCGACAACAGCCTGACGCCGCCGAAGAACAAGGCGGATGCC
>JBBQAI010000026.1:0-41622 GCA_038316205.1 Burkholderiales bacterium
AAAGCCTGTTCGGCAAGAGCACGCTGATGCGGAACCGCTGAGACGATGCGCACCGTCGCTATCACCGTCACCGTGCTGATCCTGGCCGGCGCTTTGTGCGCTGCCCAGGCGGCTGCACCGGCGGCACGCTCTCCTGCCTCATCGCCGGCTGCAACGGCCAACAAAGCAACAGCGGCCACACCGGCTGCAGCCACCCCAGACACGGCAGACGCTGCGCTCACCGGCACCGGCCAGCGCATCTACGAACGCACGCGCCCGCGCCTGCTGCAGGTGCGCACGCTGCTGAAAACGCAGGACAGCCAGGCTTCGGTCGGCTCGGGCTTTCTGGTCGACGACGGCGGCCTGCTGGTGACCAATTACCACGTCATCAGCCAGTACGCGCTGCAGCCGAGCCGCTACCGGCTGGTTTACGTCACGGTCGACGGCAGCCAGGGTGCGCTGCAGTTGCTGGCCTTCGACGTGGTGCACGATCTGGCCCTGCTGAAGCCGGTCGACGCCGCACCGCTGGCCGGCCGGGGCGCGGTGCCCTTGCGCGCGGCCGCCGACCCACCGCCGCGTGGCGCGCGCATCTTCTCGCTGGGCAACCCGCTGGACGTGGGCTTCGCGGTGGCTGAAGGCACCTACAACGGCCCGGTCGAGCGCAGTTTTCTGGAAACCTTGTTCTTCGGCGGCTCGCTCAGCCCGGGCATGAGCGGCGGGCCGGCGCTGGACGAACAGGGCCGCCTGATCGGCGTCAACGTGGCGGCGCGGCGCGACGGCGAACAGGTCAGTTTCCTGGTGCCTGCCGCCCCAGTGCGCGCCCTCATCGAACGCGGCCGCAACGCCAAGCCGCTGACCACGCCGGCCTGGGGCGAAATCACCCGCCAGGTGCTGGAACACGAAGCAGTGCTGACCGACCGCTTCATCGCCCAACCCTGGCGCAGCGCCGGCCACGAGCGTTACGCCATACCCGTGCCGCAAGAAACCTTCATGCGCTGCTGGGGTCGCGGCAGCACCCAGGCCGAACGCGGCCTGCAGTTCGAGCGCGGCGACTGCGAGATGGACAGCCGCATCTACATCAACGGCAGCCTGCTGACTGGCTACCTGACGGTGCGCCATGAAACTTACGACGGCAGCAAGCTGGGCGCACTGCGTTTTGCCGACCGCTACTCGGCCAGTTTTCGGAATGAATTCATGGGCCGCGACGACCGCCATTTGACGGCTGCGCGATGCGTCGAGCGGCAGATCGAAAACCCACCGCGCAAGGCGGGCGGGGTGGCGGGCTTGCCGCTGAAAGCGGTGATCTGTCTGCGCGCCTACAAGAAGCTGGAAGGACTGCACGACCTGAGCGTGCTGGTGGCCACGCTGGACGGCAGCCAAGCCGGCGCCCAAGGCCGATTCGACGCCCGTGGCGTCAGCTTCGCCAGCGCACAAAAACTCGCCCAACACTACCTGAACGGCTACACATGGATCGCGCCCAAGACCACAGCGTCCACCGCCTCGCGCTGATCGAGGTGGTCGAACGCGAAGGCCACCCGGCGCGGCTGGTGGACGTGCGCGCCTGGCCGCTGACGCTGGGCCGCGCGATGGACAACGACGTCGTGCTGGACGACCCGCACGTGGCCGCGCACCACGCGCGGCTGGACCTTGCCGACGACGGCCAGATCGCCCTGCGCGTGCTGGCCACGCGCAACGGCGTGCGGCTGGGCGGCAAGCCTGTCAGTGTCACGGCGCCCCTGCACCTGCCCGCCGGCGGCGCGCTGCTGCAGATGGGCGCCACCCAGGTGCGCGTGCGCCTGCCTGCCGAGGTGCTGGCGCCCGAGCGCCTGCTGAGCGGCCATGCTGGCAGCACGATGACTCCCACGCTTCTGATGGGCGTGGCCCTGCTGGCGCTGCTGTACGCCCAGCACGCCATCAGCCTGGACCCGGGTGCCGACTTCTCGGCCTGGCCACCCACGCTGTTCGGCCTGCCGCTGGTGGTGATGGCCTGGTGCGGCATCTGGGCGCTGCTGTCCAAGCTGTTCCAGCACCGCTTTGATTTCAACGGCCACTTGCGCATCGCCTTGCCCTGGATGCTGGGCTTCGGCCTGCTGGAAGTCTTGTGGCCGCAGGTCGCCGCATCGCTCAATTGGCCCTTGATGTGGCAGCTGTCGGCCGCGCTGGAAACTTTGGGCCTTGCGCTGCTGGTGCACGCCCATTTGCGTCATATGTTGCCCACGCGACCCAAGGCCGTCAGCACCGCCGTTGCCGGTTTGCTGCTGCTGGGCGGCGGCATTTCGGTGGCCGGCAGCTACCGCGTCAACGACAGCCCCTTCAGCACGCCCTACATGAGCACCCTGCCGCTGCCCGCGCTGCGCCTGGCTGGCACCGTGCCCGCCGCTACGCTGGTGCAGGACATGGCGCCACTGGCCGAACGCCTGGCGAAGCGCGCAAAGAAAGCCCGGGAAGAGGACCGCGACGACAGCAACGAACCAGTCGAGGAATAGAGCCGAACCGACACCGCACCGACACCGCAAGCATCTACCGCAAGGACACCGCGCATGCGCCACACCCTGACCTGCAAGCTGCTCTCCATCATCGTGTCCGCGATGGCCGTTACGGCCACCCCGGCAGGCGCGCAAACACCGACACCCACTTCGTCAAAAACCGGCCTGCTGAAGATCGCCAGCGCCTTCGACCCGCAGACGCTGGACCCCAACGCGCTGGCCCTGCTATACCACTCGCGCGTCACCTACCAGGTCTATGAATCGCTGATCAACCGCGACGCGCAATTCAAGCTGGAACCGGCGCTGGCGATGGCCTGGCAGAACACCGCGCCAACGGTCTGGCGCTTCAAGCTGCGCCCCGGTGTGCGCTTCCACGACGGCACGCCCTTCACGGCGGACGACGCGGTGTTCAGCATCGAACGCGTGCTGGCGCCCAGTTCTCAGCGGGCCTTCCAACTGCGCGGCGTCACCGGCGCGCGCAAGGTCGATGCGCTGACCGTCGACCTGCTGCTGGAAACGCCCGACGCCGTGCTGCCCGAGAAGCTGCAGTACGTCACCATGATGAGCAAGGCTTGGTGCGAGCTGCACGGCGTGACGCTGCCGCAAAATTTCAGCGCCAAGCAGGAAACCTACGCCGTGCGCAACGCCAACGGCACCGGCCCTTTCCGCCTGCTGCGCTACGAACCCGATGTGCGCACCGTGCTGGCACGCAACGCCGCCTGGTGGGGTTGGGCCGACCCGCGCAACAACGGCAATGTTCAGCAGGTCGAATTCGTCACCATCCGCTCTGACGCCACGCGGCTGGCCGCACTCACCTCAGGCGAAGTGGACCTGGTGCTGGACCCGCCTTTCCAGGACATCGCACGCCTGCAGGCCGACCCGCGCATCAGCCTGCTGCGCGTCACCGACATCGGTCAGCAATACCTGGCGCTGGACCAGGCGCGCGACGAGCTGCCCGGCAGCGACGTGAAGGGCCGCAACCCTTTCAAGGACCGCCGCGTGCGCGCCGCCGTCTACCACGCCATCAACGCGCCGCTGATTGCCGACAAGGTGCTGCGCGGCCAGGCCGTGCCCACCGGCGCGCTGCTGTCGTCGCGCGTGGACGGCTCGCCACCCGAACTGGACGTGCGTCTGCCCTACGACCCAGCCCGCGCCAAGGCGCTGCTGGCCGAGGCCGGTTACCCGAACGGCTTCACGTTGGCGATGGACTGCGTGAACATCACCTGGCGCGAATCGGTGTGCCAAGCCGTGACGTCGATGTTGGCGCAGGTCGGCATCAAGGCCAGCCTGCGCAGCACCACCACGGGCCAGTTTTTCCCCAAGTTGACGAACGGCGCCATCAGCCTGGCCGAGTTCGGCTGGAGCCCGACGCCCGACGCCTGGTTCTCGCTGAACGGCTTGTTCCACAGCTACAGCCCCAACGGCCAGGGCAGCTTCAACGCCGGGCGCTACAGCAACGCGAAGCTGGACCTGTTGATCGACAACATCCGCAGCGAACCCGATTTGCTGCGGCGCCGGGCGATGGTCAGCACCGTGATGCGCATGGCCACGGAAGACCTGCCACTGCTGCCGCTGTTTCGCCGCACGCTGACCTGGGCGATGAGCAAGAAGGTGACCGCCACCCAATGGCCCACCGACATCATCGAACTGCGCTGGGTGCGCATCAACTGAGCGCGAACCGGGGACGACAGACGATGGACGACAAGCCCCTGCTGATCGGTGTTTCGGCGCGCATCCATGACCCCGAAGCGGCCGAGCGCGCGGCCACTGGCGTGTGGAGCAAGACCATCCACTACCTGGAGCAAAGCGTGGCCCACTGGCTGCTGCACGGCGGCGCCATCGCCGTGATGGTGCCGGCGGTGAGCGAAGGCAGCGTGGTGCTGCGCAGTGACTTGAATCTGCACGACTACGCCACAGCACTCGACGGGCTGGTGCTGCAAGGTGGCAACGACGTGGCGCCGCAAAGCTACGGCGAAACGCCGCTGGACGCCGCCTGGCGCGGCGACCGCGTGCGCGACCTCTACGAGATGGAATTGATCCGCGCTTTCGTTGCGGCAGGCAAACCGGTGTTCGGCATCTGCAGGGGGCTGCAACTGCTCAACGTCACCTTCGGCGGCACCCTGCTGCAGGACATTCCCACGCAGCGCCCCGAAGCGCTGGCCCACCGCGAATTGGGGCGTTACGAACACCACCACCACGCCATCGAATTCGTGCCCGGCACGCGGCTGGCCGCGCTATTTCCAGGGCAGTCACGCGCCACCACCAACAGCATCCACCACCAGGGCATCAAAGACCTGGCGCCGGACTTTGCCGTCGAAGCGCGTTGCCCGGACGACGGCATGGTCGAAGCGGTGCGCTGGCAAGGAGCCACCTACGTGGCCGGCGTGCAATGGCACCCTGAATTCCACGGGCCCGAGCATCCACTGACGCTGGACGACACGCCGATCCTGCGGGACTTTCTCAGCGCGGCGCGGGCGGCGCGGCAGTCGCCGTAGGCCGATCCGGTCAGCGGCTCAGCGGCTGCCGCACCACTGCGCTTCACAGGGGATGCCGTTGCGGTCGCCGTCCATTTGCGCACCGGGGCAGTTCGCCAGAAAGTAGTTGGCCTCGGCACACGAGCGCATCTGCGAACAGCGGGTGCGTCCGTCGCAGAGAAACGCGCTGGCGTACGCCGCAGGCACAGGCACAGGCACAGGCACAGGCACAGGCGCTGGTGCAGCGGTCGGCGCGGCGGTCGCAGCCGCGCCGTCGCAAGGCCCGTGCAACCGCCTGAATTCGCGCGGCATCATGGCGTTGCCGGGGGCGTGGAGGCCTCGGCTCAGGGCGCGGGCCATGCGCTCTTGCTTGACCAGCGGGCCCTGGTCCCACTTCGAACGCACGCTCCAGGCGTGGCCTTCTTCGACCATGCGCACGCTGAGGTCCACACCGTCCACCGTCACCACGCCCAGCATGTGGCCCTGCGCGTCGCGGCCCGTGGTCTTCACGGTGGCGCGGCGATTCAGCGCCAATTCAGCCAGCGCGCGGCGCGATTCTTCACCGTAGACCTGGCAGGTTTCGGGCGCGTCGATGTCGTTCAGCTGCACACGCATCGCCGGCTTGTCCACCGGGGTGATCCACAGCGCATCGCCATCGGGCACCTGGGTGACCAGGCCTTCGATCGAGGCCGGCGCCTGGCCGGCCGACTTGGCTGCGTTCGCTGGCTGCACAGCCAGCACAACGCCGTAGCAGACCCACGCCGCGCACACCCCGATCGCCAACCGCAACATGATGTTCATCGCCGCTGCCCCCTGCCGCCGCGATGATGCCGCACGGGCGGTGCCGGCGCATCCTGCAGTTGCGCCTCGGCCTCGGCCAGCAGACGGTCCAGCCTGTCTTTCAGCTTCTCGGTGGTCAACTGCTCGCGCAGGCGTTCCACCATCAGCGGCAGGGCAAATGGGCTGGGCGCTTTCAACTCGACCAACGTCAAAGGCAGCGCGGCCAGCCGGGTGAGTGTTTGCGCCAAATTTTGCAGGTCCAGCTCTTGCGCCAATACTTCGCTTTCGGCCTGGCCGAGCAGGCGGTTGCCGCTGTCGTACTGGCGGAAAACCTCGAAGAACAGGCTGCTGCTGGCCTGCAACTGGCGCAGGCTTTTCGGCGCCCCGGGGTAGCCGCCGAAGACCAGGCCAGCCACCCGCGCGATCTCGCGGAAACGCCGTTGCGCCAGGTGGCCCGAGTTCAAACTGGCCAACACATCGGCCGTTAGCGTGACCACGTCAAACAACGCCGCCTGCGTGGCCGCACTGACATCCACCGGCTTGACCGCCAAAATTTCCAGGCCGTAATCGTTGACGCTGAGGCTGAAGGTGTTGGGCTCGGTGCGGGCCAGCCGCCAAGCCAGCAATTGCGCCAGGCCGATGTGCACGTTGCGCCCGGCGAAGGGGTAGATGAAGTGGTGCTGGCCTTCGCGCGAGATGTAGCGTTCGACCAGTAGCGTGCCGTGCCGGGGCAGTTGCGACAGGCGCGCCTGGGCCTGCAGCATGGGCTGCGCGGCCTGCATTTCGATGTCGGAAAAATCGCCCTGCGCCGCCCCGTCCAGCAGGTCCAGCACAGCCTCGGCCATCTCGCTGGACAGCGGCATCTTGCCGCCGGCCCAGGACGGCACCACACCCTTCTTCTTCGTGGCCACGCGCACGTAGGCGGCCATGTCTTGCACGCGGACGAACTCAAGCAGGCGGCCGGCGAAGACGAAGCTGTCGCCCTTGTTCAACCGCGCGATGAAGCCTTCTTCGATGCTGCCGATGGTGCCGCCGCTGAGCCACTTCACGGCCATCGCCGCATCGCTGACGATGGTGCCCACCTGCAGCCGGTGGCGCCGCGCGATGGCGCGGTCGGGCACGCGCCACAGGCTGTCCACCATCGCCACGCGGTGGTACTCGGGGTAGGCGGTCAGGCTGTCGCCGCCGCGTTCGACAAAGGCCAGCGCCCAGTCGAAGGCCTCGCGGCTGAGTTCGCGGTAAGCCTCGGTGCCGCGCACTTCGTCGAACAATTCGTCGGCGACGAAACCGCCACCCAACGCCACCGTCACCAGGTGCTGCACCAGCACGTCAAGCGGCTGCGCGGGCGAGCGGCGTGCCTCCACGCGGCCGGCCAGCGCGGCACGCCGGGCGGCGGCGGCTTCCACCAGTTCCAGCGTGTTGGTGGGCACCAGCGTGATGCGGCTTTCACGCCCGGGCGCGTGGCCGCTGCGGCCGGCCCGTTGCAGCAGGCGCGCCACGCCTTTGGCGCTGCCGATCTGCAGCACCCGCTCAACCGGCAGGAAGTCCACGCCCAGGTCGAGGCTGGACGTGGCCACCACGGCTTTCAGGCTGCCAGCCTTCAAACCCGCTTCGACCCAGGCGCGCGTGTCCTTGTCCAGGCTGCCGTGGTGCAGGGCCACCAAGCCGGCCCAGTCGGGGCGCGCGGTCAGCAGCAACTGGTACCAGATCTCGGCCTGGCTGCGCGTGTTGGTGAAGACCAGTGTGCTGCCGCCGCCCTCCGATGTGCGGGCGATTTCATCCACCACCGGTTGCTGCATTTGCGCACCCAGGTGGCCGCCCCAACTGAAGCGGCCGGGTTCGGCCGGCAGCAGGGTGTCAATGCGCAGCGCCTTGGGGACGCGGCCGCGCACCAGCACACCGGGTCCTGCGGCGGCCTGCGGGCCGCACAGCGTGCGCATCGATTCGTCCAGGTTGCCCAAGGTGGCCGACAAGCCCCACACCACCAAACCCGGATTCCAGCGGCGCAGCCGGGCCAGCGCCAGTTGCACTTGCACGCCGCGCTTGTTGCCGATCAGTTCATGCCATTCGTCGACGACCACCGTGTGCACGCCGCCGAGTTCGCTGCGCGCCGGCTCGCGGGTCAGCATCAGGCTCAGCGATTCGGGTGTGGTGACCAACGCGGCGGGCAGGCGCTTGTCCTGCCGCGCACGTTCGGCGCTGGGCGTGTCGCCGGTGCGCTGGCCCACGCTCCACGCCGGCCGCAAATCGGCCAAAGGCTGCTGCAGCGCGCGCACGGTGTCGGCGGCCAGCGCGCGCATCGGTGTCAGCCACAGCACCTGCAGGCCCGGCCCGGGCTGTGCGCGCTGAAGGGCGCCCAGCCACGCGGCCTGGGTCTTGCCGCTGCCGGTGGTGGCGTGCAGCAAGCCACTGCGGCCGGCGGCCATCGCTGCCCAGACCTCGCGCTGGAAATCGAAAGGCTGCCAGCCACGGGCCGTGAACCAAGACGCCACATCGGCGGTGGAAGGCGCAGCGGCAGCGACAGGCACTTCAGAGGCAGGCATGTCAGAGGCCTTGACCAGCGCCATGTTTCGTCCGATCAGGCGGTGGTGATCCAGCCTTCGACGGCGTCCACGGCCGCCGGCAAGCCGGCATCGGGCTGGCGGGCCGCCCAGCCGGCCTGCATCAGGCACAGCGCGGCATCCAGGCGGTCGCCCGAGGCGTCGTCCACCAGCGCCTCACGTTGGGCGTGCGTCAGCTTCAATCGCAAGCCCAGGCGCGTGCGGCCCTGCTCCAGCGCGTCGACGATGTCCTTGCGCGCGATGAGCCGGTCGGGCTCGGCCGAATTCTTGTACGAACGCCGGCCGATCAACTCGAAAGCCAGCAGGCCCGGGTAGCCCTCCAGCGCCACGCGCGCTGGGTCGCCGTCGCGCAACTTCGGCAGTGTCACGTCGGCCGCCACCAGGCGCGACAGGCCTTCGTAGTACATGAACCCCACCGGCACGTAACGCGTCTGCAGCGGGCTGGTGGAACTGATGCCGGGCATCGCGCCGTCGGCCGCGCGGTGGATCAGTCGCTGGCCTTTGGGCTGCTGGTTGCCCCAGCCATCGATCAGCGCGCGGAAGGCCATGCGCGTGGGACAGCGGCGCTGGACTTCCTGGATGACCGCTTCGGCGGTGTCGCCCAGTTCCAGCGACTGCACGAAGGCGCGTGGCAGGCCGAAAGGAAAATCGAAAGCCCCCAGCCAGGGACCTGTTTCGCGCAACAACGCTTCGAAGCCGTCCAGCGTGGGCAAGGCGTCCAGCCGGTCGAGTTTCAGCACCGCGCCAACGCAACGCCCTCGCGCCACGGTGATGGGTTTGCGGCGGCCCGGCGCGCAGGTGAAATCGACGCCCAGCAGCTTGGGTTCGCCAGCCAACTGCAAGCGCGGCACGACAGGTCCCTTCAAGACGTCAAGCCTTGAGCCGGTAGCCGGTGCGGAAGATCCAGGTCACCACACCCAAAGCGGCGGCCATGAACAGCGCCGTCATCGTCAGGCTGAGGCCCACGCTCACGTCGGCCTTGCCGTAGAAGGACCAGCGAAAACCGCTGACAAGATAGACCACCGGGTTGAACAGCGCCACCTTCTGCCAAACGGCCGGCAGCATGTCGATGCTGTAGAAACTGCCGCCCAGAAACGTCAAGGGCGTGATGAGCAACAGCGGCACCACCTGCAGCTTTTCGAAGTTGTCGGCCCAGATGCCGATGATGAAACCGACCAGGCTGAAGGTGACCGCCGTCAGCACCAGGAACAGCATCATCCACACCGGGTGTTCGATGCGCAGCGGCACGAAGAAGCCGGCCGTGGCCAGGATGATCAGGCCCAGCGCGATGCTCTTGCTGGCCGCCGCGCCGACGTAGCTGAGCAGGATTTCCAGCGCCCCCACCGGCGCCGACAGCAGTTCGTAAATGGTGCCCGTGAAGCGCGGAAAGTAGATGCCGAAACTGGCGTTGGACACGCTCTGCGTCAGCAGCGACAGCATGATCAAACCCGGCACGATGAAAGAGCCGTAAGCCACGCCGCCGACTTCAGGAATGCGCGAACCGATGGCCGCGCCGAAGACGATGAAATAGAGCGAAGTGGACAACACCGGCGAGACGACGCTTTGCATCAGCGTGCGCCGGGTGCGCTTCATCTCGAAGCCGTAAATGGCGCGCACGGCGTGGATGTTGAAACTCATGGGTGGGCGCTCATTGATGGACCAGGCTCACGAAAATATCTTCCAGCGAACTCTGCGAGGTCTGCAGGTCTTTGTAAGTGACGCCGGCCGCGACCACGTCGTGCAACAGCGCGGCGATGCCGCTTGTGCGTCCACCCTCGCCACTTTGCGCTGGGTCGTTGCGCGTGTCGTAGGTGTAGGTCAACGTCAGCCCGTCGGCCGACAGTTCCAGCGCGTGGCCGGCCAGTGCGGCAGGCATTGCCGACAACGGTTGAGCCAGTTGCAGCTTCAACTGCTTCTTGCCCAGCTTGCGCATCAGCTCGACCTTGTCTTCCACCAGGATCAAGCGGCCCTTGCTGATGACGCCGATGCGGTCGGCCATCTCTTCGGCTTCTTCGATGTAGTGGGTGGTCAGGATCACCGTCACGCCAGTGTCGCGCAACTGGCGCACCAACTGCCACATGTCGCGGCGCAGTTCCACGTCGACGCCGGCCGTTGGTTCGTCCAGAAACAGCACCTGCGGTTCGTGCGACAGCGCCTTGGCGATCATCACGCGGCGCTTCATGCCGCCCGACAGCTGCCGGATCATGTTGGCTTTCTTGTCCCACAAAGACAGCGACTTCAGCACCTTTTCGATGTGCGCCGGGTCGGGCCCCTTGCCGAACAGACCGCGGCTGAAAGACACCGTGTCCCACACCGTCTCGAAGGCATCGGTGGTCAGTTCCTGTGGCACCAGGCCGATGAGGCTGCGCGCGGCGCGGGCGTCGCGCACGATGTCGTGGCCATCGACGACCACGGTGCCAGCGGTGGCCCGCACGATGCCGCAGATGATGCTGATCAGCGTGGTCTTGCCGGCGCCGTTGGGGCCCAGCAAGGCGAAGATTTCGCCGCGCTGGATTTCGAGGTCAACGCCTTGCAAGGCGCTTTGGCCCGAGGCGTAGGTTTTTGCAATCTGGTGGACCGTGAGCATGGCTGGCATGCAACGAGGATAGCCGCTGCCCTGCCCGGTCACAGGCGGCGCGATAAAGTCCTTCGCATGCAAACCAACCCCACCCTCGTCGACGTGCTGCGCGGCAGCACCGTCGAATCCAGCCACCGTGGCGCGCTGGCCATCGTCGATGCCGACGGCGGTGTACACACCGCGCTGGGCGACATCGACAGACCGATCTTTCCGCGTTCGGCGGTGAAAGTGCTGCAAGCCCTGCCACTGGTGGAAAGCGGTGCGGCCGACCGCTTCGGCTTGAACGATGAAGAACTGGCACTGGCCTGCGCCAGCCACGGCGGTGAGGCGCGCCACGCCGAGACCGCAGCCCGCATGCTGGCCAAGGCCGGCGTGGACGTGGCGGCGCTGGAATGCGGCACGCATTGGCCGTACAACGACAGCGCCATCAAAGCCCTGGCGGCGGCCGGCGAGCAGCCCAGCGCGCTGCACAACAACTGCTCGGGCAAGCACTCGGGCTTTGTCTGCCTGGGCTGCATGCTGGCGGGTGGCCAGGACCGGCGCGACTTCATCAGTGGCTACCTGCAGCCGCAGCACCCGGTGATGCGCCAGGTGACCGCCAGCCTGCAAGCCGCCACCGACTGGGACCTGTCGAACACGCCCGTCGGCACCGACGGTTGCAGCATCCCGACCTTCGCCGTCCCGCTGCGCAACCTGGCGCTGGGCTTCGCGCGCGTGGGCACCGGCGTGGGCTTGCGCGCCGGCCGCGCGGCGGCAGCCCGGCGCCTGCGTGCGGCCGTGGCTTCAGCGCCCTTCATGGTGGCCGGCAGTGGCCGCTTCGACACCCGCGTGATGGAACGCCTGGGCGACCGCGTGTTCTGCAAAGTCGGCGCCGAGGGCGTCTACTGCGCCGCCGTGCCTGAGTTGGGCCTGGGTGTGGCCATCAAGATGGACGACGGCAACACGGCCCGCGCCTGCGAGGTGGTGATGGCCGTGGTCATTGAACGACTGCTGGCGCTGGACGAAGCCGATGCGGCCTTCATGGAAGGGTTCAGCCACACCGTGATGCGCAACTGGAACGGCATCGAGGTGGGCGGCATGCGGCCGTCGGGCACGCTGATCGCGTTTGCCGCCGCGACCGGTTGACGAAGCGGGTTGACGAAGCGGGTTGACGTGAGGGCCGCAGCGTGCGGCGCCGCCGTGGATTCAGCTCCCCGGCGGCCCTGACAGCAGCGGAATGGCACCGTCGCTGCTCTGCCCCAACAGCCCCACCTGCGTGTAAATGCCCAGCTTGCTGCGCGTGTCCTGGATGTCCAGGTTGCGCATCGTCAACTGGCCGATGCGGTCGGCCGGTGTGAAAGCACCCGCGCCACTTTCCATCGTCAGGCGCTCGGGGTGGTAGGTCAGGTTCGGACTTTCGGTGTTCATGATCGAGTAGTCGTTGCCGCGCCGCAGTTCCAGCGTCACTTCGCCGGTAATGGCGCGGGCCACCCAGCGTTGTGCGGTCTCGCGCAGCATCAGGCATTGCGGGTCGAACCAGCGGCCTTGGTAGAGCAACTTGCCCAGGACACGGCCGTTGGCGCGGTACTGGCCGATGGTGTCTTCGTTGTGAATGCCGGTGACCAGCCGCTCGTAGACGATGTGCAGCAGCGCCATGCCCGGCGCTTCGTAGATACCGCGGCTCTTGGCTTCGATGATGCGGTTCTCGATCTGGTCGCACATGCCCAGGCCGTGGCGGCCGCCGATGGCGTTGGCTTCCAGGAACAGATCCACCTGGCTGGCAAAGGTACGGCCATTGAGCGCCACCGGCACGCCTTCTTCAAAGCGCACGCTCACGGTCTCGGCCTTCACGGCCACGTCGTCGCGCCAGAAGGCCACACCCATGATGGGCTGGACGATGTGCATGCCGCTGTTGAGGAATTCGAGGTCTTTGGCCTCGTGCGTGGCGCCCAGCATGTTGCTGTCGGTGCTGTAGGCTTTTTCGACCGACATCTTGTAGTCGAAGCCCGCCGCAATGAGGTATTCGCTCATCTCCTTGCGGCCGCCCAGTTCGTCGATGAAGCGCTGGTCCAGCCAGGGCTTGTAGACCTGCAGCGCCGGATTCGCCAACAAGCCGTAGCGGTAGAAACGCTCGATGTCGTTGCCCTTGTAGGTGCTGCCGTCGCCCCAGATGTTGACGCCGTCGTCGCGCATGGCCACCACCAGCGAAGTGCCGGTGACGGCGCGGCCCAGCGGCGTGGTGTTGAAGTAGGTGGCGCCGCCAGTGCTGATGTGGAAGGCACTGCTTTGGATGGCGGCGATGCCTTCGGCCACCAGTTGGGAACGGCAGTCCACCAAGCGGGCGATCGCGGCGCCATACGCCAGGGCCTTGCGCGGAATCTCGTCGTAGTCGCTCTCGTCGGGCTGGCCCAGGTTGGCGGTGTAGGCGCAAGGAATGGCACCTTTGGCGCGCATCCAGTGCACGGCGGCTGAGGTGTCCAGGCCGCCAGAAAAGGCGATGCCGACGCGCTCGCCGGCAGGCAGGTTTTGAAGGATGTGGGTCACGGTGCGGGCTCTCCTGAACCCGGGATTGTGGCTGGGTCTGCGCGGGTCTCGCCCGGGCGCGCGGTGCGGTACCGCGAGAGCGGCCCGGCGCCTGAGCGTGGTGCTTAGTCGCGCGGCCCGCCGCGCAGCGTCGCACGCTCGATCAAGGCGAAACCGCCCTGTACCAGCATTGCCAGCACCGCGGCGGGCAGGGCGCCGGCCAGCATCGTGGCCTTGTCGTTGACGGCCAGGCCGGCCACGATGCGTTCGCCCAGGCCGCCAGCGCCGATGAAGGCCGCCATGGTGGCGGTGCCCACATTGATGATGGCGGCCGTCTTCAAGCCGGCCAGCAGGGTGGGGCCGGCCAGCGGCAGTTGCACCGACCACAGCGTTTGCCGGGCTGTCAGGCCCAGCGCCGTGGCCGCCTGCGACAAGCCGGCCGGCACGCCCTGCAGACCGGCATGCGTGTTGCGCACGATGGGCAGCAGCGCGTACAGGAACAGGGCAATCACCGCCGGCACGGTGCCGATGGCGCCGACCAGGGCGATCAGGAAGGCCAGCAAGGCCAGCGACGGGATGGTTTGCAACACACCCACCGCCCCCAACAACCAGCCTGCCAGACCAGGCCGTTGCCAGGCCCAGATGCCGAGCGGCACGCCGGCCGACACCGCCAAAAACAGCGAACCGAAAACCAGGCCCAGGTGCTGCGCGCACAAGCGCCACAGATCGGGCGCGAACAAACGCGCCAAGAAGCCGGGGCGTTCGGCGACGGCCGCGTCGCTAACCACTGCCGCAGCGCCACCGGCGGCACCGGCGGCACCGGCCATGAAGCGGCGCGCCACCTCGGCGTAAGGCAGGCCATCGAGTTCAACCTGCGCGTTCATCGCGATCATTGCGGCGCCGCTGATACGGCCGTCCAGCGCCAGCAGCGGTTGCACATTCACGCCCGCGCGCATCAGCAGCACGGCGTCGTAGCGCGGAAAGAAGTTCAGGTCATCGACCAGCACGCGCAGCTTGTAGCGGCCCACCTTGGCGTCGGTGGCATAGATGTCGATCAAGTCCACCTGCCCGGCCTGTATCGCTTCGTAGGCCAGGCCGTGGTCCAGCGACGGCCCGGGTTTCTGAGGCAGGCCGTAGGCCTTCTGCAAGGCTGGCCAGCCGTCGGCGCGGGCCTGGAATTCGTGCGACAGGCCCAGGATCAACGACCCCGTGGCCAGCCGCTTCAGGTCGCTGATGGTGCGCACGCCCAGTTGCGCAGCATCGGCTTCGCGCAGGGCCAGCGCGTAGCTGTTGTTGAAGCCCAGCGGCACGGCCGCCTTCAGCCCGCGCGGGGCCAGCCAGGTGTTCAGTTCGGCCAGGCTGGGGTTGCCTTCGCGGTGCAGCAGTTCGCGCACGATGGTGCCGGTGTATTCGGGGTAGACGTCCACCGCGCCGCTGGCCAGCGCCTGTTCCAGGATGCCGGTATTGCCCAGGCCGGGTTTGTGCTCGGCGGGAACACCGGCGTCAGCCAGCGTGAGCCGCACGATCTCGCCCAGGATGTAGCTTTCGGTGAAGCGTTTGGAGCCGACCACCAGCGGTGCGGCTGGCGACAGCGGCGGCGGTGCGGCCCAAGATGGGCACAAAACGGCAAGCCAGAGCAGGGTGACACCGGTACAGCGCAGCAAAGACATGCCCGCATTCTGTGGCAACGCGCGGCGGGCCCGCGATCCGCCGTCAGAAATGGCGGGTGTTCGACGCTGGTGTTCCGTTGACCGGGACAAGGTTGGCGGCCTTACGGTCAAGGCGCTCTTGCGTTGCACCGCCCCACCCACCGAAGGTCGACTTGTCCCCTCCATCCACACGCCGTTGCCCGCACACTCGCGCGCCCGGCTTGCTGCTGCCGCTGCTGGCCTTGTGGGCGGCCGCCGCCAGTGCCGACCCGGGCTACTACGTGGTCAAGCCCTACGACAACGAAGGCCTGCGCACCATCGACTTCCGCTACTGGACAGTCAAACCACAAGGCCAAGTCGAGGCGTTCTGGCCTGAAGTGGGCGTTGGCCTGGGTGTGACCAGCCGCTGGACCACCGAGGTCTTCGTGAGTTGGATAGGCTCATCGCGGAAGGCCACCCAACCGTCCAGCCTCAACTGGCAGAACGAGTTTCTGTTGACCCAGGGCGAGTGGCCGGTGGATGTGGCTTTGCACCTGCAGTTCGTGCGCGACCTGCAAAATTCCAGCCAACACGGCATCGAATACGGCCCGGTGCTGCAAACCGATTTCGGTCGCTGGCGGCTCAATGGCAACGTTTTTTTCGAACGCGCCTACGGCAGTACCGCGCCGCAGCCGACGCAAATCAAATACCAGTGGCAGGTGGCCTACCGCCTGGGTCCGGTGCTGGGCCTGGGTGCCCAGGGTTTTGGTGAACTGGGCCGCTGGAACCGTTGGTCGCCCCAGGCCGATCAATCGAACCGCGCCGGCCCCGTGGTTTCGGGACACTGGCCGCTGAGCGGGCGGGCCCAATTCACGCTGCAAGCCGCCCTGTTGACGGGCAAGACCTACGGTAGCGAAGGCCGCATGTTCTCGCTGCGCGCGCACACCGATTTCTAGACCGACGCCTCGGCCGCCGCCTGTGCGGCCAGCACCTCGGCGCGCACCGCTTCGGTCAGTTCGGCCTTCAGCGCGCTGAACACCGGCGTGGTCTTCATCGCATAGTGGCGCGGGTGCGGCAGGGCGATGGTGCGGTCGAGCTTGATGCGACCCGGCCGTGCACTCATCACCACCACGCGGCTGCCCATGAAGATGGCCTCGTCGATGTCGTGGGTGACGAAGAGCACGGTCTTGCGCTGCGCCTCCCAGATGCCCAGCAGCAGTTCCTGCATCAACTCGCGGGTTTGATGGTCCAGCGCGCCGAAGGGCTCGTCCATCAGCAGCATGCGCGGGCTGTTGGCCAGCGCACGGGCCAGCGCTGTGCGCTGCTGCATGCCGCCCGACAAATGCTTGGGGTAGTGGTTGGCAAAACCTTTCAAGCCGACCTGCGCCAGGAAGCCGTGGGCGATGGCCAGTTGCTCATCACGCGGCAAGCCGCGTTCCCGCAGACCGAAGCAGACGTTGTCCAGCACGTTCAACCACGGAAAAAGGGTGTAGCTTTGGAAGACCATGCCCCGGTCGGCGCCGGGGCCTTCGATGCGCCGGCCATCCAGCAGCGCCTCACCAGATGTCTGCCGGTCCAGCCCGGCCACGATGCGCAGCAAGGTGCTCTTGCCGCAACCGCTGGGGCCCAGGATGGTGACGAAGTCGTTCTCGGCCACGTCCAGGTCGGTGGCCTGCAGGGCCAGCGTGCTGGCGCCGGCGGTGCCAAAACGGCGTTCGATGCCGCGCACTTGCAAGAGCGGCGACCGGGGCGAGAGGGCCGTCATCGCAACCATCCGCAGGCCTTGCCGACCCACCAGGTCAGCTTGGCCGTATCGGCCGACACACCACACACGGCGGACCCGCGCTGCTGCGTATAGGCCAACACGCCGTAGCCCGCTGGCAATGCCAGCGCAATCGCCAGCAGCACACCGAAGATCACCTTGCCGCGGTGCCCGTTGCGTGCCACGTCGCGCAGCAGCAGCGTCAGCAGGTGCGCCAGGGCGGTCACGCCGAGTGCGCTGAGCGCCGTGAAGCGCAGGCCCGAATCGCCGAACAGCAGTGCCAGCACCAGCAGCAGCACCTCGACGGCGTAGACCCTGGGCAGCAGGTTGCTGAAGATGCGCTGGCCAAATGTGCCGGGCAAGGCCACCGCCATCGCGCCCTGCAGTACCAGCCCCAGCCGCGCGGCCCAGCGCGCCAAGGGGGCCGTCGACGGCGCGTCTGACAGGCTGACGCCTTCCAACACGCGGCCGGTGACGGTGACCGCGCGCGCCGCGTTGTGCAGCGTACGGTCCATCGGCGGGTGCGGGTCGAAGGTCGGCTGTTCGCGGGCGTAGCGGCGCAAGGCGTCGGGGTCCATCAGCCCCTGAAGCGCAGCTGCCAGGCGGTCGCGCGCGGGCCCCGGCTTCAGGTCCAGGGCCTCCAGCAGTTTCTTCAACTTGTCTTCCACACCGACGCCCTGGACTTGATTCAGCGCCTGGGCCAGCCAACCGGTCAGTTCACCCGAAGCGCGGCCCTTCAGCGTCTGGGTCAGGATGCGGCCGTGGGCCAGGCGGACCAGTTCTTCACGCACGGCGACGTTGGCCACATCGTCAGCCGGCAACACGGTCTGGATCAGCCGTTCGGCACCGTCCAGACGGCCCCACATGATGTCGTTGCGGCGCCAGTTTTCGTCCAGGAAAGCACCGAAGTGCGCCAGCCCCGTGCCGGCCAGTTTGGACTGGTCGGCGCGGTATTTGCGCAGCAGGGTGGCGTCCACCGGGCTCACGCGCACCACGTCCACCGTCGCCGGCTCGCCGGTGCCGGTGTCGTAGTACAGGGTGTAGCGGGTCTGGTCGAAGGCGTCGAAATTCAGGAAGTACTCGCCCAGCAGCAGGCGCAGGCAGCGCAAGGCGTCGGCCTCGGTGCCGGGCGGCATCTTGCTGTCGCGCGAGACCACCAACTCGGCTTCGCGGGTCGGCAGCGGCGTGCCGGAAGGCACCAGCTTTTGCACCACCCGCACGCGCAATTGCGGCTGACCGATCAGGTTCCAGGCCTTGTTCAACAAGCCGTCCAGCGCCTGGCCCCTGGGCCCTTCCTCGTCCAGTCGCGTGGCCTCGATCGCGACGCAGAGCTTGTCCCACAGGACCAGCTTCGGTCTGCCCTGCGAAAGCGCCAGCCAGTCCTGCACGCGGCGCATCACGCTGTCTTGCAGGCTGTAGCCGCTGGACGTGGATTGCAGCCAGACCAGGTCCTGCGGAATATCGATCAAGTCGCCGTCGATGTTGCGAACTTTGGGCTTCGCGCGGCCGGCACTGGGCGGCTGGCCCAGCAGCATGGCCAGCACGTCGTCCAGTTCCTGGCGCAGCGTGGCATCGGGCCGCACGCTGGGCAGGATGCCCTCGCCATTCGTCCAGGCGCGGCGGACGGTGGCGGTGTCGCGGTAGACCCGTCGCAGGTCTTTCTTCAGGGCGCGCAACTGGGTCAGCACCACCGGCTGCAGGGCCGGATTCGTCAGTGGGTTCAGCGGGCCGTAGAAGCGCGCCATCTTGGTGACCACCAGCTTGTCCAGATCGGCCAGTGCGGCGTCGGGGCGGCGCACCAGGCGGGTCATCAGATCGATGCGCCTAAGCAAGAAGGTCAGGCGACGCAAGCGGTAGTCGAGGTCGTGTTCCTGCAAAAAGCTGTTGGTGCTGCGCCGCAGCGGCAGGCGCTTCGGATCGTCACGCTCAGGGCTGTCGGCGAAGCGGCTTTCTCGCCAGGCCCGCACCACCGCGCGCAGCGCATAGCCGCGATCGGACTCGACATCGACGCCGAAAGCCGCCGCCACCTGCTCGGCCAGCCAGTCGGTGACGCCGTAAACGCGCAAACGGCGGTAGGGCGCAAAGCCCGGGCCGTAGTAGTCCAGCATCGCGTCCAGCGACAGGTCTTTCCAGGGCACCAACTGACCGTCGCGCAGCATCACGCGCGCAAACCCACCGCCCCGGCGCTCGACATCTTCTTCGGCCAGCCGAACGATGCGCTCCACGCGGTCGATGCGGCGGTTGCGCTTGAGCACCGTGTTCAGGTCTTCGCGGATCGTCTCGTACTGCGGAATACCGAGCAGCGCCGTCAGCGCGTTCTGCACCGCGTTCGGTGACGAAGTGCGCGCCCCTTCTTCCAGTTCCAGCGGCTCGGGACTGGGTTCGACGTAGATCAGCTTGCGCTGCGCCGGCGCGTCGCCAAAGCGCCGCGACAAGGTCTCGGCCACGTAGCTGAAGGGTTTGTTGTCCAGGTAGCCGCCGTCGCCGAAAGGCCGCTGCGCGATGCCGGCGGACATCAGCCCATCGAAATAGCCCTGCCACTGCGTGACTTGCGGGTCGCTCACCAAAGGGCTGAGGTCGCGCATTCGCTGCAGCGTCATCGGCTCGAAGGCGAAGGGGAACGACGAGGTGCAGCGCGCTGCAAAGGCCAGAAAGGCATGGTTGCATTGCGCGAAGTCAAAGCCCGCATCGGCACCCGTCATCTGCGTGGGGTAGCTGAAGTGGAAGCGCTGCTTGTGGCGGCGTTCGTAAACCACCTTGTCGAACAGCCGCAGCGGCACCGGCGCGCCGGCGATGTCGGTGGTGGTCACGTACAGGTCCAGTTCTTCGACCAGCGGCGAAGCGCTGGGCCCGTTGGCCGTGCCGGCCGGCGGCGCCATCTCACCGAAGGCCTTCAGCAGCTTCAAGTACATGCGGTCGCTGGACAGCAGCGAAGCCGGCGGCGCCTTGGCTGGTTTCAGGTCTTGGGGCAGGCCGTCCCAGGCGTGGCCGTCGTTCAGCAGCGCGCCGATGTCGCCTTCGTCCACCCACATATCGCCCAGCGCCGCGAAGCTCTGCGACTTGGCCAGCGCCTTGGCCAGGAAGATGCCGTTGATGCCGCCGGCCGACGTGCCGGCGATCACATCGACCACGAAGCGGGTTGCGCCGGTATCGGCGCCCGTACCGGAATCGGCGGGCGCGCCAGGCCACGGGTCGGCTGCCATGTCGGTGCGCTGGCCCAACCGCGCCGCATAGTCGTCCAGCAGATCGCGGTTGCTGGCCAGCAGCGACAAGCGGCGGTAGATCTCGCGCGAGCCGCCGTCGGCATTCGTGTCGGCAGGCGGAATGCCGCCTTCCAGCGGCGTGGCGCAGGCCAGCTCGAAGATTTCGTAGCTGACGCCGTAGATGTAGATGGCCAGCGAAACGCCGCCGTACATCACCACGCCGAAACGCATTTCGGCGTCGTAGTTCGCGGGCACAGTGGTCGGGTTGGTCATGGTGCTTTCCCCCAGCTCGTGATGTCGACGCGGTGCGTCGGTTCGTGCAGTCAGCGCGCTTCAGGCCCTGGCCCTAACGGCCCAGTTGCGCCCACGGAAACCAGTGCCGGTTAGCGAACTTGAACAGCAGATCACTCAGCAAGCCGATCAGCCCGATGACGATGATGCCGAAAATGATCTGGTCGGTGGCCAGCAGTGCCTGGCTGTCGGTGATCATGTGGCCGATGCCGCTGGAAGCGCCTATCAATTCGGCCACGATGACGTAGGTCCAGGCCCAACCCAGCACCATGCGCAGGGTCTCGGCGATCTCGGGTGCGGCGCCGGGGATCAGCACACGGCGGATGAGGCTGCCGTCGCTCACGCCCAGCGTGTAGGCGGCTTCCACCAGGTCACGCCGCGTGTTGCCCACGGTGACCGCAACCATCAGCACCAGCTGGAAAAAACTGCCGATGAATATGACCGCCAATTTCTGCGCCTCACCGATGCCGGCCCAAAGGATCAGCAGCGGGATGAAGGCGCTCGCCGGCAGGTAGCGCGCGAAGCTGACGAAGGGCTCGAAGAAGGCCTCGACGGGCTTGTAGGCGCCCATCAAAACCCCCAGCGGCAAGGCCAGCGCGGCGGCCAGCACGAAGCCGCCCAGCACGCGCCACACCGTCCACGCGATGTCGTAGCCGAAGCCCATTTGTGTGAGCAGCGTGTAGCCACTTTGGAGCATGGTCCAGGGGTCAGCCAGAAAGGTCTTGCTGACATAGCCGCCGACCGTGGCCGCCGCCCACACAGCCACGAAGAGCACGAAGAAGCTGATGCCCAGCGCGATGCGCGCGCCAGGTTCGACAGCCACCAACGGCTTCATGCCGGCCTACTTGATGAAGCGCGTGTCGGCCAGTTTGCTCAGGTCCGGTATCGACTTGATGATCCCGGCCTCCAGCAGCAAGTCGGCCGCGTCGTTGCTGAAGGCCGCGTGTTCGCCGGCGAAGAACTTCTGGTTGGCGGCGCGGTCTTGCCAGCGCAGATAGGCCTGGCTCTTCTCGAAGGCCTCACCACTTTGCTTGACGTCGGCACCCATGATCTCGAAGCTCTTTTTCGGGTCGGCCTTGATGAGGTCGACGGCGTCGAAATAGGCGTCGGCAAGGGCCTTGGCGGCCTTGGGGTTTTCGGCCAGGAACTTGGGCGTGCAGCCGAAGGTGTCCATCACCATCGGGTAGTCCAGCGTGGTGGCAATGATCTTGCCGGCCTCGGGTTTGGCGCGCACGGCGCTCAGGTAGGGCTCGTAGGTCATGGCGGCGTCCAGGCCGTCGGTGCCGGCGATCATCGCGTTGGCGGCGGCCTGCGGGCTGAGGTTCACCACCTTCACGTCCTTGATGCTCAAGCCGTTCTTCTTCAGCATCCAGGCCAGGCCGAAATAGGGCGCGGTGCCGGGGGCGTCGGCGGCCACGGTCTTGCCCTTCAGGTCGCTGATCCTGGCGATGCCCGGCTTCACCACCATGCCGTCGGCGCCATAACTCTTGTCGAGCTGAAAGATCTGCGTGGTGGCCACACCGTTGGCGTTCCAGGCGACCCAGGTTTCCACCGTCGTGGCCGCGCACTGAATGTCACCGCTGGCCACGGCCAGGTGGCGGTCTTTCTGCGGGATTTTCTTGATGCTGACGTCCAGGCCGTGCTTCTTGAACAGGCCCGCCTCTTTGGCCAGCGTCAGCGGCGCGAAGCCGGTCCAGCCGCTGATGCCGATGGCGACTTTGGTTTCTTGCGCATGGGCCGCAACAGCAGCGAACAAGGTCAAGGCAAATGCGGTGGGGCGCAAGGTCTTCATCGGGTTTCCTTCAAGGTGGTTGCGGGCGTGTGGACAGTGAAAAGGAAAGGGACAAGGCCCTACTTCACCGTGACCGTGATGGTCTGGCTCAGGGCGGGGCCGTAGCTCTGGTGCGCGCCGTTGGCGAATTGCGCAGTGAACTTGTAGGTACCGGGCGGCAGCGTGACCACCGTTTCGGTCTGGCCTTTGCCGAAGTGGATGTGCTTCTCGTCAGCGGGCACCGTGGTGCCAGCCGGCAAGGCGCCCTCGTTGATCAACAAATGGTGGTGGCCGGTGTTGGCCGACATGTCGCCGGCCGGTACCACGGTCATGCCCTTGACGCCAAACCGGACCTTGAACGGACTGGTGACGGTGGCACCGTTCACCGGTTCAAGCAAGCTGACGCTGGGCGCCAGTTCGGCAGCGCAGACGCTGCTGGCGTACAGACTGAAGCAGGTGGCCAGCGTGGCCAGCGTGGCCAGATTTCGGTACAGCATGGTGGGGTGACTCCGAGACGAAAAGCCAAGATAGGCGTGAACCATTCTGGCGCGCACCGCGCCACTGCGCATCGTGTTCAACCCGGCATCCACAAGGCCGGCAGGCCCTGCAAGCTGTGCAAGACCCGCGCCAGCGAACCGTCGCGCAGCGCACGGCTGGCCGCCTCGATGTCGGGCGCCATGTAGCGGTCCTGCATCATGGCTGGGCAGTGCGCGCGCAACAGGGCGTGCGCGGCCTCCAGCGGGGCTGACGAGGCCAGCGGGCGCAGGAAGTCGATGCCCTGCGCAGCAGCCAGCCATTCGATGCCCAGGATGTGCGCCACGTTGGCAATCATCGGCTGCAGCCGTCGTGCCGCGAAAGTGGCCATGCTGACGTGGTCCTCTTGATTGGCACTGGTCGGCAGGCTGTCCACGCTGGCGGGATGGGCCAGGCTTTTGTTCTCGCTGGCCAGCGCCGCAGCCGTGACGTGGGCGATCATGAAACCGCTGTTCAGGCCGGCGTTGGGCGTCAGAAAAGCCGGCAGGCGCGACACGCTGGCGTCGATGAGCATGGCGATGCGTCGCTCGGCAATCGCACCCACTTCAGCGATGGCGCAGGCCATCGCGTCGGCCACCAGCGCCACCGGTTCGGCGTGGAAGTTGCCGCCGGAAATCATCATGCTGTCTTCGGCGAAAACCAGCGGGTTGTCGGTGACGGCATTGGCTTCGATCAACAGCACGCGCGCGGCGTGGCGCAACTGGTCGAGGCAGGCCCCCACCACCTGCGGCTGGCAGCGCAGGCAGTACGGGTCCTGCACGCGGTCGTCGCCTTGTTCATGCGAGGCGCGGATGGCGCTGCCCCGCAGCAGTTCGCGGTAGTACTGGGCCACGTCGATCTGCCCCGGTTGACCGCGCAAGGCATGGATGCGCGGGTCGAAGGGGCCGTCGCTGCCGCCCGCAGCATCGACAGTAAGGGCACCCAAGATGAGCGCCGCTTCCAGCACGGGCTCAAACGCAAACAGCGCGTGCAGCGCCAGCGCGGTGCTGGTCTGGGTGCCGTTGATCAGCGCCAGGCCTTCCTTGGCCGACAGCACCAGCGGCGCGATGCCGTGGTGTTCCAGCAGCGCTGCAGCGGGCACGCGGCGCCCGTCCGCCATGAATTCGCCTTCGCCCATCAAGGCCAGCGTCATGTGCGAGAGCGGCGCCAGGTCGCCCGAAGCGCCGACGCTGCCCTGGCTGGGCACGAAAGGCACGAGCCCCGCGTTGTGCACGGCCAGCAACGTGTCGATGACGACGGGCCGCACACCGCTGTGCCCGCGCGCCAGACTGGCCGCTTTCATCGCCAGCATCAAACGCAGCACGGGCGCGGCCAGCGGCTCGCCCACGCCCACCGAATGCGAGCGGATCAAATTGCATTGCAGCGTCGCCAGGTCGGCCTCGCTGATGCGCGTGCTGGCCAGCTTGCCGAAGCCGGTGTTGACGCCGTACACCGGCGCATCGCCCTCGGCCGCGCGGCGCACCACGGCGGCGCTGGCCAATATGCCGGGCAGCGCCTGCGGATCCATGACCAGCGGCTGCGGCCGCACCGCCGCTTCCGCGCCGCCGTGGATGGCTTGCAGTTCGTCCAGCGTGAGCAGGCCCGGGCGCAGCAGCATCAGGCGCCCGCTTTCGGGACCATCGGCAGGTTCAAGCCCTTCGCTTGCGCGCAGGCGACGGCATCTGCGTAGCCGGCATCGGCATGGCGCATGACACCCGTTGCCGGGTCGTTCCACAACACGCGCTCGATACGCCTCGCGGCTTCGTCGGTGCCGTCGCACACGATGACCACGCCGCTGTGCTGGCTGTAGCCCATGCCCACGCCGCCGCCGTGGTGCAGGCTGACCCAGGTGGCACCGCCGGCGGTGTTCAGCAGCGCGTTCAAAAGCGGCCAGTCACTGACAGCGTCGCTGCCGTCTTGCATGGCCTCGGTCTCGCGGTTGGGCGACGCCACGCTGCCGCTGTCGAGGTGGTCGCGACCGATGACGATGGGCGCTTTCAATTCGCCGCTTTTCACCATCGCGTTGAAGGCCAGGCCGGCGCGGTCGCGCTCGCCCAGGCCGATCCAGCAGATCCGTGCCGGCAGGCCCTGGAAGGCAATGCGCTCACTGGCCATGTCCAGCCAACGGTGCAAAGCGGCATCCTGCGGAAACAGCTCTTTCATCTTCGCGTCGGTCTTGCGGATGTCTTCCGGGTCGCCGCTCAGTGCCACCCAGCGGAAAGGCCCACGGCCACGGCAGAACAGCGGCCGGACATAGGCCGGCACGAAACCGGGGAAGTCGAAGGCCTTCGTCACGCCGGCGTCGAACGCCACCTGGCGGATGTTGTTGCCGTAGTCCACAGTGGGCACGCCGCGCGACTGAAAGTCGAGCATGGCCTGCACATGAACCGCGCAGCTTTGCGCGGCGGCCGCGCGCAGGGCGGCGTGTTGCGCGGGGTCAGCCTGCGCGGCGCGCCAGGCTGCGACGGTCCAATCGACCGGCAGGTAGCCGTTGACCAGATCGTGGGCACTGGTCTGGTCGGTCACCAGGTCAGGCTTGACACCGCGCGCCACCAGTTCGGGCAGCACCTCAGCGGCGTTGCCGAGCAAGGCTATCGACACCGCCTTGCCCTCGGCCGTGTAGCGCGCGATGCGGATCAGCGCGTCGTCCAGGTCGGTGGCCTGCTCGTCGACATAGCGGCTGCGCAAGCGGAAGTCGATCCGGCTTTGCTGGCATTCGATGTTCAGGCTGCAGGCGCCAGCAAAGGTGGCGGCCAGCGGTTGCGCACCACCCATGCCGCCGAGGCCAGCGGTCAGGATCCAACGCCCGGTCAGGTCGCCACCGTAATGCTGCTTGCCCGCTTCAACAAAAGTCTCGTAAGTGCCCTGCACGATGCCCTGGCTGCCGATGTAGATCCAGCTGCCCGCCGTCATCTGGCCGTACATCATCAGCCCCTTGCGGTCGAGCTCGTCGAAGTGTTCCCAGGTCGCCCACTTGGGCACCAGGTTCGAATTGGCGATCAGCACGCGCGGTGAGTCGGTGGTGGTGCGGAACACGCCCACCGGCTTGCCGCTTTGCACCAGCAGGGTTTCGTCAGGCTTCAGGGCCAGCAGGCTTTTGCAGATGGCTTCGAAGCAGTCCCAGTTGCGCGCCGCCTTGCCGATGCCACCGTAGACGACCAGCGCGTCGGGGTTCTCGGCCACCTCGGGGTCGAGGTTGTTTTGCAGCATGCGGTAAGCGGCTTCGATCAGCCAGTTGGCGCAACTGATTTCAGGGCCGCGCGGAGAGCGTACGGGGCGAGGCTGCGCAGTCTGGTGCACGGTGGACAGATCGGTCATGGCAAAAGCTCCGTTCGCGTTGCGCCGCACTGTACTTGTCTAGACAAGTCTGGGCAAGTGGGTTTTCCAGCGCTAAGATGAACCTATGACAGCATCGGAAATTGGCACTTTGGCCCCCTACGCCCGCATCAAGCAGCACCTGATGACGGGTCTGGAAGCCGGGCTGTGGCCGCCTGGCGCGTTGATGCCCTCAGAAGCTGCGCTGGTGGCCGAATTCGGCGTCAGCCGCATGACCGTGAACCGCGCCTTGCGCGAACTGCAGGCTGAAGGTCTGGTGCAGCGCAGCCAGGGCTTGGGCACGTACGCGGCACCGCTGCACCGCGTGTCCAGCCAGTTGACGTTGCGCGACCTGCATGAAGAGATCGAAGCGCGCGGCCACCGTCACCGGGCCGTCGTGCACCTGCAGCAGGCTGAGGCCGCACCGGCCGCGCTGGCTGCGCAACTGGGTGTGGCCGCGGGCGCTGAGGTTTTTCACACGCTCATCACCCACTTCGAAGATGGCACGGCGCTGCAGTGCGAAGACCGCTACGTCAACCCGGCCTGTGCGCCCGGCTACCTCAGCGCCGACTTCACGCAGACCACGCCCACGCAGTGGCTGTTCCAGCACACCGCGCTGTGGCGGGCGCAGTACAGCATCGAGTCCGGTCTTGCCACCGCGCGTGAGGCCAAGCTGCTGGGCATCGCACGCGAAGCGCCCTGCCTGGTCGTCGTGCGCCGCACCTTCACGCGCAACGCAGCCATCACGCTGGCGCGGCTGGTGCACCCCGGTGCGCTTTACGCGCTGCACGGCGAGTTCCAGCCATGAACGAGGTGCGCTTGGCGAATGTGCCGCCGCAGCCTTGGCGCAATGGCGGCGGCAGCACGCGCGCGCTGCTGGCCTGGCCCAACGCCGAAGATTGGCAGGTGCGCATCAGCGTGGCCACCATCGCCGTCGATGGCGACTTCTCGGCCTGGCCCGACACCGAGCGCTGGTTCGCGGTGGTGGATGGCGCGGGTGTCACGCTGGCCCTGCCTGATGGCGATGTGACGCTGCTCAGCGGCGACGCACCGCACCGCTTTTCCGGTGACGCGGCGCCGGGCTGCAAGCTGATCGCCGGGCCCACGCAAGACCTGAATTTGATGGTGCGGCATGCAGGGGGCGTCGGTGGTGTGGGCGAGATGCGACGTGCCTACACCGGCAGCCGGGCCAGCGGCATCGCCGGCTGGCGCGGCCTGTATGCGGCCGACGCGTTGACGCTGGAACTGGACGGCGCCGTGATGCACGTGGACGCTGGCACGCTGCTTTGGCTGGCCACCGACGAACCCGTCGGCTGGCAGGTGCACGAAGGCGACGCACGCGCCTGGTGGCTGAGTTGGCGTGCGCGGTGAGCGCCTTGACTGTGCCAGCCACACTGTGGCGCAACGCGCGGCTGGCCACGTTCGCTGAAGGAACCGGATGGGGTTGGATCGCCCACGGCGCGCTGCGCGTTGAAGGCGACCACATCACATGGGTCGGTCCGGAAAGCCAGTTGCCGGCCGCATCAGCTTGCGCCATCGAACACGACTTGCAGGGCTCGCTGGTCACCCCCGGCCTCATCGACGCGCACACCCACCTGGTTTACGGCGGCGACCGCGCGGCAGAATTCGAACTGCGCTTGCAGGGCGCCAGCTACGAGCAGATCGCACAGGCCGGTGGCGGCATCCGCAGCACGGTGGCGGCCACGCGTGCAGCCAGCGATGAACAACTGTTCGCCAGTGCCGCGCAACGTGCGCGGGCCCTGATGGCCGAGGGCGTGACGACCCTCGAGATCAAGTCGGGCTACGGGCTGACCGCAGCTGACGAAGCGCGCTGCCTGGCCGTCGCCCGCCGCCTGGGCCGCGAACTGCCTTTGACCGTGCGCACCACCTCGCTCGCCGCACACGCGCTGCCGCCCGAATACGCCGGCCGGGCCGACGACTACATCGCGGCGGCCTGCAACTGGCTGGCCGCGCAGCAGGCCGCCGGCCTGGTCGATGCGGTGGACGCCTTCTGCGACACCATCGGTTTCACCCCCGCACAAACAGAGCGCATCTTCCAGGCGGCGCAGGTACTGGGCCTGCCGGTGAAGCTGCACGCCGAGCAGCTCAGCGACCAAGGCGGCGCAGCGCTGGCGGCGCACTACGGCGCACTCAGCTGCGACCACCTGGAACACCTGTCGCCCGATGGCATCGCGGCCATGCGCGCGGCCGGCACGGTGGCCGTGCTGTTGCCCGGCGCCTACTACTTCCTGCGTGAAACCAAGTTGCCGCCGGTGGCCGCGCTGCGCGAGGCCGGCGTGCCCATCGCCATCGCCACCGACCACAACCCCGGCAGTTCACCCTGCTTGAGCCTGCTGCTGATGCTGAACATGGCCTGCACGCTGTTCCGCCTGACACCGGAAGAAGCCTGGCGCGGCGTGACCGCGAACGCCGCCCAGGCCTTGGGCCTCGCCGACCGTGGCACCTTGGCCGCAGGCCTGCGCGCCGACTTCGTGGTGTGGGACGCCGAACACCCGCGCGAGCTGGCCTGCGGCTTCGGCCACAACCCTTGCCACCGCGTGGTCTGCGGTGGCGTCGAAAGGCTGGCGACATGAACGACACCCCCGCGCTTGCCCTCACCCACACGCTGCACCAGGGCACGGTGCCGCTGCTGATCAGCGCGCCGCACGTGGGCACGCTGATCCCCGCCGACCAGCACCGCCGCTACACCGAGCGCGCCTTGCAAGTCGAAGACACCGACTGGTTCCTGGATCGCTTGTACGGTTTCGCGAAGGACCTGGGCGCCAGCTTCATCGTGCCGCGCCACAGCCGCTACCTGATCGACCTGAACCGCCCGCCGACCAACACGCCGATGTACGCCGGGCAGAACAACACCGGGCTGTGCCCGACGCAGCACTTCACGGGCGAGGCCATCTATCTCGACGGCCAGGCCCCCGACGAGGTTGAAATCCAACGCCGCGTGGCCGAATACTGGCAGCCGTATCACGACGCTTTGCGCGATGAGACCACGCGCATCCGGGCGGCGCACGGCCACGCGGTGCTGTTTGACGCGCACAGCATCAAAAGCGAATTGCCCTGGCTTTTCGAAGGCCGCCTGCCGCACATGAACCTGGGCACCTGCGAAGGCCGCAGTTGCGCGCCCACGCTGCGCGCAGCGCTGGCAGCGCTTTTCGAAGCGCAAGCCGGCTACAGCCACGTGGTGGATGGCCGCTTCAAAGGCGGACACATCACGCGGCACTACGGCGACCCGGCGCAGGGCGTACATACCGTGCAGCTGGAAATGTGCTGGCGCGCCTACATGGTCGAAACGCCGCCCTACCGCTGGCACGACGAACGCGCGGCAGCCGTGACACCGCTGCTGCGCGCGCTGGTGCAGACGATGTTGGACTGGCGCCCAACGTGAACACGGCCAAGCCCGCCATGCTGCTGTGGGCACCGCGCGCCTGGGTGGACGGCCGCTGGGCCGACGCGGTGCTGCTGCGCATCAACGCCGAGGGTCACTGGTGTGATGTTCAAACCGGGCAGCCTGCGCCGCCGCAAGCCTCCGTGCTGCCAGGCGCGGCGCTGCCCGGGCTGGTCAACGCCCACAGCCACGCCTTCCAGCGCGCCTTTGCCGGACTGGCCGAACGCCGCGACAGCGCCCACGACGACTTCTGGTCCTGGCGCGACCGCATGTACGGCGTGGCGCTGCGCCTCACGCCCGCCCAACTGCGCGCGGTGGCCACGCAGCTCTACAGCGAACTGCTGCTGGGTGGCTACACCCAGGTCTGCGAATTTCACTACCTGCAGCACGCCGAGGACGGCAGGCCCTACGAAAATCCGGCCGAGATGGCGATGGCGCTGGTCGCCGCTGCCCAGACCGCCGGCATAGGCTTGACGCTGCTGCCGGTGCTTTACGAGCGCGCCGGCTTCACGCGGCCGGCCCTGAGCGCCGACCAGCGCCGCTTTGCCACCACGGTGGCGCAGGTGCTGGCCCTGCAGCGCGCGCTGGGCAGCGGTCACGGACCGCTGGTGAATGCCGGTGTGGCCGTTCATTCGCTGCGGGCAGCGCGGCCTGAAAGCATCCTCGAACTGGCCGCTGCCAGCAGCGGCCAGTTGCACATCCACGTCGCCGAACAGACGGCCGAAGTGGCCGAGTGCCAGGTCGCCACCGGCCAGCGCCCCATCGCCTGGTTGAGCCGCCATGCTGGCCTGGACGCACGCTGGCAACTGGTCCACGCCACCCACACCTTGCCGCAGGAAATGGCCGCCGTGGCACGCCAGGGCGCTGGCGTGGTCCTGTGCCCCAGCACCGAGGCGAATCTGGGTGATGGCCTGTGCGATCTGCCGACGTGGTTGCTGATGGATGTGCCCCTGGCCATCGGTTCAGACAGCCAGGCCACGCGCAACTGGCCCGAAGAACTGCGCTGGTTGGAATACGGCCAGCGCTTGCATCTGCGTCAGCGCAACGTCGCGGCCGACCCGGAAGCCCAACCCGCCACGGCGGCGCGCTTGTTCGATCGGGTGCGCGCGGGTGGCGGCGCGGCCGCCGGCCATGCGCTCTGGGGCTTGCAGGTGGGTGCGCGAGCTGACCTGCTGGTCATCGACGAAAGTGCGTCTGGCTTGCTGGGCGCGCCGCCCACGCACACGCTGGACGCCCTGGTCTTCGCCACCGGCGCTCCAGCCTTCAATGAGGTGTGGGTGGCCGGGCAGCGCGTGGTGGCGGGTGGCGTGCACCGGCAGGCGGCGCCGGCCGCAGCGGGCTTTGCAGCGGCTATGCGCGAACTGTGGGCGGCACCTGGCGGGTGACCCGGCGTGATGCTGGCGGAGCGCAGCGCAGCGCGGGCCGCCCGCACAATCAGCCGCATGCAAGACATCTGGCCCGAGGCCGGCCACGCCCACCTGGCGCCCAACGACAACGGCTGGCTTTTGCCCACGCCGGCCTACATCGCCCACTGGCTGGCCCGTCCCGAACTGGCGCTGGTGGCAGAGTCTTGCAAGGCCGAACGCGCCCTGCACCGTGCGCTACAGGCCGACCCGCTGCGGCCGGTTACCCCCGCCGAACTGCAGGCCCTGCGCGACCCTGACGCCCGCGAGAGCTACGGGCATGTGCTGGCCCTGCGCGACGGCTTGCTGCAGGCCGGCAGCCTGGAAGGCTGGCTGCTGGCGCTGTTCCGCAGCGGGCGCGTCACGGTGCCGCCGTTGTTCATCGACAGCGTGGTGCAGGCCGTCGTCCAACACCTGCTGCGCGGCAACAGCGACGCGCTGGCCTGGCGCGCAGGCGAGTTGTTCTTTCGCCCGCAACGCATCACCGTCGAGCAAGGCCGCGTGCTGGCCGCCGACGCCGCCACGCTGGCGCACGCGCAAGAGACGCAGGGCCTGGGTGAACTGGGCCGCTTGCTGGCGCAGGCACAAGCCCCCGTGAAGCCGCTGCAACTGCGCGTGCTGGACGGCGGCGACGAGACCGCGCCGCGCTACTGGGCCGACGCCGCACAGGCCCACTTCCGCAGCAGCCAGTTGCTGGACCTGACGCACACGGTGCAGCGCGAAGTGGCCACCGGCATCCAGTTCACGATGACCGCCGCGCGCTCCGGCCTGAAACCACTGGCCGCACTGATGGTGGCCTGGGTGCAGCACCTGCTGGGCGTGGCCGTGCGCGTGGTGCCGCTGCAGAAGATCGACGATCCACATTGGCGCTGGCATCTGGGCCTGGACGCCGAGGCCAGCGTGCTGCTGGACGACCTGTACGAAGGCCGCGAGGTTGAAGCCGAGCGCCAGTCGCGGCTGATCAGCCTGTTTCGCCTGGACTTCGAGAACCCGGCCGAGATGCGCAGCGACGTGGCGGGCAAGCCGGTCTACCTGGGCACGATGTCGAACAGCGGGCAGATGTTGCGCATGAAGCCACAGAATTTGCTGCTGAATCTGCCCTTGGCCCAGGCCATCTGACGGCCTGGCCCACGCGGAAGTATGTAGAATTCGCGCATACTCATTCAAGCAGAAATCTGCGAAGCCGACCATGGACGCAACCGTCGCTGAACGCGGGCAGATCACCCTGCCCAAGGCCGTGCGTGACGCACTGGGCCTGACTAAAGGCAGCAAGCTGACCGTCGAACTCATCGACGGCCGCATCATCTTGCGCAAGGACGTTGATGACGCGCTGAGCCGCCTGCGCGGGCGCTTCAAGCTCGACGGCTTTGGCAGCACCGACGAGGCGATGCGTGCCATTCGAGGGCACGCGCCGGGCGACCCCTATTTGCCTCCGGAGGATGCAGCCGAGTGATCGCAGCCGATTCGTCCGTGCTGATCGATCTGATCGGTGATGGCCATGGCGCGCAGAGCGCCTCGAGCGCATTGAGAGAAGCTTTGCACGAAGGCCCTGTGGTCCTGTGCGAAGTCTGCCTGGCCGAGTTGTGCACATCACTCAAAGGCGGCAGTGAGGTCTTCCAATACCTGGAGGAAGTGGGAATTGCCTACAGCGCCATGGAACCGAAATCCGCCCTGCGCGCCGGCGAAATGCAACGCCGCTACCGCCAACGGGGCGGCAACCGCACCCGCACCGTGGCCGACTTCCTGATCGGTGCCCACGCCATGATGCAGTGCGACGCCTTGATCACCCGAGACGTCGGTTTCTACCGCGACTATTTCAAAGGCTTGAAGGTCATCGTGCCGACCGCCTGAGGCGGCGCTGCATCAACTTCAAGCACCATACATCCACCCGTTTTTCAAGGAGCACCCCATGCTGCAAGCCTACCGTCTACATGTCACCGAACGCGCCGCCCTCGGCATTCCGCCGCTGCCGCTGGACGCCACCCAAGTGGCCGCGCTGATCGAACTGATCAAGGCCCCCGGTTCGGAGGACACCGCTTTCCTGATGGACCTGCTGACGCACCGCGTGCCACCGGGTGTGGACGACGCGGCCAAGGTCAAGGCCAGCTTTTTGGCGGCCGTGGCCCACGGTGAACTGGCCGTCGCGCTGATCAGCAAGGCCAAGGCCACCGAGTTGCTGGGCACCATGGTCGGCGGCTACAACGTGCACCCGCTGATCGAACTGCTGGACGACGCCGAAGTGGCCACCGTCGCCGCCGACGCGCTGAAGAAGACGCTGTTGATGTTCGACTTCTTCAACGATGTGGCCGAGAAAGCCAAGGCCGGGAACTTGCACGCCCAACAGGTGATGCAAAGCTGGGCCGATGCCGAGTGGTTCACCAGCCGCCCCGAAGTGCCCAAGAAAATCACCGTCACGGTCTTCAAGGTGCCGGGCGAAACCAACACCGACGACCTGAGTCCGGCGCCCGACGCCTGGAGCCGCCCCGACATTCCGCTGCACTATTTGGCGATGCTGAAGAACACGCGCGCCGGCGCGGCCTTCAAGCCCGAGGAAGACGGCAAGCGCGGGCCGATGCAGTTCATCGAAGACCTGAAGAAAAAGGGTCACTTGATCGCCTACGTCGGCGACGTGGTCGGCACCGGCTCCAGCCGCAAGAGTGCTACCAACAGCGCGGTCTGGGCCACCGGTGAAGACATCCCCTTCGTGCCCAACAAGCGCTTCGGCGGCGTCACGCTGGGCGGCAAGATCGCGCCGATCTACTTCAACACTCAGGAAGATTCAGGCTCGCTGCCCCTCGAACTGGACGTGAGCAAGCTGGAGATGGGCGATGTCATCGACATCCTGCCCTACGACGGCCAGCTCCTGCGCGACGGCGCGCTGGTGACCGAATTCCAGATCCGCAGCGACGTGATCTTCGACGAGGTGCGCGCCGGCGGCCGCATCAACCTGATCATCGGCCGCAGCCTCACCGCCAAGGCGCGCGAATTCCTGGGCCTGCCCGCCAGCACCACTTTCCGCCTGCCGACAGCACCTGTCGCGACGAAAGCCGGCTACACCGTGGCGCAGAAGATGGTTGGCCGCGCGGTCGGTTTGCCCGAAGGCCAGGGCGTTCGCCCGGGCACCTACTGCGAACCCCGCATGACCAGCATCGGCAGCCAGGACACCACCGGCCCGATGACCCGCGACGAGCTGAAAGACCTGGCCTGCCTGGGCTTCAGCGCCGACCTGGTGATGCAGAGCTTCTGCCACACCAGCGCCTACCCCAAGCCGGTGGACGTGAAGACGCACCGCGAACTGCCGGCGTTCATGAGCAACCGCGGCGGCATCAGCCTGCGCCCGGGCGACGGCATCATCCACAGCTGGCTCAACCGCATGCTGCTGCCCGACACCGTGGGCACCGGCGGCGACAGCCACACCCGCTTCCCCATCGGCATCAGCTTCCCCGCCGGTTCCGGTCTGGTGGCCTTTGGTGCCGCCACCGGCGTGATGCCGCTGGACATGCCCGAGAGCATGTTGGTGCGCTTCACCGGCACGATGCAGCCCGGCGTGACGCTGCGCGACCTGGTGCACGCGATCCCGCTGTTCGCCATCAAGAAGGGTCTGTTGACCATCGCCAAGACGGGCAAGGTCAATGAGTTCAGCGGTCGCATCCTGGAGATCGAAGGCCTGCCGAATCTGAAGGTCGAACAGGCCTTCGAACTCAGCGACGCCAGCGCCGAGCGCAGTGCGGCCGGTTGCACCGTTCGTCTGAACAAGGAACCCGTCATCGAGTACCTGAACAGCAACGTCGTGCTGCTGAAGAACATGATCGCCCAGGGCTACGCCGACAGGCGCAGCATCGAGCGGCGCATCGCCAAGATGCAGGAGTGGCTGGCTGCGCCCACCCTGCTGGAAGCCGATGCGAACGCCGAATACGCGCACGTCCTTGAGATCGACATGAACGAGATCAAGGAACCCATCCTGTGCTGCCCCAACGACCCGGACGACGCGAAGTTCCTGTCTGAAGTCGCCGGCACCAAGATCGACGAGGCCTTCATCGGTAGCTGCATGACCAACATCGGCCACTTTCGCGCCGCCAGCAAGTTGCTCGAAGGCAAGCGCGACATCCCCGTCAAGTTGTGGGTGGCCCCGCCCACCAAGATGGACCAGGAACAACTGACCGTGGAAGGCCACTACGCCAACTTCGGCGCCGCCGGTGCACGCACCGAACAACCGGGCTGCAGCCTGTGCATGGGCAACCAGGCCCAGGTGCGAGAAGGCGCCACGGTGGTGTCCACCTCTACCCGCAACTTCCCGAACCGGTTGGGCAAGAACGCCCTCGTGTACCTGGCTTCGGCCGAACTGGCCGCCATTGCTTCCAAGCTGGGCCGCCTGCCCACCGTGGCCGAATACCACGCCGACATGGGCGTGATCAACGCCGACGGGGCCAAGGTCTACCGCTACATGAACTTCGACAAGATTGAGGAATACGCGGAAGCGGCGAAGGCCGTGACGGCCTGATCGTCAACGGCGCACAGCGCTTGAAAAAAGGCGGCCTGCGGGCCGCCTTTTGCGTGGCCGGGTGGGTCACAAGCTGTCGTGCTGGACTGCGCCGCCGGGGTCGGGCGACCCGTCGAATGCCGCCGCTGGCACCAGCCGCACCAAGGCCGCAGCGTCAACCACAGGACCCGTCAGCCACGCATCGACGTCGGCCAGGGCAATCGGCACCACGCTGCGTTTGTCCTGCCTGTTCGGCGGTCGCTTCAGGTCGGGCTTGTGCATGCGGCCCATCAGCGGGTGGCCGTCGGCGTTGATGGTCAGCATGGTGTAGCTCTCGACCACTTCGCCGGTTTCCCTGTCGGTCCAGGTGTTCCACAGGCCTGCCAAGCCCCATGCTTGGCCGTCGGGTCGTCTGAACCGCCAGGGCACATGCTTGCCGGTTTCCCAGCAAGGCTCGAAGAACGACTCGGCCGGGATGATGCAACGCTGACCACGTTTCCACGGGTCCCGGTAGCTGGCCTTGGCCGCGAGCTCTTCGGACCGTGCGTTGCAGGTCAGATACGGCAGTTTGGCGGTTTTGGCGAACCACGGCACCAGGGCCCACTGGCCAACGCCCAGCCTGCGCTCGCCCGCCTCGGCGCGGATGAAGGGCCCCTGATAGCGAGGGAACATGTCGTGTGCCCAGCGCAGCGGGTTGCGGCTGCCCACATGCCAGAGGCGCTCGATGTCGGCCGCCTCGGGCGAGATGTAGCGGGTGCACATGACGCTGGATCGTAGTGGCTGTGCGGCGTTCGACCCCGTGGACAGACGGGTGAGTTCGACTTTGGGCTTACGGCGAACTGGGCCTATCGACCCCAAGCGGTCGTGGGGGCGATCGGTGAGGCTGAGCTTCGGCGTTGTGTTCTTGCTCATCTGACTGACCCCAGGCAGTTCATTGCAGTCGCAGGAACTTTCGACACTGGCGCGTCGCCGCGACTCATGGTTGCCCTGCGTTCCGCTTCCAGTCCGAGCGGCGCCCCGCCGCGAGCCACTGGGTGCGGTGTGATCGGTCGCGGCATAGGCGTTTTGAGCGCTGCTACCATCTGCTGCACACTGTGCTTCGGCAAGACACCCATGCAGCAACTTGTTCATAGGCGCTTCGCACTGTGGGGAATGGGGGCGGTTGCCGTTGTGCCTGGCTGGGTCCTCGCCGCACGCCCCCGGCTCACGTTGGCAACCGGCACGCTGCCACCGTTGGCCTCCCGGCCAGGGCAATCTGGATTCCTGGAAGCGCTGGCACTCGAGGTTTTCGACCGCGTCGGATACGACATCACCCTGCTGAAGCTGCCGTTCGAGCGGGCGCTCATCAACGCCAATGCCGGTGTCGAAGACGGCGACGTATTTCGTGCCGCCGCGATCGAAAGGGACTATCCCAACCTGCTGCGGGTCCCCGAACGCGTGCTCGACCTCGATTTTGTGGCCTACGCCCTGCGCCCTGACGTGCGGGTGCAGGACTGGGGCGACCTGGCTCGCTACCGTGTGGGCTACACCGCCGGCTGGAAGATCTTCGAGCGCAATGTGAAGGCGGCGCTCGATGTCACGACGGTTCGGGAACCGGAACAGCTGATGCCGCTGCTGACCCGAGGGCGGGCCGACGTGGTGCTGGTTGACCGCTGGCAGGGGCTGTGGCTCGCGCGCGAAGCCGGCCTCACGTTGCGCCCGCTCGAGCCGCCATTGGCAAGGGTCGACATGTTGATGTACCTTCATCGCAAACATGAAGCGCTGGTCGCGCCCGTGGCCGTGGCGCTGGCCGAAGTCAAACGCAGCGGTATGTGGCAACGTCTGGTGGACGAGAAGCTCAAGCCGATGGAGCCGGCCCGGTGAGCGACGAGAAAGCCGGCTTCCTGCGCGAGGCGCTGTTCAACGGCAACGGCGTCGCCAAGAAACTGATCGCTGCGCTGGTGCTCTTCAGCTCACTCATCACGGCCGTGATCACCGCCGTTGAGCTGTACGCCGACTACCGCCGCGACCTGAAACAGATCGATCGCTCGATCGATTTCATCGGCAAAAGCTTCCTCCCGGCGCTGACTGACGCGGTGTGGGTCGCCGACCGCGAGCAGGTGCAGACCCAGCTCGAAGGGCTGCTGCGTCTGCCCGACATCGAGTTCATCGGCATCGGCGTAGACGGCCAGACCGGTTGGTCAGCTGGCAAGCCGGTCTCGAAGCGCAACGTCGGCGCCGAAATTCCGCTGGTGCGCGAGCACCGCGGCCAGGCACTGACGATCGGCACCGTGCGCGTGGTGGCCAGTGTCGACCGCGTGATCGCCCGCCTTTGGGACCACCTGCTGGTGACCCTGCTGAGCAATGCCGTCAAGACGCTGCTGGTGGCGCTCTTCATGCTGCTGGCGTTCCAGTACCTGGTGACCCGGCACCTGACGCGCATCGCTGCCTTCGTTCGCCGCATCGATCCGGCCGCGCCACGCGGTGAGCAGGTGCAACTCGACCGTCCGGCCCGCGGGCGCTGGCGGCCCGACATCCTGGACGCCGTCACGACATCGATCAACGGCCTGTCGAGTTCGCTTGGCTCGGCGATGGCCGAACTGCGCGGCTCTGATGAGCGCCTGCGCGCGCTGACGCGCGAGTCCACCGCTTTCATCTACGAACTCGACCGGCAGGGTCGAATCACCTTTGCCAACCGCAGCTATCCCGGCCTGACGCGCGCGCAAGTCGAAAGCTCGCTGCTGGTCGACTGGTTTCCGCCGGACCTGCGGCCACGGGTCGGCCAGGCGGTGACGGCGGCATTCGACACGGCCTCGCCACAACGCCTGGAATACACCATCCCGAACCCGAAGGGCGAGCCGCTTGCTTACGTGGCGTCCATCATGCCGATCGTGCGCGACGGCACTGTGACCGGTGCGGTGCTGACTGCGCTGGACATCAGCGACCAGAAGGCCGCCGAACTGGCGATACGCGAGCTCAACGCAAGCCTGGAGGCTCGGGTGCAGGAACGCACGGCGCAACTGCAGCAGGCGATGGAACGCGCCGAAGGGGCCAGCCGCGCCAAGAGCGAGTTCCTGTCGCGCATGAGTCACGAACTGCGCACACCCATGAATGCGATCCTGGGGTTTGCGCAGATCATCGAGATGTCCGACCCGTCGCCGCGGCAGTTGAAGTGGGCGGGCGAGATCCGGCGTGCCGGCGATCACCTGCTGCAGATGATCGAGGAATTGCTCGATCTGGCGCGCATCGAGATCGGCAAGATGGCCATCAAGATAGAGGCCCTCGATCTGTTGCCGCTGATCGACGAGTGCGCGGCCATCGTGCAGCCACTCATCGCGGCGCGCGGCCTCGAGGTGACCCAGGATTGCTCCGCCACAGACGCCTGGGTGCTGGCCGACCGGCTGCGCTTGCGCCAGGTGCTGGTGAACCTGCTGTCGAATGCCGTCAAGTACAACCGCGACCAGGGCGCGATCAAGATCCGCTGCGAACGGCGCGGGGATCGGATGCGGCTGTCGGTGGCCGATCGCGGTGCGGGGCTGGGCGCCGGGCAGATGGCCAAACTGTTCCAGCCGTTCGAGCGGCTGGGCGCAGAACTGGGCGGCGTCGCGGGCACCGGCATCGGCCTGTCGCTGTCCAAGCAACTGGCCGAGCTGATGGGTGCCACGCTCGGCGCCGACAGCGTGGTCGGTGAGGGGTCGGTTTTCTGGATCGACCTGCTGCCGGCCGATCGCGCGGCGGCGGCGGCTTCCGGGGCTATCGCGGCGCCCGAGTCGATGCACGAGTTGGCCTGCGACATCCTGTACATCGAAGACAACGCCCCGAACGCCGAACTGCTGGCCGCTTTTCTGGCGCGCTACCCGACAGTTCGCCTGCGGACCGCGCCATCCGGTGACGCCGGCCTGGCGCTGGCACGCGAACGGCGGCCCGATGTCGTGCTGCTCGACATCCACCTGCCCGGCATGGACGGCTACCAAGTCCTTCAGGCTCTGCGCAGCGATCCGCAGCTGCGCGACGTGGCGGTGATCGCGCTGTCGGCGGATGCCATGCCGCACGACATCCAGCGCGGCCTCGGTGCCGGGTTTGACCGCTATCTCGCCAAGCCGGTCGACCTGTACGGGCTGCTTGACGCCATCGACAAAGTCTTGCGGGCGCGAATTGTTCGGCCGTTGTGAACCTGAAGCGACGGTCGCGAGTGATCTGTCAAGCCTGCTCTGGTCAAACCAAAGACAAACGCGCCGCGAGGAAGTCGACGAAGGCTCGCACGCTGGCCGGCTGCAGCCGCGAGGCCATCACGGCATGCACGGGCAACGGCGGCAATGTCCACCCTTGCAGCACTTGGATCAACCGCCCGGCATTCACCGCGTCTCGCGCCAGCACATGCGACAGCACCGCGATGCCCAATCCGCGCTCGGCGAGCACGCGCATCAGTCCCTGATTGTTGGTCGCTACGCGACCGCGAACCGTGACCTCCATCGCGGCGCCGTCACGCAGTACGCGCCACCGCGCCTCACGCCCCGGCGCCGGAAGGTTGAGGCACTCGTGCTCGACCAGGTCTGCCGGCTGTTGTGGCTGGCCATGCCGTTCCAGGTAGGTCGGGGCAGCGAACATCAGCATCTCGACCGTACCGATGCGGCGCACGACCAGTCGGTCGCCCTTCACGGCACCGATGCGGATGGCCACATCGACATGCTCGCCCACCAGATCGCGATGGTTGGGCGATAGATCGAGTTCGAAGGTGATGCCCGGGTAGCGCCGTGTGAATTCAGGCAGCAGCGGGCCGACATGGTTGACGCCCATGTCGACTGGCATCGACACGCGGACATGTCCCGTCGGGCCCGCAGCGGAGTCGCGCAGCGCCTCCTGCGCAAGACGGGCCTGGTCGACCAGATCGCCGCAGCGCTCGAAGTAGCGCTGTCCTGCATCGGTCAACTGGACCCGGCGTGTGGTGCGGTCGAACAGCCGCACGCCGAACTTGCGCTCCATTTCGGCAATGCGCCGCGACAGTGTTGCGCCCGGCACACCGAGGTTTGCGCTGGCGCGGCTGAAGCTGCCCGTGCGCGCCACTTCGACGAACAAGGTCATGTCGCGCAGCGCCGAGAGATCATCCATCTCTGGCCAGTCTATTCCACGGATGGAAAAGTCTTGTCCGTTCCTGCCACTACCGCACGCTGAATAAAAAGGTCAGGCTGCGGCCCTTCACAAAGGACATCGACGATGAAAGCCATCCGCATCCACGCCTACGGCGGGCCCGAGTTGATGCTGCTCGAAGACGCGCCCGTGCCACCCTGCGGTGCCGGCGACCTGCTGGTGCGCGTGGTCGCAGCCGGCATCAATCCGGTCGACTGGAAGATGCGCTTGGGCGTCATGGCCGCGCAGGTCGCCAAGAGCTTCCCGATCACGCTCGGCTTCGATGCGGCGGGCATCGTCACCGCGGTCGGCGGCCAAGTGGCCGGCTTCGAACTCGGCGACGAGGTCTGCTTTTACGCCGCTTTCGCGCGCGGCGGCACCTATGCCGAGTACGTGGCGGTGGAAGCCAGCCAGGTGGCAAAGAAGCCGCGCACGGCTTCGTTCGCCGCTGCGGCGGCCCTGCCCATGGCGGGCCAGGCCGCGTGGACCGCCTTGATCGAGGCCGGCCAGGTCGAACGCGGCATGCGGGTGCTGATCCACGGCGGCGCCGGTGCATTGGGCACGACCGCCGTGCAACTGGCCAAAGAGCACGGCGCGCATGTCACCGCCACGGCCAGTGGTGACGGCCTGGCCTTGGTCAAGAGCTTGGGTGCTGACGAGGTCATCGACTACCGCATGCAGCGCTTCGAGCAAATTGCGCACGACATCGACATCGTGCTCGACACGCTGGGCGGAGCGACGCAGGAGGCTTCATGGTCCACGATGCGCAAAGGCGGCATCCTGGTGGCAACCGCGTTGCCGCCGTCGCCCGAGCGCGCCGCAGCCGCAGGCGTGCGTGCCGCCTTCGTCTTCACGCAGCCGCGCGGCGCGGTGCTGGCTCAACTGGCCGAGCGCGTCGACGACGGGCGTTTGCGCCTCGTCGTCGGCCAGGAGTTCGCTCTCGCAGACGCAGCCCAGGCGCACCGCCTGGGCGAGGCCGGCAAGGCGCGAGGGAAGATGATCCTGCACGTCGCCGCACCTGGCGGCTGAAAGGCGGCCAGTAGCCGCCGAGAGACAGCGAGCGAGCCCGTGCGCGACGGACCGAGTTGTGTGTCAGACCCGCCAAAACCTTCTGAACCCTTCAACCACCACCCAGAGAAGCACCATGACTTCAAAGAAATCTGTTTTGTCCGTTGGCCTGCAGCCGCAGCTCATCAACTTCGCAGATCCGGCCTACGCCGCCTTTCCTGGCATGACGGCCGAGAAGGTTCAGGGCGGGCTGGACAAGGACATCGCTGCACAGAACGCCTTGGGTTACGACGCCCAACTGTGCCTGACCGATTTTGGCGAAACCGCCGAGGACGTGATCCGGGCGACGTTGCAGAAGAGCAGCTATGACTGCGTCGTG
>JBBQAI010000123.1:0-13445 GCA_038316205.1 Burkholderiales bacterium
CGCCGTCGCTGGCGCGTTCCAGCACCCACACGGTGCCGGTGGACAGGCCTTCCACGGCCAGCACCGTGAAGGCGGCGCCCGAGGCCAGCAAGGCCACCGGTGCGGCCACCGAAACAGCGACGGGCAGCATCGACAACTCGCTGATCGACGACGATGACGACGACGCGCGGTGGGCCTGCGCACCATCGGCCAGGGCCAACAGCGCGGCGCTGACCACAGCGATCAAAACGGTCTTCTTCATGACGGGTCTCCAGTTGCGCCCCGGGCGGCCTTCACATCGAAAGTCGCAAGACTCAGGGCGACGGCATGGTGGCGCGGATGCCGCTCGGTATCCATCACCCCAGAGGTCGTCGCACGTCGGCAGTCTGCTGGTATCGTCATTCGGTACTTTACGGAGCCACCGCGCCATGAGCAGCAGCCAGGATCTCGTCACCACGCTGAAAGCCGAACTGCGCCGCGCCGGCATCACCTACGCGGCGCTGGCCACCGAGTTGGGGCTGGCCGAGTCCAGCGTGAAGCGCATCTTCGCCAAGCGCGACATGCCGCTGTCGCGCATCGACCAGGTGCTGGCTGTGCTGCACATGGACTTCGCCGATCTGGCGCGCCTCGTGGCCCAGGCTTCGCCGCAGCGCAGCGAACTGACCTTGGCGCAAGAGCGTGCCGTGGTGGCCGACCCCAAGTTGCTGCTGGTGGCCATCTGCGCGCAAAGCCTGTGGACACTGGAGCAGATCACCGCCGCCTACACGCTCAGCAAGCCGCAGGCCCTGGCTTGTCTGCTGGCGCTGGACAAGCTGGGCTTCATCGAACTGCGCGCGCAGAACCGCTACAGCCTGAAGATTGCCAAGACCTTTCGCTGGCGGCCCGATGGCCCGGTGATGCTGTACTTCCGCGAACACGCGGTGGCCGACTACTACAGCGGCGGCTTCGACGGCCCCGGTGAACTGCTGATGCTGGTGCACGGCCACATCGGCCTGGCGCAGGCCGCGCTGTTCAACGAAAAGCTGCAGCGCCTGGCGCAAGACTTTTCACAGCAGCACGTGGCCGACCAGAAACTGCCGGCCGCCGACAAGTGCGCCTACACCCTGGTGCTGGGGATGCGGTCCTGGCTGTTCGCGCCGTTTCGCGAATTGCTCAGGCCGACGGCTTGAAAAGTTCGCGCTTCAACACCGCCCCGCACAGGTCCACGGCGGTCAACGCTTCATGCAGCACGCGGCTCATCGTGATGAAGCCGTGGAATTGCCGTTCGAAGCAGATGTACTCGACCCGGTTGCCGGCGACTGACAAGGCGTTGGCGTACTGCAGGCCCTCGTCGCGCAGCGGGTCGTAGCCCGCAGTCAGCACCAAGGCCGGCGGCAGGCGCGTCAGGTCGGCGGCCAGCAGCGGCGACGCGCGCCAGTCTGCCCAGTGCGCGGGGTTCTCGATGTAGTGGCTGCGGTAGTAGGCGATGCTGTCGCGGGTCAACAAATAGCCCTGCCCGTTGCGGCTGTGGCTGGGCGCCACGGCGCGCATGTCGGTGGCCGGGTAGATCAGCAGTTGGTAGGCCAGTGGCGGGTCGCCAGCATCGCGCAGCGTCAGCGCCACCACGGCCGCCAAGTTGCCGCCTGCGCTGTCGCCGCCAACGGCGATGCGCGCCGCGTCCACACCCAATTCGGCGGCGTGTGCCCGCACCCAGCGCGTGGCTTGCACGCAATCGTCCAAGCCGCCCGGAAAGCGCACCTCGGGGCCCAGGCCGTAGTCCACCGAGACGACGGCGATGCCGGCGCCCCTACAGATCTGGCGGCACAACACATCATGCGTTTCCAGGTCGCCGATGGTCCAACCGCCGCCGTGGAAATAGACCAGTACCGGCAAGGTCGCCGCACCTGCTTCCTGAGCCTGCGGCCGATACAGGCGCAAGGGCACGCCGCTGTCGGTGCGCAGTTCATGCACCTCAGCCACTGCCGGCGGTTCGGGCTGCGTGAAGAAGCGCCGGTCACGGTAAAGGGTGCGTGCGTCGGCCGGGCTGAGCGTGTGCACAGGGGGCAGTTGGCGCTGTTCGATCAGGTCGATCAAGGCACGGGCTTGCGGGTCGAGCATGGCTGAGCCCTGGCTGACGGTGGGGCGCAGTGTAGCCAGCCCAATTGAGGCCAAACGCGAGGTCAAACGCGAGGCCAAACGCGAGTCGCAACGCGGGGCTACACCAACCCGCAGGCTTGACCGACAGCCGGCCGGCCGCGATCCTTCAGGCATGAATCGACCTGCTGCCAGCACCCCTGCTCCCCTGTCCGACAACGCCCCCTGCCCCTGCGGCAGCAACGCCGCCTACGCCGACTGCTGCGGCCGCTGGCACGCAGGCCCTTTGCACCTGCAAGCCCCCAACGCCGAGGCGCTGATGCGTTCGCGTTACAGCGCTTACGTGCGGGAACTGTCCGACTACCTGCGCGACACCTGGCACCCCAGCACCTGCCTGGCCGAACGGCTGCGCTTCGGCAACGGCGTGCGCTGGCTGGGCCTGGAAGTGCGCCGCCATGTGCAGACCGACGGTGACCATGCGGTGGTCGAATTCGTCGCCCGCAGCAAGCAAGGCGGCCGCGCAGTGCGCCTGCACGAAACCAGCCGTTTCGTGCGCGAAAGCGGCCGCTGGTTCTACCTGGACGGCAACACGGGCTGAGGCGTGTTCAAGCGAACCAACCGAAGCGCACCGCAGCAGTGGCCGGGCCCCAGCCACAATGGCTGCACCCATGAACATCGGCTTCGTCTACGCCCTGCTGGCCTTCGGCATCTGGGGCCTCTTCCCGCTCTACTTCCAGCTCATCGCCCAGGTCTCGGCCGTCGAGGTGGTGCTGCAGCGTTCGGTGTGGTCGCTGGTCTTCGTGCTGGGCATCCTGGCCTGGCAGAGGCGCTGGGCCTGGCTGGGTGTCACCCTGCGCCAGCCCCGACGCGTGGCGCTGTTCACGGCCAGCGCGCTGCTGCTGTCGTGCAACTGGTTGACCTACGTTTACGCGGTGCAAACCGGCCAGGTCGTCGAAGCCAGCCTGGGCTATTTCATCAACCCGTTGGTGAATGTGCTGCTGGGCGTGGTGCTGCTGCGCGAGCGCCTGCGCCCGGTGCAGTGGCTGGCCGTGAGCCTTGCCGCCTGCGGCGTGTTGTGGCTGACCTGGCATGCCGCCCGGCTGCCGTGGATCGCCCTGATGCTGGCCGTCAGCTTCGGCATTTACGGCCTCATCCGCAAGACCGCACCGCTGGGTGCGCTGGAAGGCCTGGCGCTGGAAAACCTGCTGCTGGCACCCATCGTCGTGCCGGCCTTGCTGTGGTGGACGCTGGCCCACCACGGCGCCTTCTCACAGGCCCAGCCGGCGCTGACCTTCTGGCTGCTGCTGAGCGGCCCGCTGACCGCCTTGCCCCTGCTGTGCTTCGCTGCAGCCGCGCGCCGCCTGCCGCTGGTCACGCTGGGCATGGTGCAGTACACCTCGCCGTCGCTGCAACTGCTGCTGGGCGTGTGGGTTCTGCATGAACAGTTCGACATGCAGCGCTTGCTCGGCTTCGCATTGATCTGGTCGGCGCTGTTGCTGCTGAGCGCGGACGCGCTGGGCTGGCTGCGCGCCAAACCGGCCGTCGCCGCATGACGGCCGTGTTGCCAGTGCCATTGGTGTCGCCGGGCTTGCAGATCTCGCCGGTTTTGAATTTCGGGCCGTACGCCCTCGACACTGCTGCCGGCCAATTGCACTTCAACGGGCAACCTGTGCCGCTGCGGCCCAAGGCCTGCGCCGTGCTGCTGGCGCTGCTGAACAGGCCCGGTGAACTGGTCAGCAAGGAAGCGCTGCTGGACGGCGTGTGGGGCCGACGCTTCATCACCGAAGGCGTGATCAAGTCGGTGGTCACTGAGCTGCGCACGGCGCTGGGCGACGACGCCAAACAGGCGCGCTGGATAGAGACCTTGCCCGGCCGGGGCTACCGCTACATCGGCCCGGTGGCCGCGCCATCAACACCGCCATCGACGACTCGATCAGCAGCGCAATCCGAAGCAATAGCCGAACCGGCTCGCGACGGCCGCCCGCGCGGCAACCTGCCAGCTGCCCTGCCAGCCCTGATCGGCCGCGAGGGTGAACTGCAAGTGCTGGCCGACTGGCTGCCGGCGCGGCGCCTGATCACGGTCACTGGGTCGTCAGGCATGGGCAAGACGCGGCTGGCGCTGGCCAGCGCGCAGGCCCTGGCCTTCGACCGGGCGCGCTGGCCCGACGGCGTGTGGTTCATCGAACTGGCACCGCTGATGGCCGAGTCCACAACCGTTGCCGACCTGTGCGCCAGTTGGGCGCAAGGCCTCCAACTGGACGCTCTGGCTGGCAGCAGCGCCACCACGCTGGCCCGCGCCCTGGCCCCCATGTGCCTGCTGCTGGTACTGGACAACGCCGAACACCTGCTGGCCGCGCTGGCACCCCTGATCAGCGTTCTGCTGGCCCAGGCGCCCGGCCTGCACCTGCTGGTCAGCAGCCAGGAAGCGCTGCGCCTGCCCGACGAGCAGGTGCTGCGGCTGGCACCTTTGGCCCTGCCGAACTGGCCGACGCCGGGAGACAGCTCGCTCGTTGCCAGCCCGGCGGAACGTTTGTTCCTCGACCGCGTGGCCTTGCGCCTGCCCGACTACCGCATGGCCGACGCACAAGTGCAGGCGGTGGCCGACATCTGCCGTGCGCTGGACGGCGTGCCGCTGGCGCTGGAATTGGCCGCCGCACGGGTGCCACTGCTGGGCGTGCAGGGCATCGCCGACCGCCTGTTGGGCGACGCTGATGCGCGCCTGCAGTTGCTCAACCACGGCGCGCGCAACGCCGTGCCGCGCCAGCGCTCGCTGCGCGACGCCGTGCAGTGGAGCCACGCGTTGCTGGACGAGCGGCAACGCCGCGTCTGGCGCCGACTGGCGGTGTTTCGCGGCGGCTTCACGCTGGAAGCGGCGCAAGCCGTTTGCGTTGACCCGGCCGACAGCGGCAGCCGAGACGGCGCCACCGAACTGGACGCCTGGACGCTGCTCGAGACCCTGGAAGCACTGGTCGAAAAATCGCTGCTGTCCACCACCGTGAACGATGGCGGCGCGGCGCGTTTCACCTGGCTGGAAAGCCTGCGCGCCTACGCGATGGAACGCCTGCTCGAGGCCGGCGAAGCCGCCGCCACGGAAGTCAGGCACCTGCACTTCATGTGCGCCTACTGGCAGCGCGCCGACGCCCGCGCCATCAGCGACCCGCGCCTGCAGTGGCTGGCCCGCCACCTGCCGGAACTGGCCAACCTGCGCAGCGCCCTGCGCGGCGCGGCGGCCGATCCCAGCCGCGCCGAAGCGGGCCTGTCGCTGGTCATGCACACAGCCATGCTGTGGCAACGCGCTGGCCTGGCCCCTGAAGGCAAGATCTGGTGCGACGCGCTGCAGGCGCAGGCCCAACGCAGCCCCGACGCCACGCTACGCGCGGGCCACGACCTGGCTGTGGCGGTGCTGGCCACCTACGGCAACGTCTACCTGCCAGCGCCCGGGCTGGCCGCCGCACAGCGCGCGGCCGAGGCCTTCGAACAACTGGGCGATGGCGTGCGCGCCTATTTCGCGTTGCACTTGGTCTTCCAGCTGGGCCTGCGAACGCGGCCGGCACCGGCGGCTGACACGGTAATCGCCCGCATGGCCGCCCTCGAGCAACCGAACTGGAGCGAGCTGCTGACCCGCTACCTGCGCCAGGCGCGCGGCTACGCCTTGCGTCTGGCCGGGCAGACCGGCAGCTACCTGGCTTTCTGCCGCGACGAAATGGCGCGTTGCCAGCGTCTGAACGCGGTGTCGGAAGGCTGGAGCCAGGCGCAAGGCCTGATGCTGGCCGAGCACGACGCCGGCCAGCCGACCGCCGCGCTGCAAGTGGGCCGGCAGGCGCTGGCCGAAATACGCGCTGCAGGGCGCTTGCACCAGCACGCCGCCCTGCTGGCCCTATGGACGACCATGTTGGCGCACAACGGCGACAGCCCGGCCACGCGCCACGCGCTGGCCGAAGCCGGTCCGGTGTTGCGCAGCACGGGCACGCCGTGGATGGCGCAGATGGCGCTGGCCTGGCTGGCCGCCGGCGAAGGACGCGACGACGACGCGGCGCAACTGCTGGGCTGGCACGACGCTGCCGAGCAGGCGCGCAATGCCGGCCAGGGCACCGGCGGCTACATCGCCCGCGCCGCCGTGGCCCTGGTTGAGCGACTGGCGCTGCACCTGGACGCTGCAGCCCTGGCCGAACGGCGTGCAGCCGGCGCGCTGCTCAATGCCGACCAGGCTGAACACCTGGCGCTGCGGCACCCGGTCACGACCGCCTGAGATGGTGCTGAGACTGCGCTGAGACCGCGACTGAGACCCAACTGAGACCGCTTTGTGACGACGGCATGCGGCCGTTTTTCTAGAGTTCAGTTTCACCGGGGCACCCTGCCGCGGGAACACCGGGAAACCGCATGAAACACGTCATTTCGCCTTCCGCCGCCGCCACCGCCTTGGCCTGCCTGCTGCTGACCGCCCTGCTCGCCGTGGCGGCTTGCACCTCAACATCCGCCACCCCGTTTGCGGCAGCCCATGTCGCCGCCGGTCCCTTGCCGACACAGACATTCACAGCCGCGCAGCCCGCACCGCAGGCGCCCTTCGACACCACCGTCATCACGCCCGTCGAATCGGCCGGCGCGGCGAACAGCGACTGAGGGCAGGCGGCGAAATCGCCCTTTCGCACCGCCAGCGCCGACACCCCAAATTGCTCAACACCGAGACCCCACCATGAACCCCACCACCATCCAGCAAGTCCAAACCAGCTGGCAGCAAGTGCTGCCCATCGCGCCGCAAGCCGCCGCCATCTTCTACGAACAACTCTTCACGCTGGACCCGGCCTTGCGGCCGCTGTTTCGCGGAGACATGCAGGCCCAGGGCGCCAAGCTGATGCAGATGATTGGCGCGGCCGTCGGTCAGCTGAACCGCCTGGACACGCTGGTGCCGGTGCTGCGCAACCTGGGCCAGCGTCACGCCGGCTACGGCGTGGTGACGGCCCACTACGACACCGTGGGTGCGGCCTTGCTGGCCACGCTGGCCCTGGGCCTGGGCCCGGCCTTCACGCCCGAAGTCAGGGCCGCGTGGACCAAGGTCTACGGCGTCATGGCCCAAGTGATGACCGAGGCTGCCAGCACGGCAACGGTGGCCTGAAACCCGTTCTGTCCAGCCCGGCCGGCGTGGCCGGCCGGGCAACTTCAAGCAAGCTGCGCGCTAGCATCGGTGGATGACTTTCGACACCCTGCCGACCCCCGCCGCGCTGATTGACGAAGCGCGCCTGCAGCACAACATCCAGCGCATGCAGCAGCGCATCGACGCCTTGGGTGTACGGCTGCGGCCGCACGTCAAAACCGCCAAATGCGTGGAAGTGGCGCGGCGCCAGCAGGCGGCCGGCGCGGCGGGCATCACCGTGTCCACGCTGAAGGAAGCCGAGGTGTTTTTCGACGCCGGCTTCAGCGACATCCTTTACGCCGTGTGCATCACGCCGAACAAGCTGGCCGCCGCCCAGGCGCTGCGTGAACGCGGGTGCCAGTTGACGGTGCTGGTGGATTCGGTGGCGGCCGCGCAGGCCATCGTCGCCACCGGCCACGCCTTCCCGGTGATGATCGAAATCGATAGCGACGGCCACCGCGCCGGCGTGCTGCCCGAAGCCGATTTGCTCCTGACCATCGGCCATACTTTGCAAGCCGGCGGCGCGGTGCTGCAAGGCGTAATGACCCACGCCGGCGCCAGCTACGAATGCCGCACGCCCGAAGCGCTGCAAGCCATGGCCGAGCAAGAGCGTTCACGCTGCCTGCGTGCCGCTGAACGCCTGCGCGCAGCGGGCTTGCCCTGCTCCGAGGTCAGCGTGGGTTCAACGCCTACCGCGTTGTCGGCACTGACGCTGGCCGGCGTCACCGAAGTGCGCGCGGGGGTCTACGTGCTGCAAGACCTGGTGATGCACGGCGTGGGCATCTGCAGCACCGACGAAATCGCACTCAGCGTGCTGTGCACCGTCATCGGCCACCAGTTGGACAAAGGCTGGGTGTTGGTCGACGCCGGCTGGATGGCGATGAGCCGCGACCGCGGCACGCAGGACCAGGCTATGGACTTCGGCTACGGCGCGGTCTGCGAAGAAAGCGGTGCGCTGATCGAAGGCCTGGTGATGACCAGCGCCAACCAGGAACACGGCATCGTGGCTTGGCGCGATGGGGCGGATCGCGCTGATGCGGTTGCCGACCTCGCGCAACGTTTCCCGATCGACAGCCGGTTGCGCGTGCTGCCGAACCACGCCTGCGCGACGGGGGCCCAGTTCCCCAGCTACGCGGTGCTGATGGCCGACGGCAACATCGAACATTGGCCGCGTTTCCACGGCTGGTGACCAGGTCCTGCACGCAGGAGCTCAGGCCGCGACGTCAGCACCGTCAGGGCACCTCGTGCCCGATGCTGGCCTGCCAGACGCGGTACCAATCGGCCGCGCTGAGTGGCACGCCCAGCGCCGCCACAGCCTCGGTCAAGCCCTGCAGGCGGCCGGTGCCAGTGATGGGTATCGGCCGCGATGGGTGCCGCAAGATCCACGCGTAAGCCACCGTCGCCACGCTGACGCCGTGCTGCACGGCCAGACCCTGCAACACCACCCAGACGCGCGCTGCCTGCGTGTCGCTGCCGTCGAACAAACGCCCACCGCCCAACGGCGACCAGACCATCGGCCGCAAGCCCAGATCGACACACTGCTCCAAGGTGCCGTCGGCCAGCGCCCGCATCTGCAGCGCCGAGAACTCAACCTGGTTGGTGACCAGCGGGTGCCGCTTGCGCAGCATCGCCACTTGCCCCGGCGTGTGGTTGCTGACACCGAAATGGAGCACCTTGCCTGCGGCCAGCAAATGGCGAAAGGTGTCGGCCAGCTCGTCGGGGTCCATCAGCAAATCGGGCCTGTGGATCAGCAGCAGGTCGATGCGGTCGGTGCGCAGCGCACGCAGTGAGTTTTCAACCGAAGCCATCACGTGCGCCCGCGACGTGTCGTAGGCCTTGACCGTGTGCGCCGGCCGGTTGGCGTGCACCAGCTGGATGCCGCATTTGGTGACGATCTGCATGCGCTGACGCAAGGCCGGCGCGGCGGCCAGCGCTTCGCCAAACAGCGCCTCGACGGTGTAGCCGCCGTAGATGTCGGCGTGGTCGAAGCTGCTGATACCGAGGTCCAGCGCCTGTTCGATCCAACGCAGCAGCGCAGTCGTGTCCAATTGCCATTCGAGCAACCGCCACAGGCCCGCGGTGATCGGGGAAAGCAGCGGAGCAAGCATCGGCGACGGCAGAGGCGACGGCATCAGCGAGAGGCTGCGGAAGTCAACGCAGATCCAGCAAGCGCAAGGCCAGCGCGTGAAGGCGGCCGGCCGGGTCGGCCAGGCTCTTCAGCACCGTGAAGTGATTGCTCGACGGCACAGTCTCGCAGATGGGCACGGCCGTCGGCCCCCACACATCGCGGATCAGCAGGTTCTGTCGGCGGAACTCATCGCTCTCGTCCAGGCCCACCGTGGCGTAGAGTCTGCTGCCCTTGGGCCTGGGGAAGAAAGCGGGGCTCAGCCGCGCCACCGAAGCTGGCGTCAGCTTCAGGTCGGCCTGCAGAAAAGGCGTGTGGCGCAGCGGTTCCAAGTCGTACAGGCCCGAGATGGAAAGAGCCCCCGCCACCGGCTGCGCGGGCAGCGCCTCGTCCACCTGCTTCCAGCGGCAACTGAGCAGCATGCTGGCCAGGTGTCCGCCCGCCGAATGGCCGACCAGTGCGATACGAGAGGGGTCGCCACCGTACTCGGCCGCGTGCTGCCAGACCCAGGCCACGGCGCGCGCCACCTGCATCACGATGTACTCGATGCTGACGGCCGGGCACAGCGCGTAATTGGGCACCACCACCATCGCGCCGTCGGCGGTGAAAGACGGTGCGATGAATGAGTGGTCGGCCTTGTCCAGCGTGCGCCAGTAGCCACCGTGGATGAAGACCAGCACCGGTGCCGGCGCCGCAGCGGCGAGCAGCGGAAAGATGTCCAGGGTCTCGTTCCCACCATCGCCGTAAGGCACGTCCAGCACGCAGGGGCTGGACTGCCGCACCAGCGCCGAAGCAGCAGCCCAGCGCGCCAGCACATCGGCGTGGTCGGCCACCAGGGCGCGGTTGTTGTACTGGGCGTCCAGCCAGGCCGGATCGTGACGGGACTTCATGGTCGGTGGTCAGGGTGTCGGTACGGGGCCGCCATATTAAGCGCGCCGCAAACGGCCGGCGCAAACGGCCCCTCACCGGGTGCTAGACTTCCGGGTTGCCGTGGGGGCGTAGCTCAGCTGGGAGAGCGTCGCGTTCGCAATGCGAAGGTCAGGAGTTCGATCCTCCTCGTCTCCACCAACCACTTCCTAAGTCTTTGATTCATAAGGACTTCGTCGCCCACTTCGACCGACTTGGACAAGCCGTCCGGCTTCTTGTCCAAGATCATGCCGCCGAACGACACTCCCGAAGCACCTTCACGGACGTCGCTGGCGTCCTTCCCGGTGCCTCGCGCTGGGTTCCTTCGGGTGACCACAACCGCTCCGAGCTGTTGTCAGTAGCGCCCGTCATCAACCCAGCCAAGGCTGCCGCATCCTGACAGCCCCGCTCCGGCGCGACTTACCTGTCGAGAGGCGCGAGCGGGGTCTGGTACGCCCGCATCGCCGTCCCTGCCAGCCAAAGTTAGCTTGAGGGAACCCCGGGGAAATCCGGCCTCGACCACTTGCAGACGTAGGCGAGCGTCAGCAAAGTGGCGACCCCTCCGCATTGCGTCTCAAATGGACTGATGTGCGGTGTTCTTGGGGGGTGTGCGGTGACGAACAGACCGATTTAGCTGGATCGGGGATCGTTTCAGTGCAACCTGACATGCCCGAGTTGTTAATCAGCGCGTCCCAAATCACTTCCAGGCGGCAGTTTTTTCTGGCGGCCTCTTGTGCCATTGCCACGCCATCGCTTCTTGCATGTTCGTCGCGCGACGCCGAACAAAGCGCTGCGCGTGCGTTGAGAAGCCCGGCAACTTTGTTGTCTGGTACGGCAGCATCCCAAATGCACGACTTGGTGCGCCAGGCTGTTCTGGCACCTTCGAGCCACAACACGCAGTGCTGGCGCTTTCAGGTCGCCGAAAAGTCGATCTCCATTGCGCCCGACCTCTCGCGCCGATGCCCAGCCGTCGATCCCGACGACCATCATCTCTTCGTCTCGCTGGGATGCGCGTCGGAGAACATGGTGCATGCCGCGCTGGCCGCTGGATTCCACACCGACCTGCGCTTCGATCCCGTCGGCGATGGGCTGATTGTGGTGAACCTCGCGCCGACGCAGAAGCGGATCACGCCGTTGTTTCAGGCGATCTCAGAGCGCCAATGCACTCGCGGCGATTACGACGGGCAGCCGATTTCACCGGCCGAGTTGCGCCGGCTCGAACGAGCAGGTACCGGGGATGGCGTCGGCGTTCGGATGCTGACCGCGCGCCCGGCCATCGAGAGCGTGCTGGAGTACGTCGTTACGGGCAACACGGCGCAGATGAACGACCCGGCGTTTCTCGCAGAACTCAAGTCGTGGATCCGCTTCGGCTCTGAGGAAGCGCTTCGCACCGGCGACGGCCTGTTTGCCGGCGCTTCGGGCAACCCCGCGCTGCCGCGGTGGCTGGGCAGCCGCGCGATGGATCTGTTTTTCACACCGAAGTCCGAGAACGAACGCTATGCGCGGCAGATACGCAATTCGTGCGGCATCGCCGTGTTCGTCTCCAAGCGCAGCGACAAGGCCCATTGGGTCGAAGCCGGCCGCTGCTACGAACGCTTCGCGCTGCAGGCCACCGCCTTGGGCATCCGCAACGCGTTCCTGAATCAGCCCGTCGAGGTTGGCAACATCCGGCCGCAGTTCGCGAGCTGGTTGGGTATCGGGGCCAACGAACGCCCTGACCTTGTCGTGCGCTTCGGGCGTGGCCCCGCGATGCCGTTGTCGATGCGCAGACCGGTGCAGGCGGTCCTCGTATGACGGCCAAGCCTGCTCAGATTCGCCACCCGCTGGTCTGGTACTTCGCCCTGGCCTATGGCATCTCGTGGCTGATCTGGGCGCCGCTTTGGTTGCCGGCGCTGGGCGTGAATGGCTTGCCTGCGCTTCCATTTCAGCATGCGCTTGGCGCTATGGGGCCGATCGCTGCCGCTTTCATCGTGTCTGCGGTCGACGGTGGCCGCGCGGGGCCGCTCGATCTGCTGCGCAGGATGGTCCTGTGGCGTGGACGGGTCGTTTGGCTGCTGATCGCGCTGTTCGGGCCGTATGCGCTGCTTGCGCTGGGACTGCTTGTGGCCGGGGTGTTCGGGGCCGATGTCCCGAAGCTGGCGAACTTGGGACGATCAACGGAGTTTCCGCAGTTCTCGGCGCTGGCATTCCTGGCCTACAACGTCTTCACATTCGGTTTCGGCGAAGAGGTGGGCTGGAGAGGTTTCGCGCTGCCTCACTTGCAGCAGCGTCACGCCGCGTGGCTGGCGACGCTGTGGCTAGCGGTGGGTTGGGCGATTTGGCACGCACCGTTGTTCCTCTATCGCCCCGAATTCGTGGCAATGGGTCTAGCCGGCGCGGTCGGTTGGCTGTTCAGCCTTTTGACCGGTGCGGTCCTGCTCACCTGGCTTTACAACGAGAGTCGGGGCAGCCTGCTCGTCGTGGCGCTGTTTCACGCCGCGGTGGATGTGGCCTTCACGTCGGCCGCTTCATCGCCTATCGCGGTCAACACGGCGGGCTCGCTCATCACACTGTGCGGTATCGCCGTCATCGTTGCGGTCGGCCCGCGCCACTTGGCTTCACAAGGAAGGCATCCATCATGAACGCATGGGCTTGGACTGCAGTGGGCTCGGGCTTGGTGGTCGCCGCCGGTATCGGGCTGGTCGCTTTCGGCAGCGCGCGCTGGGCCCGTGCGACCCAGGTGCAGGTGGCGCTGCTCGACGCCGCCCAAGTGCCTGCGCTTGCGGGCCAGACCAAGGTTTACGACGCCCGCGAAATCGAAGGGCTGCCGGCGCCCGTGCAGCGCTACTTCCGCGCCGTGCTGAAGGACGGTCAGCCGTTGATTGCCGCTGCGACCTTTGAGCTCGCCGGCACCATCAACATGTCAGAGACGGCTGAAAATTGGAAGCCCTTCACCTCGTGGCAGCGGGCCGTCATCCACCGCCCGGGCTTCCTGTGGAACGGGCGGGTGGCCATGTTCCCGGGTGTGGCCGCGAACGTCCACGACAGCTATATCGCAGGCGTCGGCACACTGCACGCGGCGATGCTGGGCTTGTTCACGGTGGCGCAGGCACAGGGCGGGCATGAGGCCGCGCGGGGCGAGCTGATGCGTTACTTCGCTGAAATGGTGTGGTACCCCACCGCGCTGCTGCCCAGCCAAGGCGTGCACTGGGAGGCGGTGGACGACCGTTCGGCCAACGCCACGCTGGTGGA
>JBBQAI010000038.1:0-34765 GCA_038316205.1 Burkholderiales bacterium
GGCTTCGCCGACGATGCTTTTGCTACGTGCCATGTTGTTTTCTTTCGGGAACTTGTTGGGGTGGGGTCAGGCTGCTTCTTGATGGCGGCCGGCCATCAAGATGGAAGCGTGCAGCCGGCTCATGCCGTCGTTGGCAGCGCCCTTGCCGTGGTTGGTCAACAGGTTCCACACCAGGTCGTCGTCCATGCGGAAGCGGCACAGCAGCGTGTTGCCGCCGGCAATCTTCATCATCTGCGCCGGGGTCAGCGTGCCGATCAGCGTGGCGGTATCTTCGCTGACACCCAGGCGAAACAGGGCTTGTTCCTTGTCAGTGCGAACCAGGCTTTGCGCCAGCATCAGATAAGACAGATTGGCTTCACGGATTTCGGCGAGGATTTGGTCGGATGTCATGGGCTGCTCCAGCGGGGTTGTCGTGCGGTGCCTGGGTAGGCGGAGTCGATGAAACAGACTGTAGGGATTTGAAATGGATGGCGTCATCAGGCCATCTCCGTCGCTGCGGTCTGACTTCTTCCAGCGCGCGTGTCAGGCAAATTCCTACAAGCGCGGCCGTTCGTGATCTGCGTCACACGCAGTTGCGGCAGCACCAAGAAAAACGCCCCTGCATGAGGGGCGTTTGGGGCGCTGGTCAGGCGGGCAATGCCGTGTCAGTTGCGCTCTATGCGGGCGTAAGCGCTGTGGTTGTGGATGGACTCGAAGTTCTCGACATCCACGCGGTAGCGCCCGATGCGCGGGTCGGCATTCAAGGCCAGCGCCACGTCGCGCACCAGATCTTCGACGAACTTCGGGTTCTCGTAGGCGTGTTCGGTGACCCACTTCTCGTCGGGGCGCTTGAGCATCGGCCAGATCTCGCTGCTGGCCTGGTCTTCGGCAAAGCGCACCAGTTCCTGCCATTCCAGCGGCTGCGCCACGCCGCCGATAATTTCCACGCGGATCGTCACCAGCGAACGCTGGTTGTGCGCGCCGTAGTCGGATATTTCCTTGGAACACGGGCACAGGCTCTTCACCGGCACGGCCACTTCGGCATGCACCCGCGTGACGCCATCCCGCGTTTCAGCGATCCAGCGGCCCTGGTAGTCGAGCAGGCTCTGCACGCCCGACACCGGCGCGCGCTTGCGCAGGAAGAAGCTGAAGGCGGCTTCGATGCGGCCTTCCTGCGCGCCCAGCTTGTCGAGCATCAGGGTGTGCAGGCGGCGCAGCGTGGTGGCGTCCAGCGGCTCGCCGGACAGCGCCAGCGCGTCCAGCCAAGCCACGAAGCGCGACATGTGCGTGCCCTTCTTCTCGGCCGGCAAAGCCACGTCCAGCGACCACAGCGCGGCCGTGGTCTGCACCGCGCCCGCCACCGCCAGTTGCAGCGGGTAGCGGATGTCCTTGATGCCGACGCGCTGGATAGCCAGACGGCGCTCGTCGGCCGCGCTCTGCGTGTCGGGGATGTGCAGCGCCTCGGTCAGGTTCATGCGGGTGTGGGGTTTCGTCATGGGACGGCCAAGGATGACACCGAATCGGTGCCTGCACGGGCACCCGGGTTACACGACGCCGTTCGAAGCGCTTGAACGGCGGTTGGAAATCAAAGCGGTGGTTCAGGCGTTCGCCGCCGCCAGCGCCGGCCGGCTGCCAAAGCGCTGACGGATGGACCGCTCGATGCCGGCCGCGTCCAGCCCGCACATCGCCAGGATCTGGGCCGGGTCGCCATGTTCGGTGAACACATCCGGCAAACCCAGTTGCAACACCGGCACCAGCACGCCCGCAGCGGCCAGGCATTCCAGCACCGCGCTGCCCGCGCCGCCCATCACGCAGCCCTCTTCCACCGTCACCAGGCTGTCGTGACTGCGCGCCAGTTCCAGCACCAGGTCGATGTCCAGCGGCTTGGCGAAGCGCATGTCAGCGACGGTGGCGCCCAGCAATTCGGCGGCTTTCAACGACGCGTGCAGCAGCGTGCCAAAGGCCAGGATGGCGATGCGATGGCCTGGCTTGCGGATGATGCCCTTGCCCCACGGCCAGGCGTTCAGTTCTTTCTCGATGGCGACACCCGCCCCGGCTCCGCGTGGGTAGCGCACGGCCACCGGGCCGTTGTGGCGGAAGGCGGTGGTCAGCGCCTGTCGGCATTCGTTCTCGTCGCTGGGCGTCAGCATCGCCATGTTGGGGATGCAACGCACGAAAGCGATGTCGTAGGCGCCCGCGTGCGTCGGGCCGTCGGCGCCGACAATGCCGGCGCGGTCGAGTGCAAAAACCACCGGCAGGTTCTGCAGCGCCACGTCGTGGATCATCTGGTCGTAGCCACGCTGCAGGAAGGTGCTGTAGATGGCGACAACGGGCTTCAGCCCCTCGCAGGCCAGGCCGCCGGCGAAAGTCACGGCGTGCTGTTCAGCAATGCCCACGTCGAAATAGCGCTTGGGAAAGCGCTTGTGGAATTCGACCATGCCCGAGCCTTCACGCATCGCCGGGGTGATGGCCACCAGCTTGTCGTCGGCCTCGGCCATGTCGCACAGCCACTGCCCGAAGACGTGCATGAAGGCCGGCTTGCCGGGTTTGCTCGGCGGAAATCCCTCGTCGACGTTGAACTTGGCAGAGGCGGCGTGGTACTTGACCGGGTCGGCCTCGGCCAGCTTGTAGCCGTAGCCCTTCTTGGTGACCACGTGCAGAAACTGCGGGCCTTTCTTGGCGCGCAGGTTTTCCAGCGTCGGGATCAACGCGTCGAGGTCGTGGCCGTCGATAGGGCCGACGTAGTTGAAGCCGAATTCCTCGAAGATCGTGCCCGGAACGACCATGCCTTTGGCGTGTTCCTCGAAGCGCCGCGCCAGCTCGAACAGGGGCGGCGCGTTCTTCAGCACGTCCTTGACACCCTGGCGCGCAGCTTCGTAGAAATTGCCGCTCATCAAGCGAGCCAGGTATTTGTTCAGCGCGCCCACCGGCGGGCTGATCGACATGTCGTTGTCGTTCAGCACCACCAGCAAATTCGGCAGCATGCCGACATGGCTCATGCCGCCGTTGTTCAGCGCCTCGAAGGCCATGCCGGCGGTCATCGCGCCGTCGCCGATGACGGCCACGGCCTTGCGGTCTTCACCCTTCAACTTGCTGGCCAGTGCCATGCCCAGCGCGGCGCTGATGCTGGTGCTGCTGTGCGCGGTGCCGAAGGTGTCGTATTCGCTCTCGTCGCGCTTCGGAAAGCCGCCGATGCCGCCCAGTTGCCGCAGCGTGTGCATGCGGTCGCGGCGGCCGGTCAGCACCTTGTGCGGGTAGGTCTGGTGGCCCACGTCCCAGACGATGCGGTCGTTCGGCGTATTGAACACGTAATGCAGCGCAATAGTCAGTTCCACCGTGCCCAGATTGCTGCCCAGGTGGCCGTTGCCGGTCTGGCTGACGGTGTTCAGAACGAAGGCACGCAGTTCGGCAGCCAGGCCCGGCAACTCAGCCCGGCTCAAGCGGCGCAGGTCGGCGGGACTGTCGATCTTGTCGAGGAGTTTCTTCATGTCAGTTCCGCCCGGCCGCCCGAAGGTGCTGGCGCGCCCCCTCGGGGGGCAGCGAATGCAGTGAGCTTGTGGGCATGTTCATTTCAGTTGTCTCGTTCGACGACCTTGTCGGCCAGCACCGACAGCAGGCCGGCTGCGCCGCCCAGGCCGCTGCGCGCCAGAGCAGCGTGGGCCTGCTCGCGCAGGTCGTCGGCATGCCGCCGCGCGGCGTCGAGGCCCAGCACGGTAACGAAAGTCGGCTTGTTGTGGTGCAGGTCCTTGCCGGCGGTCTTGCCCAGCGTTTCCGAAGCCTGCGTCACGTCGAGGATGTCGTCCACCACCTGGAAGGCCAGGCCAATGGCCGCGCCGTAGTCGCCCAGTGCGGCGCGCGCCGTTTCACTGCACACACCGCAAGCCGCACCCATCAAAACGCTGGCCTGCAGCAGCGCGCCGGTCTTGCGGCGGTGCATGTCGCGCAAGGTGGTTTCGTCCAGTGCATGGCCGATGCTGGCCAGGTCGATGGCCTGCCCGCCAGCCATGCCCACGTGGCCGGCCGAACGCGCCAGCAATGCCGTCAGGCGGGCCTGCAAGGCAGGCTCGACGCCGCTGTCAGGGGTCAGTACTTCGAAGGCCAGGGCCTGCATCGCATCGCCGGCCAGCATGGCCTGGGCCTGGCCGAACTGCACGTGCACCGTGGGCTTGCCCCGGCGGAGCACATCGTTGTCCATGCAAGGCATGTCGTCATGGACCAGCGAATAGGCGTGGATCAGCTCTACCGCCACGGCCGCGCGCATGGCGGCTTGCGGGTGGCCGTTCACGGCTTGGCTGCTGGCCAAAACCAGTAAGGGCCGCAGCCGCTTGCCGCCGTCGAGCACGCCGTAGCGCATGGCGAGGCCCAGGCCGGCAGGCGCATCCAGCGGTACCCAGCGTTCGAGCGCCGCTTCCACAGCGGCCAGTTGCTGGCGCGACCAGGCGTCGAAATCGGTGGGCTTCATGGGACGGTCCATGTCTTGAGCTGCCCGTCTTCCAGCACTTTCACCTGCGACTCGACATCCTGCAGCTTGGCGCGGCAGAAGTTCAGCAATTCGGCACCTCGGCGGTAGCCGTCCAGCAGCTGGTCCAGGGGCAATTGCCCACCTTCCATCTGCGCCACCAGACGGTCGAGTTCGGCCAGGGCTTGCTCGTAGGTGGCGGGATCGTTTGCGGGTACTGCTGCGCTGCGGGCCATTTCGGAAGTTGAAATTGAAGCCCCTGATTCTAGACAGCGGAGCGGCGCGGACCGAACCGGCTTTCGTCCCTAAAGCCCACGGCTAGAATCGCCGACCCCTGCTCACCGCATCTTGTGGTGCTGCGGGTTCACGTTTGCTGCCCGCGGGGCCACCGGGCGGCGGGTCGATGTCCTTGACGAGGAGGATCCAGTCGGATCATGTCGGACCTGAGCATTTGTCTCGAAGCTCTTGAGTGCGCAAATATCAAAAGCGGCTCTCAACTTTCAGTTTCCAGCTACTTTGACGCGAGTCTGTTCCAGAAGGAACAGCAACTCATCTTTCAAAACGCACCGCGCTACCTGGGGCACGCATTGGCGTTGCCCGAGGTCGGCGACCACCTGGCGTTGGTGCAGGAAGAAGAAGGCCGGGCGCTGGTGCGCACAGCGGACGGGATCGAGCTCGTCAGCAACGTCTGCCGCCACCGCCAGGCCGTGATGTTGAAAGGCCGCGGCAACGCCGGGCCGCACATCGTCTGCCCCCTGCACCGCTGGACCTACGACCTGCACGGCGCCCTGGTCGGCGCGCCGCATTTCGACGAAGACCCCTGCCTGAACCTGCGCAACTACCCGCTGCAGACCTGGCAAGGCCTGGTCTTCGAAAACAAGGGCCGCTCGGTGGCGACCGATCTGGCCGCCTTGGGCGCCGCGCACGACCTCGACTTCAGCGGTTTCGTGTTGGCCCGCGCACACGTGCACCAATGCGACTACAACTGGAAAACGTTCATCGAGGTCTACCTCGAGGACTACCACGTCGGCGCCTTCCACCCCGGCCTGGGCGGCTTCGTCAGTTGCGAAGACCTGAAGTGGGAATTCGGCCAACACCACTCGGTGCAGACCGTCGGCGTGCAGCAGTCGCTTTCGTCACGCGCAGGGTCGAAGGCCTACGCGCGTTGGCAAGAAGCGGTGCTGAAATTCCGCAATGGCGAGCCGCCAGCGCAGGGCGCAATCTGGTTGACCTACTACCCAACGGTGATGGTCGAGTGGTATCCGCATGTGCTGGTGGTGTCCACGTTGTTCCCTCAGAGCCCGCAGAAGACGATGAACCTGGTGGAGTTTTTCTACCCCGAAGAGATCGCCGCCTTCGAACCCGAATTCGTCGATGCCCAGCAGGCCGCCTATATGGAGACCTGCGTCGAGGACGACGAGATCGCGCTGCGCATGGACGCCGGCCGCCGCGCGCTGATGCTGCGCGGCGACGACGACGCCGGGCCCTACCAAAGTCCGATGGAAGACGGCATGCAGCACTTCCACAGGTGGTACCGGCGCGAGATGGGGATGGGCCATACCCCGACCTGAGCGCAGCGGGGCGTTGGCCCTGCCGAACCGACGATGAGACCGGCGCTGCTGATGGTGGCGGCGTCGGCGCTTTTCGCGCTGATGGGCGTCTGCGTGAAGCTGGCTTCGGCGCACTACGGCACGGGCGAGATCGTCCTCTACCGCTCGTTGATTGGCCTGGCGCTGATGGGCAGCGTGCTGCGCCTGCGCCGCATCGGCTGGCGCACCACGGTGCCGGCGATGCACTTCTGGCGCGCGGCCAGCGGCACGGCCGGGCTGTGCCTGTGGTTCTATGCCATCGGCCACTTGCCGTTGGCCACCGCGATGACGCTGAACTACATGTCGTCGGTGTGGATCGCGCTGTTCCTGATCGGCGGGGCGGTGCTGGCCGGCCCTGATGAACGCGGGCAGCGCAACGGCCTCGATGGCCGACTGGTGGCCGCCGTGCTGGCCGGCTTCGCTGGCGTGGCGATGGTGCTGCGCCCCACGGTGGACCAGAACCAGCTTTGGGGCGGACTGATCGGCCTGCTGTCGGGCATGGTCGCGGCCCTGGCCTACCTGCAGGTCACTGCGTTGGGCCGCATCGGTGAACCGGGCGAGCGCATCGTTTTCTACTTTTCGCTGGGCGGCTGCGTCGCAGGCCTCGGCTTCGCAGCCTCCACCGGCGGCTTTCACGCACACACCGCGCAGGGCCTGGTCCTGCTGGGGGCCATCGGCCTGCTGGCGACGGTGGCGCAGTGGTTGATGACCCGCGCCTACGCCACCGGCGCGACACTGGGCATCGCCGCGCTGCAGTACCTGGGCATCGTGTACGCCTTTGGCCTGGGCATCTGGCTTTTCAACGACCCAGTCACGGCGTTGGCGCTGGGCGGCATGGCGCTGATCATTGCGGCCGGCGTGGCCGCCACCTGGCTCAGCGTGCGAGCCCGTGCTGGTTCTGCCGCTTCTGCTGCTTCTGCTGCTTCTGCCGGATCAACCGCGCCCACCGAATCCTGAAACCTTGACGGGCGTCAAAGCCCGGCGTACACCGGCAGCCAACACTTCAAGCATCGGCGGGGCCCACCCGCTTCCACCCTCCAAGGAGCCCGCATGTACCAACGCATCCTCTTCCCCACCGACGGGTCCACCATCACCGCCAAGGCGCTGCAATCGGCCCTGTCGCTGGCCAAGCTGGCGGGCGCGGAACTGAGCGTGCTGGGGGTGAAAGAACCCTTCCCCTACAGCGCCATTTCTGAAATGCAGCCGGTGCCGCCGCAGGAATTCTTCGACAACCAGGAACGCATCGCCTCGGCCCGCGTCAAGACCGCCACCGAAGCCGCCGCTGCGGCGGGTGTGGCGTGCAAGGGCTACACCGTGGAAGCGGACCACCCTTGGGAAGCCATCCTCGACCAGGCCAAGGCGCAGGGCTGCGATCTCATCGTGATGGCCTCACACGGCCGCCGGGGCATGAGCGCCTTGCTGCTGGGCAGCGAGACACAAAAGGTGTTGACGCACAGCACGTTGCCGGTGCTGGTTGTACGCTGAACTTGCGCCGAACTTGCGCTGAAGTTGCGCTGAAGTTGCGCTGAAGTTGCGCTGAAGTTCGGCCGAAGTTGCGCTAAAAAAGGGCCGCTCGTTGCGGCCCTTTTCAATGGTGGTGGCCTTGCAGCCCGGCCATCGCCAGCAGCACCAGGCCCAGGCCGGCGCCCAGCCAGGCCACCTGCAGCAGCGTTTCACGCCAGCTCAGGCGCTGCTGCAACTGGGGCAGCAAGTCGGCCACGGCCACGTAGACGAAGCTGCTCGACGCCACCACGAGCAGGTAGGGCATCACCCACTGCCAGGGTTCGACGACGAAGTAGCCCAGCACGCCACCCGCCACCGCCGCCAAGCCCGAGATGGCGTTGAACAGCAGCGCCTTGCCGCGCGAGAAACCGGCGTTCAGCAGCACGATGTAGTCGCCGGCCTCTTGGGGGATCTCGTGCGCCATGATGGCCAGCGCGGTGACCCAACCCAGCCCCGGGTTGGCCAGAAACGCCGCCGCGATGATCACGCCGTCGCAGAAGTTGTGCACCGTGTCACCGACCAGCACGCTCAGGCCGCCGCGCCCGGCTTGCTGCGCGTCGAAATGGTGGTGGTGGTCGTGGCCGTCGCCTTCGTGGTGGTGCACGTGGCGGTAAAGCTCGGCCTTTTCCAGCAGCCAGAAGAACAGCAGGCCGCCCAGCAGCGTGGCGAAGAGCTTGTGCGGCGCGGTCTTGCTTTCGAAGGCCTCGGGCAGGACGTTCAGCAGCGCCGTGCCCAGCAACACGCCGGCCGACAGGCTGACCATGCTCTTGACCACTCGTCCCAGCACGGCCTGGGTCAGCGACGCGGCGATCAGCACCGACAGCACGCCGCCGGCCGCCGTGGCCAAGACGATGTAGAGCAGGGTCATGCCAACGCCAGGCTCAGGTCACGCCATTCGCTTTGAACCAGGCCAGCGCTCGCTGCCAGCCGTCAACAGCGGCTTCCTTGCGGTAGCTGCTGCGGTAGTCGGCGTGGAAGGCGTGCGGGGCATCGGGGTAGACGTTGATGCTGCTCTTGCGAGCCGCCGCACTGCCGGCGGCCAGCGCCGCTTTCATCTTCTCGACGGTGTCCAGCGGTATGCCAGGGTCCTGCCCGCCGTACAAGCCGAGCACCGGGCCGTTCAGTTTGCCAACCAGATCGATGGGGTTGGTGGGGCTCAAGGCCGTCGGGCTGCCAATCAGGCGCCCGTACCATGCCACACCGGCTTTCACGCCGGGGTTGTGGGCGGCGTAGAGCCAGGTGATGCGCCCACCCCAGCAGAAGCCGGTGATGCCCAGCCGACTGGCGTCGTGCCCCTGCGCGCGGGCCCAGCCGACGGTGGCGTCCAGGTCGCCCATCACCTGCGCGTCGGGCACCTTGGAGACGACTTCCGCAACCAGCTTGGCGATTTCGCCGTAGCTGCCGGCGTCACCCTGGCGCACGAAAAGTTCGGGTGCAATGGCGCAGTACCCGGCGCGCGCCAACCGCAGGGCCACGTCGGCGATGTGTTCGTGCACGCCGAAGATCTCGCTGATGACCAGCACCACCGGCGCGTTGGTCTTGCCGGCCGGCACGGCGCGGTAGGCCGGCATCTTGAAGTCGCCCACGGGGATCATCACTTCGCCGGCCAGCAGGCCGTCGGCGGATGTCTTGATGGTCTGCGCAGCCACCGGCAGCACCGCTGCCGCGAAGCCACTGCCCACCGTCTTGCGCACGAAATCGCGGCGGTTGAAGTCACCCGTGGCGGGCACCAAGGTGTCGAATTCGGCCTTCAGCATCGTCGTTGCTCCGGGTTGGTTGAGGTCGCGGATTGTAGGAAGGCCCACGGGTAGCATCCCCGCATGGAAATCAGCGTCAAAGCCGGCAGCCCGCTGGCCGCCGTGGACATGGGATCGAACAGCTTCAGGCTGGAGATCGGTCACTTGGCGGGCTCGCAACAAAGCGGCCGCTATAAGCGCATCGACTACCTGAAAGACACCGTGCGCCTGGGCGCCGGGCTGGACGCCAGCGGCATGCTGTCGGAAGAAGCCGCGCAGCGCGGCCTGGCCTGCCTGCGGCGCTTCTCGGCGCGGCTGACTGGTTTCGCGCCCGGCCAGGTGCGCGCCGTGGCCACGCAGACGTTGCGCGAGGCGCGCAACCGCAACGCCTTCTTGCTGCGCGCGCAAGAAGCCCTGGGCTTTCCCATCGAGGTCATCTCGGGCCGCGAAGAGGCGCGCCTGATCTACGCCGGCGTGGCCCATCTGCAGCCGAGCGAAGCGCCGCGCCTGGTGATCGACATCGGCGGGCGCAGCACTGAACTCATCCTGGGCCAGGGCCGCACGCCGCTGGTGTCGGAATCGTTCGGCGTGGGCTGCGTCAGCTTGTCATTGCGCTTCTTCGAAGACGGGCGCATCACCGAAGCGGGTTTCCGCGCCGCGCAAGTCGCTGCCGGCGCCGAACTGGAAGAGGCGCTGCAACCATTTGCGCGCCAGCACTGGACGCGCGCGCTGGGCTCGTCGGGCACGGCCGGCGCGGTGTCGCAGATCTTGCAGACCGCCGGCATCACCGACGGACGCATCACGCCCGAAGGCCTGCGCTGGTGCATCGCCCACTGCCTGGAAGCGGGCCAGATGAACCTGATCGACCTGCCGGGCCTGAAAGCCGACCGCAAGGCCGTGTTGCCCGGTGGACTGGCCATCCTGTACACGCTGGCCGCGAACTTCGGCATCGAAGAACTGTGGCCGGCCAAGGGTGCACTGCGCCAGGGCGTGGTCATCGATCTGAACGAACGCCTGCTGGCCCGCCAGCCCGGCAAGGCCACTGACATCCGCGACGCCACCGTGGCCGAACTGCAGCAGCGCTTTGCGGTGGACACCGCACAAGCCGACCGCGTCGCCGGCATGGCACTGGCGATGTTCGACGCCGCCGCGCCCGACGCAGAAGCCGAAACCCGCCGTGAACTGGGCTGGGCCTGTGCGCTGCACGAGGTTGGCTTGATGGTGTCGCACCACGACCACCACCGCCACAGTGCCTATCTGCTGGCCCATGTTGACGCTGCAGGCTTTTCGCAGAGCCAGCAGCGGCGCATCGCCGACCTGGTGCTGGGCCAGCGCGGCGGGCTGCGCAAGATCGAGCCGCAAATGGCCAGCGAAACCTTCGCCTGGCAGGTGATGTGTCTGCGCCTGGCGGCCATCAAAAGCCACGCGCGCGGCGATGTCGATGTGAATGCGCTGACCCTGCGCGCACGCGGTCGCGACGCCCTGCTGGCCTGGGCCAAATCCGCTTGGCCCGAAACCCACCCGCGCACGCTCTACCTGCTGCGCGAAGAAGTGGCAGCCTGGGTGCGCAACGGGCCGCTGCGGCTGGTGTTGCCGGCGGGCTGACGCCGGCGGCTGCCGGCCCTCGCGGGGTTCAGGCTGAGCGCGCTAGATCAACTCGGGCGACACCACGGCGTGCAGCACCACCTGCAGCTCGCCGTCACGTTCGCGTGCGCGGAGCCACCACACCGCACCCTTGCGCACCGCCCAGGTCTGGGGCTGCGCGGCCAGCAGATAGGCCGCCGCCAGGCCCAGCGTGGGCTGGTGGCCCACCACCAGCACCGGCTCGCGCGCATCGGGCCAGCGGGCCGCCTGCAGCAGGCCTTCTACCGTGCCATCGGGCGCCAGTTCGGCCACGGTCTTGAATTTGCGGTCCAGCGCAGCGGCGGTCTGCTGCGTGCGCTTCGCGGGGCTGACCAGCACGCGCGCGCCGGCCGGTAGCTGCCGGTTCAGCCAGGCCGCCACGCGCGTTGCCTGGCGTTCCCCTTTGGGCGTCAGCGGGCGCGCCAGATCGTCACCCGGATCAACCCCGTCCAAGGCTTCGGCGTGGCGCCAGAGGATGAGGTCCATGACGAGCCGGCTGCGCTTGAGAGGCTTGGGCAGCTTGGCCGGCCTAGGAATAGCGCTGCATCAGGGCGCTCTGCGCGCTGACGCCCGAGTCCGACACGCGCTTGTAGCGGCCTTCGCTGTCCAGCAACCAGGCGTCGCGCTGGTCGTGCAGATAGGGCACCAGGCCTTCGTCGATGACCCGCTGGCGCAGCAGCGGGTCGCGCACCGGCCAGGCCACCTCGACGCGGCGAAACATGTTGCGGCTCATCCAGTCGGCGCTGCTCAGGTAGAGGACTTCGTCGTCCTCGCTGGGGCCCCAGCGGAAATACAGGATGCGCGTGTGTTCCAGAAAACGCCCCACCACCGAACGCACGCGGATGTTCGGCGTGCGCCCCGGCAAGCCCGGCGGCAACATGCAGGCGCCGCGCACGACGAGGTCGATCTGCGCGCCGGCCAGGCCGGCCTCCACCAGCGCGGCGATCAGCCCCGGGTCGGTCAGTGCGTTGATCTTCACGACGATGCGCGCGGGCTGGCCAGCCCGTGCCGCGTCGGCCACCTGGTGGATGTGCCGCACCATGCGCTTGTGCAGCACGAACGGTGCAGTCAGCAGGTGGTTGGGCGTCTTCACGCGGGTCTGGCTGGCCAGTTGCAGGAAGACAGCGTCGGCATCGGCCGCCAGCCCGGCGTCGCTGGTCAGCATGCCCATGTCGGTGTACAGCCGCGACGTGCGCGGGTTGTAGTTGCCAGTGGACAAATGGACATAGCGCTTCAACCGTGCGCCTTCGCGCCGGGTCACCAGCAGCAGCTTGGCGTGCGTCTTCAGGCCGACGATGCCGTAAACCACCTGCGCGCCCACGGCTTCCAGCCGCTCGGCCCAGTTGATGTTGGCTTCTTCATCAAAGCGGGCTTTCAGCTCCACCACGACCAGCACTTCCTTGCCGCGCCGAGCGGCTTCGATCAGCAGGTCCATCAGCACGCTCTGCGTGCCGGTGCGGTAAATGGTCTGCTTGATAGCCAGGACTTCGGGGTCGTAGACGGCCTCGCGCAGGAACTGCACCACGGGCTCGAAACTTTCGAAGGGGTGGTGCAGCAGGATGTCGCCCGCACGCAATTGTTTGAACACCGACGACCCGATCGGCCATTGGCTCGAGGGCCACTGCGGCTCGAAATGCGGGAAGCGCAGTGGGTCGGCATCAGCCTGGTCGATGAGCTGGTTCAGGCGCACCAGGTTGACCGGGCCGTTGACCTTGTACAGCGCCACGTCGGGCAACCCGAACTGCTCCTGCAGCAGCGTGAACAGCTCGGGCGGACAGGTGTTCACCACTTCCAAGCGAATGGCCAGTCCGAAGTTGCGTTGGGTCAGCCCCCTGCGCATGGCCTGCCGCAAATTGGTGAAATCGTCTTCATCGACTTCCAGTTCCGAGTCTCGCGTGACGCGAAACTGCGAGAACGATTCGACGGTGCGGCCCGGGAATAGCGACGCTAGATGGGCGCGGATCACGCTGGTCAGCAGCACGAAGCCCTGCTGACCTTCACACAGCTCGGCCGGCAGGCGGATGACGCGCGGCAGCACCCGCGGCACCTTGACGATGGCGGTCAGGTTCTCACGTCCGAAGGCATCACGCCCGCCCAGGCGCGCGATGAAGTTCAGCGACTTGTTGGCCACCATCGGGAAGGGGTGGCTGGGGTCCAGGCCGACCGGCACCAGCAACGGCCGCACCTGCTGTTCGAAAAAACGGGCCACCCAGGCACGCTGCCTGGCGTTGCGTTCTGCATGGTTCAACACCACGATGCCAGCCCGCTGCAGGGCCGGCATCACCACGTCGTTGAACAGCGCGTATTGCTCGTCGATCAGCTCGTGCGCCGCCTGCGCCACCTCGGCCAAGTCGCGGCGCGTCACGCCCGAGCCCGGCAAGCGGGTGGCTTCGATGATGTCGGCCACCCGCACCTCGAAGAACTCGTCGAGGTTGCTGGACACGATGGTCACGTAGCGCAGTCGCTCCAGCAACGGCACGTCGGCGCGCAGGGCCTGCGCCAGCACGCGGCGGTTGAACTGCAGGATGGCGCGTTCACGGTTCAGCAGGGTCAGCGGGCCGACGTTGGCGTCGGCCGGCGGTGCCGACACATCGTGGGCGGCTGAAGATTCGTCGGACATGGGTGGAGTCTATGCACCGCGTGCGTCAGCGGTGTGACAGCGGCACCTCAGGCGCTGAGCAGCTTGCCGGTGCGTGCCAGTGTCGTGCCGGCGATCTTGGCCAGCGGCTGGCCCGGTCGCGCCCAGCGTGTGCGGGTGCGCGCGTACAGCACCCCGGCCGACTGCGCGCGCAGCGGCAGCACCTCACCGCTTTCCACGTCCACGAGGTCGGCAATCAGCGCACCGGCTTCGACACGGTCACCCGGCTGGGCATGGAAGACGACGACTCCACTGCGCGGCGCCGTGATGGGCTCGGACGCGGCCAGCGGCGTGGGCTGGCAGCGCGGCGCGGGCAGCGGCCGCGGCGTGCCGGCCAGCACGCCCCGGCGGCGCAGAAATTCGAGGATGGCGCTGGCGTCTTGCTTCGCCATTTCGTGGCCAGTGTCGGCCTCTCCGCGCAACTCGACCGTGGTGCTGAAACAGGCCAGCGGTACGGGGTGAGCGGGGTTGCGGCGCTGCAGTTCGAACCACGGCCGGCTGCAGGCTTCGTCGAAGGGCGAATCGCCCGATTCGGTGGCCAGCAGCATGGCCTGGGCGCCCATCAGCGCGCCCAGTTCAGCCAGCAGATCGGCTTGCGGCGTCAGGCCGTACAGGTGCAGCGTGGCCTGTTGGTCGCAATGCAAGTCGAGCACGGTGTCGGCGTCGGTCGCCCACTGCAGCAGGTGTCGCTTCAGGTCGGCCACGGGGTTGTAGGCGGTCAACGCAGCAGCAGCTTCGCGCAACGCCGTGCGGATCACGGCGACGTTGGCGCTTGCATCCATGCCCAGCTGGCCGGCCACGGCCAGCGCCACGGCTTCGGTCAAGTCGGGCACCAGACGGTTGAAATTGACGCCATCGCGCAGGTCGAAACGGCCCTGGTGCAGACCCAGCGTCTGCTGCGCCAGACCGACCGGATTCGCCACCGGCACCAGCACGATGTGACCCAGGACCTCGCCCGCTGCTTCCAGTGCAGCCAGCGGCGCACGCAAGGCGTGCGCGACCAGCAGCGCCGGTATTTCGTCGGCATGCAGTGCCGCCTGGATGTAGGCCTTGGGGCCGCTTCCCGGCTGACCGTAATGCAGGGCCTGCAGCGTGTGCCGCAGGCCGGGCGAGCCGCCGGCCAACTCGATGGTCTCGGTGCGCATGGGAATCGCGCCGCCCGTCAGAGCGCCAGCAGGTGCTGGCGGTAGTGGATCAACTCGTCGATGGATTCGTGGATGTCGGCCAGCGCGGTGTGGGCCTGCGCCTTCTTGAAGCTGTCCATCACGGCCGGCTTCCAGCGCCGCGCCAGTTCCTTCAACGTACTGACATCAAGGTTGCGGTAGTGGAAGAAAGCTTCCAGCAACGGCATGGTGTTGGCCATGAAGCGACGGTCCTGGCAGATGCTGTTGCCGCACATCGGGCTCTTGCCTTTGGGCACGTACAGCTTCAGGAAAGCGATGGTCTGCGCCTGGGCCTCGGCTTCATCGGTGGTGCTGGCTTTCACGCGCGCCGTGAGGCCGCTCCTGCCGTGGGTGCCGGTGTTCCAGGCGTCCATGCCGGCCAGCGTGGTGTCGCTCTGGTGGATGGCGAAGACCGGGCCTTCGATGCGCACCGTCAAATGCGGGTCGGTCACCACCACGGCGATCTCGATGATGCGGTCTGTGTCGGGGTAGAGGCCGGTCATTTCCAGATCGACCCAGATCAGGTTCTGGTCGCTGATCGGCAAAGTCGGAACGGAGGGCGTCGAGCTGGATTCGGTCATGGTGCAAAGCCGCGATGTAAACGCCGATTCTGGCCCAGCCTACACTCGCGGCCGATGCAAGTTTCCGCTGTCACCCTGGCTTTCGCTGCCGCCCTGTTGCTGTCACTGGCCGTCAAGCTGTGGCTGGCCACCCGCCAGATGCGCCACGTGGCCCAAAACCGCAACGTGGTGCCCGCCGCCTTCCGCAACACGGTCACGCTGGCCTCGCACCAGAAGGCCGCCGACTACACGCTGGCCAAAGGCCGCCTGGGCCTGATCGCCACCACCTTCGGCAGCGCCGTGTTGCTGGCCTGGACGCTGCTGGGCGGGCTGGACGCGCTGAACACCGCGCTGCGCGACGCCCTGCTGCCGGCCTGGGGCTCGATGGGCTACCAATTGACACTGCTGGTCGCCTTCACGGCCATCAGCAGCCTCATCGACCTGCCGCTGGAATGGTTCGCCACCTTCCGCGTCGAACAGCGTTTCGGCTTCAACCGCATGACGCTCAAGCTGTGGCTGCTGGACATGCTGAAAGGCGCGCTCATCGGTGCGCTCATCGGCCTGCCGCTGGCCGCCTTGATCTTGTGGATCATGGGTGCGTCGGGTGGCCTGTGGTGGCTGTGGGCCTGGGCCGCGTGGGTCGGTTTCAACCTGGTGTTGCTGGTGATCTACCCCACCGTCATCGCGCCGCTGTTCAACAAGTTCGAGCCGCTGGCCGACGAGTCGCTGAAGGCCCGCGTGCAGGCGCTCATGCAGCGCTGCGGCTTCGCCGCTCAAGGCCTGTTCGTCATGGACGGCAGCAAGCGTTCGGCTCACGCCAACGCCTATTTCACCGGCCTGGGCGCGGCCAAGCGCGTGGTGTTTTTCGACACCCTGCTGCAACGTTTGTCGCCAGGCGAAGTCGAGGCCGTACTGGCCCATGAGCTGGGCCACTTCAAGCACAAGCACGTGCTGCAACGCATGGTTGGCATCTTCGCGATGAGCTTGGTCGGCCTGGCGCTGCTGGGCTGGTTGGCAGGCCAAAGCGCCTTTTACGCCGGCCTGGGCGTGCGGCCCAATCTGGCCGCGCCCAACGACGCGCTGGCCCTGCTGCTCTTCATGCTCGCGCTGCCGTCTTTCACTTTCTTCGTGTCGCCGCTGATGGCGCTGTATTCGCGCCGCCACGAATTCCAGGCCGATGCCTACGCCTGCGCGCAAGCCGACGGCAGCGACCTGGCCAGTGCACTGCTGAAGCTGCACGAAGACAACGCCGCCACGCTGACGCCCGACCCGCTTTACGTGCGCTTCTACTACTCGCACCCGCCGGCTTCCGAGCGGCTGGCTGCCCTGCCCGCGCCACGCCCAGCGGGCGGGACTGCTGCGCTTCAACCGGCTTGACTGCACCACCATGACCCACCTCGCCAACCAGCACTGCAAGCCACTCGAAGGTCAGCCGCCGATGGGCGACGCCGACATCACGCTCAACCTGGCGCGGCTGACCGGCTGGACACTCGTGGGCGGAGCCATCCAGAAGCGCTTTGACTTCGCCGACTACCACCACACCATGGCCTTTGTGAACGCCGTGGCCTGGATCGCCCACGGCGAAGACCACCACCCTGACCTGCTCGTCAGCTACAACCGCTGCACGGTGCGCTTCAACACGCATTCGGTGGGTGGCATCTCCATCAACGATTTCATCTGCGCCGCCAAGGTGGACGGTTTGCTGCCTTGACACCGCGCAGCGCGCGCAGACCCGTCACTGCAACCGACGGCGGGCTGGAAGCCGGCTTGGTGGTGGCCGCACACGGCCGCCACGTGATGGTGGAAACGCCTGAAGCGGAGCGCGTGTATTGCCAGACGCGCGGCAAGAAAAGCGAGTTGGTCGTCGGCGACCGCGTGCGCTGGCTGCGCACTGGCGACGGCGGCGTCATCGAACGCATGGACCCGCGCCGCAACCTGCTGTTCCGCCAGGACGACTGGCGCAGCAAGTCCTTCGCGGCCAACCTGGACCAGTTGCTGGTTCTGGTGGCGCCCGACCCGGTGTTCAGCGAATCGCAGCTGACGCGGGCGCTGATCGCCGCGCAGGCCGCCGGCATTCCCACCGTCATCGGCCTGAACAAGGTGGACCTGCCCAGCACGCCGATCGCGCGCGAGCGGTTGGCACCTTACGTGGCGATGGGCATCCCGGTCATCGAGCTCGCGCTCAAGCAGGACCCGGGGGTTGCGCTGGCCACGCTGCGCCCTTTGTTCGCTGGCCGCACGACGCTGGTGCTGGGCCCCAGCGGCATGGGCAAGAGCACGTTGATCAACCTGGTGATCCCGCAAGCGGCGGCGCAGGTGGGCGAGATCTCGCAGGCGCTGCACACCGGGCGTCACACCACCACCAGCACGCGCTGGTACTGGTTGGACGAGGCGCGCAGCGGCGCGCTGATCGACTCACCGGGCTTTCAGGAATTCGGCCTGCGGCAGATCGCGCCCGAAGATCTGGCCGGGCTGATGCCCGACTTCGCCAGTTCGCTGGGCCACTGCAAATTCCACAACTGCAGCCACCGCCATGAGCCCGGCTGCGGCGTGCGCGACGCGATGGCCCGTGGCGAAATCAGCCCGACGCGCCAGCGCATCTACAGCGAGTTGTTCGACGAGTTGTCGCAGAAACGCTGGTAGTGCAACCTGCGCGCCAGCTCACGAGTCCTGGCCTCAACCGAGGACATTGGCCAGGCTCAGCAAGACCACGAGCGCCATCCACAGGGCCAGCGAACGCCAGACCAGGCCGACGACGCTGTGCAAGTGACCGAACTGCGCCGAGAGGCCCGCCGTCGAGCCTTGGGCCTCGGCCATGTCGGCAGCGCCGCCGGCGTCGAACGTCTTGGACCGATCGGGCGTGACACCTGGCGCGGCGGCGCCGCCCAGTTGCACACCCACCGCACCGGCCGCCGAGGCCAAGATCACGCCTTCGTTGCTGTGCTGCCAGAGCGTGGCATCACGCCGCCAACTGTTGACCGCTTCCTCAAAATTGCCGGCGAAGGCAAAACCGGCGGCCGTCAGACGCGCGGGCACATAGTCGATCAGTGCAAACAAGCGGTTGGACAGTTCCAGCAGCTTGTCGTTGCTGGGTGTGTCGATATTGCGCTGCCGGTAGCCCCAGTAGCGCGTCGAGAACTCGGCCATGCGGTAGAAGACCGCGCCCATCGGGCCCAGGCCCACCGCCGACAGCACGACGAACCAGAAGAAGACACCGAAGACGTGGCGGTGGGCGGCGAGCAGCGCGTGTTCGATCACGTGGCGCAGCACTTCGGTGCGCGGCAGTTCACTGGCGTCCAGGTGCCGCCACTCGGCCAGCAGGCGGCGCGCCTCGTTCTCGTCACCGCGCTCCAGCGCGTCGCGGATGTCGGTGAAGTAGTGGCTGAACTGGCGAAAACCGAGCGTCAGATACAGCAGGCCGACGTCGAAAACCAGGCCCAGCAGCAGGCTGTAGTGCGAGATCAGCAGGTAGAGGCCGCCGACCACCGCCGAGGGCACCAGCACCGACACGCACCAGACCACCCAGGTGTGCCGAGGCTGGCCGGCGTCGAAATTCCGGCCGGTCCAGCGCACCCAGGCCATCAGCGTTTCGTGGACCCAGTTCTCGCGGGGTAGCGGCTTGAGTTGTTCGACCAGCAGCGCGAACAGGACGGCGAAGAAACTCATTGCTGCCGATGATAGAGGGTGGTGTTCACAGTGCCATCACCGAGCCATCACCGAGCCATCATCGAGCCATCACCGAGCCAGAAAGCGGTAAAGGTTGCGCAGCATCGCGGCCGTCGCGCCCCAGATGAAATACTCGCGCGGGGTGCCGTCGGCAGCGTGACCCTGCCAGGGCATGGACAGGAACTGGCGCTGGCTGCCCTCAAAGGTGAACCCATGGCGCTGGTGGTTGGCCGGGTCCATCAGGAAGGACAGCGGCACGTGGAAGGCCTCGGCCACCTCGAAGCCATCGATCGCCAGATCGGCCAGCTTGAAGGGCGGACGCACCAGCGCCACAACGGGCGTGACAACGAAGTTGGTCACCGTGGTGTAGGTCGGCATCTGGCCGATGACATCAACCTGGGCGCGTTGCAGGCCAACTTCTTCATGCGCCTCGCGCAGGGCGGTATCGGCGGCGTCGGCGTCCTCGGGCTCGGCCCGGCCACCCGGGAAGCTGACTTGGCCGGCATGGTCGCGGAGGTGGTCGGTGCGGCGGGTCAGCAGCACGTGCAAGTCACCCGCGTGTTCGACGAGCGGCACCAGCACCGAGGCGTGCGCCGTAGCACGGCCGGAGCCGATATTGCCGTCGCCGGCGAATTCGGGCTGCCAGATGAGCGAGGCACTTTCAGCAAAACGCCGGCGAAGTGCCGGCGCGTTGAGACGTTCAGGGGCAACGGCCGGCAGGTGCGTGTCCCGCCCCACGACGGGCACAGCCCGGGGATCGTGGATGCGGGGCGGCGCCATCGTTCGGCTGTGCCGCAGGCTGACCGAAGGTCAGGCCAGCTTTTCCTTGATGCGCGCCGACTTGCCGCTGCGTTGGCGCAGGTAGTACAGCTTGGCACGGCGGACGTCACCACGGCGTTTGACTTCGATGGCGGCGATCAGCGGGCTGTAGGTCTGAAACGTCCGTTCCACGCCTTCGCCGCTGGAGATCTTGCGCACGATGAAGCTGCTGTTCAGGCCGCGGTTGCGCTTGGCAATCACAACGCCTTCGTAGGCCTGCACGCGTTTGCGCGTGCCTTCAACCACGTTGACGCTGACGATGACCGTGTCGCCGGGGGCGAAAACGGGGATGGTGCGGTTGAGACGGGCTATCTCTTCCTGCTCGAGGATGTCGATCAAATTCAAGGTCTTCTCCGAAACGATCTTGCAGCGGGCGGGATGATTGGATGCGGTCGCGCCCAGGTGAAATTCAAGGCTGACTGCGGTTTGTGTCCGGCACGAAGCTGGCCACTTGGAACCCGGCAGAGGATCGCAAAGCCTTTGATTATAGCCCGAGGCTGGACGGCAACTGCGACAAGAAGCGCTCGTCGTCCCAGCTGAGTTGCCCTGCGGCTCGTGCTTGCGCGATCAGGTCGGGCCGCCGTTGCTGCGTCAGCACCAGCGAACGCTCGCGGCGCCAGCGGGCGATCTGCGCGTGATGGCCCGACAGCAGCACAGGCGGCACAGCATGTTCCACACCATCGACCAGCAGGCGTTCCGGCTTGCTGTAGCTGGGACCTTCCAGCAGGCCGTCGGAAAAACTGTCCTGCTGGTGCGACGGCGCGTTCAGCACGCCGTCCTGCAGGCGCGCCACAGCGTCCAGCAGTGCCAGCGCGGGCAATTCGCCGCCGGACAGCACGAAGTCGCCCAGGCTGAGTTCGTGCGTCACGTGGGCGTCGATGACGCGCTGGTCGATGCCTTCGTAACGCCCGCACAGCAGCACGGCGCCGGGGCCGCTGGAGAAATCCTGCACCACCTGCTGGTCGATGCGTTGGCCCGTCGGCGTGAAGTGCACCACAGCAGGCTTGGGCTCATCGCGGTCGTTGCGGATGGCGTCCATTGCGCGCAGCAGCGGGCCAGCCAGCATCACCATGCCCGGTCCGCCGCCGTAGGGGCGGTCGTCGACGCGGCGGTAGGTGTCGTCAGCGAAATCACGCAGCGGCCACAGGCGAACGTCAACCTGCGCCGACCCGAAGGCGCGGCGGGTCACACCCTGGGCCAGGTGCGGGGCAAAGAGTTCAGGGAAGATCGTGACGACGTCGAAACGCATCACAAATCAGAAGTCGAGATCCCAATCGACGGTGATGCACCGCGTCGGCACATCGACCTTGTCGACGTAGGCGTCGACGAAGGGGATCAAACGCTCGGGCACTTCGGCGTTTGCTTCCTGCACCTGAAGCACGCAGTGCGGCCCGGTTTCAAGCAAGCCGATGACTGTGCCCAGGGCAACGCCTTCGCGCGTGGAGACGCTCATGCCGATGAGGTCGATCCAGTAGAACTCGCCGGCCTCGGGCGCCGGGAAGCTGGAGCGCGGCACGAAGATGCGCGCGCCGCGCAGCGCTTCGGCACCTGTGCGGTCGGTGACCTCGTGGACAGTGGCAACCACGCCTTCGCCGTGCTCGCGCGCCGAAATCACGCGCAACATGGTGGGCAGCGAGCCGCTGAGTTTGAGTCCGACGGGCCGCGGGCCTTCGGGCGGCTGGATGAACCAGCGCTTGGCCGAAAACAGCGCTTGCGGGTCGGACGCGAAAGGTTTGACTTTCAGGCCACCCTGGATGCCCCAGGCACCCAGGATGCGACCGACCTCGACAGCATCTTCAGGCATCGCCGACGCCGTATCGGGCGCCGCTTGCAAGGGTGAAGGTGCTGCGCTCACGCCTGCGGCAATCAGGCGGCTTTCTTGGCCTGGTCAACCAGGCGTGCCGCCGTGGGCGACAGCTGGGCGCCGACGCTGGTCCAGTGGGTGACGCGGTCCAGCGCAACGCGCAGGCCTTCAGCGGAGCCCGAAGCGACAGGGTTGTAGAAACCCACGCGCTCGATGAAGCGGCCATCGCGGCGCTCACGGGAATCGGCAACGACGATGTTGTAAAAGGGGCGCTTCTTGGCGCCGCCACGGGCGAGACGGATGACGACCATGTGATGTCCTTGGATCGGGAGGTATTCGATGCCGCGCCACGGGAGACACACCGGGCGGGCTTTCGGGTTGGTTGACGGACGAACCGCCAGCCGCATGAGACGCACTACACGAATGACACGCCGTAGATACGCTTCGGTGTTGCCACCCAAGCCAGCGTTACAAACCCAATATTATAAACTGAAGGCAGAAGCACGCCGGGCATTCGTCCCGTTCACTGCGCCAACAACCGCCCGAAACGGGCTTTTTGATGCCACTCACTTCGCGCTACCGATCCAAAACCATCGCCGCCTGGCTGGCCGTTCTGCTGGGCAGTCTGGGCGCGCACCGGCTGTACCTGCACGGACTGCGCGACCGGCTCGCTTGGTTGTACGTGCCGCCCACGCTGGCGGGGTTGGCCGGCGTGCTGCGCATGCGGAACCTCGGCCAGGACGACGCCCTGGCTGCGCTGATGATCCCGTTGCTGGGCATCAGCGTGTCCATCGCCATGCTGGCCGGCATCGTCATCGCACTGACGCCCGACGAGAAGTGGGACGCCCGCTACAACCCCAGTCAGGCCGTACACAGCACAGGTTGGATGCCTGTATTCGCTGCCATCGCTGGTCTGTTCGTCGGTGCGGCCGTGCTGCTCGGCACCGTGTCATTCAGCGGCCAGCGCTACTTCGAATGGCAGGCAGAAACGGCATCAGCAGAGGCATCGGCAGCTCCTGCGGCGGCGATTCAGAACAGCCAGCCGCTGACCCAGTAGCACAGGGCCGCCATCAGCGCCGTCGCCGGGATGGTGACGATCCAGGCCGTCACGATGTGGCCGGCCAGCCCCCAACGCACCGCAGAGGCATTGCGCACGGAACCCACGCCGAAAATGGCGCCGGTGATGGTGTGCGTCGTCGACACAGGAATGCCGAAGGCCGTCGCCAGGAACAAGGTGATGGCACCGCCGGTTTCGGCGCAGAAACCGCCTACCGGTTTCAACTTGGTGATGCGCTGGCCCATGGTCTTGACGATGCGCCAGCCGCCGAACAGGGTGCCCATGCCAATGGCCAGATAGCAGCTCCAGATGACCCACATCGGCGGCAACTTGTCGCCAGCTTGGCTGTAGCCGGCGGCGATCAACAGCAGCCAGATGATGCCGATGGTTTTCTGTGCGTCGTTCCCGCCATGCCCCAGCGAATACAGGCCGGCCGACACCAATTGCAAGCGCCGGAACACGCGGTCCACGCGCGACGGTGACCAGCGCAGGCAGATCCACGACACGGCCACCATCAACAGCGAGCCCAGCAGAAAACCCAGCACCGGCGCAACGAAGATGAAGGCCACGGTCTTGATCAGCCCCGAAGCCACCAGCGGCGCGGCGCCAGCCTTGGCCATCGTCGCGCCGACGATGCCGCCGATCAGCGCGTGCGAGCTGCTCGAGGGGATGCCGTACATCCAGGTGATCAGGTTCCAGACGATGGCGCCCACCAAGGCGCCGAAGACCACGTGTTGGTCCACGATGCCCGGGTCGACGATGCCCTTGCCGATGGTGGCCGCCACTTTCAACTGGAAAAGGAAGATGGCCACCACGTTGAAAAAGGCCGCGAAGGCCACGGCCTGGGTCGGCTTGAGCACGCCGGTGGAGACGACGGTGGCGATGGAATTGGCCGCGTCGTGGAAGCCGTTCATGAAGTCGAACAGCAAGGCCAGGGCGACCAGGGTGATCACCACCCACAGGGCGATAGGCAGGGTCTGCATGGGAAACGGAGACGCCCGGCCTCAGGAATTTTCGAGAACGATGCCTTCGACGAGATTGGCCACGTCTTCACAACGGTCCGATATCGACTCCAGGTGTTCGTACACCGCCTTCAGCTTGATCAACTGGCGCGTGTCGGGCTCTTCGCGAAACAGCGCCGACATGGCACTGCGCATCACGCGGTCGGCGTCCGATTCGAGCCTGTCGATTTCCTCGCAGGTCTTCAGCACCGACTCGGCCACTTCGGCGTTTTTCAGGCGCGGCAGCAAGGTCAGCACGTGCTGCACACGTTCGCAACAGCGCACCGAAATCTCGGACAGCCGCACCACGTCCTCAGAAAGGTGCTGCAGGTCGTAGAGCGACATCACTTCGCTGCTGTCTTGCAGCAAGTCGATGACATCGTCCATCGCGTTGATCAGGCGGTGGATCTGGTCGCGGTCGATCGGGGTGATGAAGGTGCGGTGCAGCAGGCGGTGCACTTCGGCGGTGATCTTGTCGGCGGCGCGTTCCGAGGCGCCCACTTGGGTCGCGTAGCGCTCGCGCAGCACCGGATCCCGGTAGTTCGTCACCATGTCCATGAAGGCGCGGGCACCTTCGGCGATGTGTTGTCCGTGCTGGTTGAACAACTCGAAAAAATTACCGTCACGCGGCAGCAGCTTGCCGAACACCATGGTCGCTCCGATCCCTGTCACCGATACGTCATCGGCGTGTCACGCAAGGATTCTAGGCGGCCGCTGCACGAGTGCCGGCGTCGCTCAGGACCGAAAAAAGAAATGCTCGGAGATGGATGGGACAGAGAGGGGCGGGCGGCTGAAGTTCATGGCAGCTTTTGTATCGGTTGATCAGCCGCCAAGGCCGCCCAGTCAGCCAGCGAACCCAGCAGAGGGTGGCCGAGCGTCGGCGCTATCTCCAGCAAGGGTTGCAGCACGAAGGCGCGCTGGTGCAGGCGCGGGTGCGGCAGCGTCACGGCAGGGTCGGCGCTGACACGCTGGCCGTAGAGCAGCAAGTCCAGGTCCAGGGTGCGCGGGGCGTTGCGGTAGAGCCGCAGCCGGCCGTGTTCGGCTTCGATGTCGTGCAGCGCTTGCAACAGCGCTGCGGGTTGCAGGTCGGTGCTGATTTCGACCACCGCGTTGGTGTAGTCCGGGCCTGTGGCGTCGACAGGCGCCGTCACATAGAACGACGACACGGCAACGATGCGGGTGGTCGGCAACCGTGCGATTTCGTCGATGGCCAAGCGCAGCGTCACGGCGGCGTCACCGAGGTTGGCGCCCAAGCCGACGAAGACCCGTTCGGGCGGCATCAAGCGGCTGGCGCTGCGCCCTCTCCGCCCCCGGAACCTGCTGGCTTGCGCCGGCGGCGGCGGCGCTTGCGGGGTGCGCTGGCGGCGCCCTCACCTGTCGGCGCGTTGGCGTCATCGCCGGACTCGTCAGGCTCATCGTGATCGCCTGCATCGCTGCTCTCAGCTGCCGCTGCAGTATCGGCACCCGCCTTGCTGGTCGCTGTCGTTGCGCTGCGCTTCGCCTTGGCCCCCGGCTGCTGACGCAGGTCCGACAACAGCGCTTCGCGCTCTTCGTCGTTGCCCAGGTGCAGGTCTTCCCACCAGTCGGCCAGTTCCACCGGCACGTCGCCGCAGTCGGCGCGCAAGCGCAAAAAGTCGTAGCCGGCGCGGAAGCGTGCCTGGGCCAGCAGCGAGGTGGCCGAACTGACCGTGCGGCGTTCGAAGCGCGGCTGCATCAGCCAGATTTCGCGCATGTCTGCGGCCAGTTTGCCGCGACCCGAGATGTCGCCGATGCGCGCATCGAAGACCGCATCCACAGCGAGTTGCAGCGCCGGAAAAGGCGCTTCGCCGCCCGCCTTCAGCGCGCTCCAACGCTCTTGCACGTCATGCCACAACATGCAGGCCAGCATGAAGCTGGGCGCCACGGCGCGGCCTTCATTGACGCGGCGGTCGGTGTCTTCCAGCGCCAGGCGCACGAACTTCTCGCGCGCCGGGTTGGGCGTGGCCGGCGCCAGCGCAGCGTCCAGCACCGGGAAGATGCCCAGCTTGCCGCCGATCAAACCGAACTTGCGCATCTGCTCGATGCTGGCGATGGCGTGGCCCGTCTGCATCAACTTGACCATCTCGTCGAAGAGGCGCGAGATGGGCACATTGGCCAGCAGCGGTGTGGCCTTGGCGATCGGTTTGAGCGTGGCCGGCTCCAGCGCAAAACCCAGCTTGGCCGCGAAGCGCACCACACGGATGATGCGCACCGGGTCTTCGCGGTAGCGCGTCGGCGGGTCGCCGATCATGCGCAGCAAGCGGGCCCGTGAATCGGCCAGGCCGCCGTGGTAATCGACCACGATCTGCGTCGTCGGGTCGTAGTACATCGCGTTGATGGTGAAGTCGCGCCGTGCCGCGTCTTCCACTTGCGGGCCCCAGACGTTGTCGCGCAGCACGCGGCCACTGGCGTCGACGACATGCTTCTTGTCGGCGCTGCCACCCTTGCCACCCCGCTCGGGCTTGGCCAACTCTTTCTCGTTGGCCGGTGCGGCGTCGGCCGCTGCGGCGTCGAGGTAGGCGCGGAAGGTGCTGACCTCGATGGTCTCGTGCTCGCGCCCGCGGCCGAAGACCACGTGAACCAGGCGGAAGCGCCGGCCGATGATGAAGGCGCGGCGGAACTGCGCCTTGATTTCTTCGGGCGTGGCGTCGGTGGCCACATCGAAATCTTTCGGGCGCATGCCGACCAGCAGGTCGCGCACCGCGCCGCCGACGATGTAGGCCTCGAAGCCCGCGTCCTTCAGCGTCTTCACGACGCGCACCGCGTTGGCATCCAGCAAGGTCGGGTCGATGCGGTGCTCAGACGCCGGAATCTCGACGCGCTCGCCGAGCGGAATGTCGGGTACGGAGGGCGCAGCCGCAAGGGCGCCAGTGGCATCGGCGGGACTGCCCTTGCCCAGCAATCGGTTGATGAAAGTCTTGATCATGCGAACAGCTTCAGTACGGGCCAGCCGCGGTCTTGCGCGATGCGCTCGAGGGCGGGGCCGGGGTTGGTGGCAACGGGGTGGCTGACGCCTTCGAGCAGCGGCAGGTCGTTGGTGGAATCGCTGTAGAAGGTGCTGCGCTCGAAGTCGGCCAGTGTCAGTCCGCGCGTTGCAAGCCAAGCCCGCAATCGGGTGACCTTGCCATCGCGGAAGCATGGCACACCGGCGATCTGGCCCGTCACCCGGCCCGCCGCGTCGCGCGCCAGGTCGGTGGCCAGCAGTTCATCGACACCCAGCAAGCGCGCGATGGGTCGGGTGACGAAATCGTTGGTGGCCGTGACGATGGCCACCAGGTCGCCGGCGCGCTGGTGGCTGTGCACCATCTCGCGCGCGTCGGGCGTCAGCATCGGTTCGATCACAGTTTCGAGGAAGGCCGCCGTGGCGCGGTCCAGTTCTTCCGGCGTCCGGTCGCGCCAGGGCGCCGTTGCGAATTCGACGTAGGCGTGGATGTCGAGCCGGCCTTCCTGGTAGTCCTGGAAAAAGCCGTCGTTGCGGCGCCGGAATTCACCTTCGTCGGCCCAACCCAGGCTGATCACGAACTCGCCAAAAGCGTGGTCGGAATCCTGCGGGATCAGCGTGCCGTCCAGGTCGAACAGAGTCAGCTTCATTCGGCTGCGGTCTCGGCGGCGGGGCGCGTGGCCGCCGGGGCGACCACCGGCGCTTCCTGCAGCATCTGGCGCAGCAGCGGCACGGTCACGCGGCGGCCCTGGGCCAAGGCGTAGTGGTCGAGGCGGTCGAGCAGGCCCATCAGGTGCGACAGGTCGCGCGGGAAATGGGTCAACACGTGGTCCATCACCTCGTCAGACAGAAAGATGCCGCGGTGATCGGCCTCGCGGCGCAGCGCGGCGCGGGTGTCGGCCTCGGGCAGCGGTTGCAGCGCGAAGACGTGGCCCCAGCCCAGACGCGTGCGCAGGTCTTCGCGCAACGCCAAATCCACCGGTGGCAAACGCCCTGCCCCGGCCACCTGAACGCCGTGCGTGGCGGCTTCGACGAAGAGCGCAAAGCCGGCGTGCTGGGCTTCGGGTGACAGCGCCTCGCAGCGGTCGATGACGACCAGCGCCCAGTGCGGTTGCAGCGCCCACGGCAAGCAGTCGGCGGCGTCGAACCAGCCGACTTGCTGACCAGCAGCCTGGCAGCGCCCGGCCAGCGCACGCAGCAGATGGCTTTTGCCGCTGCCGGCCGGCCCCCACAGATAGACCGGCGCCGTCGGCAGCGCCAGTTCGCGCAGATGGGCCAGCGCGGCGGCGTTGTCGCCGGGCAGAAAATTGTCAAAGCGCGGCTGCGGCTGCGGACCGATCGGCAGAGGAATCTGTTTCATCGCGCCACCGTCAGTGGGCCCGGCGCCAGGCGCTGAGCTTGCGGCGCATGGACGCGGCATCGGCAGCTTCGGGCCGGTGTTCCAGGTAGAGCGCCAGCGCGTCGGCGGCGTCGTCCGACAAGCCCAGCTGCGCCAATGCCAGACCCAGGTCGCGGCGTTCTTCCCATTCGTCGGGTAGCAGGATCACCAGGCGCCGTACCACGGCGACCAGCCGCGCCCAGTCGCGCGCACTGCGGTGAATTTCCTTCAGGTTGCGCAACAGCCGGGCTGTCGTCTCACGGCCCGTTGCGGGCTGCAGGAACAGGCCCAGCGGCACCGCTTCGTCGCCCACCAGCCCGCGCTGCTGGCGGTAGGGCAACAAACGCTCTTCGAGTTCTTCGCGGTCCAGCGAGCGGCCGGTGAAGGGGTCGATGACGACCTCGCCCATCGGCATGCGCAACTTGACGAGAAAGTGACCGGGGAAGGAAATGCCCTGCGCCTGCAAGCCCAGTTGGTTGGCAATTTCCATGTAAACCAAGGCCAACGTCAGCGGGATGCCGCGCCGCGTGCGCAAGACCGCCGGCAGCGAACTGTTGCTGCGGTCGTAGTAGTCGTTGACGTTGCCGCCGAAGCCCAGTTCCTGGAAGAAATACTGGTTCATCAGGCGCAGGCGCTGCAACGGTGCGGCGTCGGCCGGCACACGGCGGCACAGCCGGTCGGCCAGCGCATCGACCTGGGCCAGCACGCCCTGCACATCCAGCCCGGGGTCGTCGTCCTGGGCCACGGCAACGGCCACTTCCAGCAGCGGGAAGCCGGCGTCTTCAGCCACCAGCGCGGCGAAGTAATCGAGGGCGCTGGGTGCGTCAAATTGCAAGGGTTGGGCCATCCATCTCAGTGTAGGTCAGGCCCGGCGCATCAGATCGCGCGGCCGCAGGCCGCAGGCTGCCAACACGGCGAAGTAGGCTGCCGCCACGCCACCCAGCACCAGCGCCACAGCGCCGGCACGCAGCGTGGCGTGGGCCTGCAGGGCAATCCAGTCGATGTGCCGCGCGGCCCAAAACAAGCCGCCACCCAATACGCCGTTGGCCAGCAGCACGCGAAACGCGAACGCCCCCCAGCCAGGCCGGGGACGGTAGGTGCCCTGGCGCATCAGGCTGAGCAGCAGGATGCTGCCATTCACCAGCGCACCCAGGCTGATGGACAGCGCCAACCCGGCGTGCCCCAGCGCCGGCACCAGCACCAGGTTCAGCAACTGCGTGGCCACCAGCACACCAATGGCGATACGCACTGGCGTGCGCACGTCTTGCCGCGCGTAGAAAGCCGGCGCCAGCACCTTGATCGCGACGATGCCGAGCAGACCCACGCCGTAGCCTTGCAGCGCGCGGGCGGTCATCGCCACGTCGTTGGCCGAGAACTTGCCGTAGTGGAAGAGCACGGCCGTCAAGCCATTCGAGAACAGCAACAAGGCCAGCGCGCAGGGCAAGGCCAGCAACAGCACCAGGCGCAGGCCCCAATCCAACATGTCGGAATAGCCAGCTGTGTCGTCGCGCGCCAGCGCTGCTGACAGTTGCGGCAACAGCACCGCGCCCATCGCCACGCCCAGCAGCGCGGTTGGAAATTCCATCAGACGGTCGGCGTAGGTCAGCCATGACACGGCGCCCACCCCCACGTGCGTGGCGATCTGCGTGTTGATCAGCAACGAGATCTGCGCCACCGAAACACCCAGCAGCGCCGGCCCCATCTGGCTCAGGATCTTCTTGACGCCGGCGTGACGCCAGGCCGCTGCAATGGCCCTCGGCAGCAAGCCGATGCGCGGCGCGCAGCCGATGGCGGCCAGCGCCGGCAACTGCACGGCCGCCTGCAGCAAGCCGCCCAGCATCACTCCGCCGGCCAACGCGTAAACAGGCTGCAGACCCCAAGCCGCCATGCGTGGCACGCCCCACCAGGCGGCGGCGATGACCGACAGGTTCAGCAGCACCGGCGTGATGGCCGGCACAGCGAAGCGCTTCCAGGTGTTCAAGACGCCTGCCGACAACGCTACCAGCGACATGAATCCGATGTAGGGGAACATCCAGCGCGTCATCACCACGGCGTCGTCGAAGCGTTCCAGGCCCGAGCCCATCACCCACACCAGCAGCGGCGCGCCGACCACGCCCAGCGCGCAGATCACCACCAGCACCCAGGCCAACACGGTGGCCACGGCGTCGATCAACAAACGCGTGGCATCGTCGCCATCGAGCGCGCGGGTGGCGGCCAGCAACGGCACGAAAGCTTGCGAAAAGGCGCCTTCTGCAAACAAGCGGCGGAACAGATTCGGGATGCGGAAAGCGACATTGAAGGCGTCGGTGACGCCACTGGCGCCGAAGGCCGCCGCCACCAGTTGTTCGCGCACCAGGCCGGTCACCCGCGACAGCAAGGTCAACAGCGAAACGATGGAAGCCGCTTTAAGTAAATTCACAGGGCATTATAGAAAGCGACCCCAACCCAAACTCGACAGCGCAAAGCACCGTGCTACACTCGACAGTCTTTGCATCTCATGACTTCACCTCTGTAAAAGCATGGCCACATCGTCTAAAGCCAAGAAGAAAACCGTCCGCCTCGCCTCGGGCCTGAAGCGCGCCCGTCAAGACGTCGCTCTGAACGCTGCCAACACCTCGCTGCGCTCGCACTTCCGCACCGTCGTGAAGAACGTGGTCAAGGCCGTCACCGGCGGCGACAAGGTCAAGGCAGCCGAAACCTTCAAGTCGGCGCAGAGCGTGATCGACTCGGTGGCCGACAAGGGTATCTTCCACAAGAACAAGGCCGCTCGCCTGAAGAGCCGCTTGTCCGCCAAAGTCAAGGCCCTGGCGTTGGCTGCCTGAAGCAGTCGTCTTCTTGTGCAAATGAAAGGCCCGCAGCAGCGGGCTTTTTTTATGGAACGTCAACTTGCGGTGAGTTCCACCACCGTTAGCTGGTTGTCGCGCGCGAAGCTCATGACGAAGTCCCAGGCCATGGGCTCGATGCCGCGCAGCGCCTCGTTGACCAGCACGCACTTCACGCCATCGATGACCTGCGGCACGCAATACGGCGAATAGCCGATGTAGGCGCCAATGCCGCCGGCGCCGCCGGCGGGGCGAAAACTGGACATCGCGCCCGCCAGGCGCTCGGACCAGTCGCTCGGCCGGAAGGTGCGGCCTTCGGTGGTGATGCCGCGGATGGTGTACTGACGGGGCTTCTTGGGGGTCATCGGTAGCGGCACGGCCTCGTGGCCTGCCGGTAGAAGCAGAGGCGGCGACCTGAACATCGGGCCGCGAGAGGCTGCAATTGTGCCTCGGGTTTGCTGCGCCGCAGCATGCATGGTGGTGCCCACGGTAGCGGTGATGGTCGCTTGATCGACAGCCCGGCACCCCCCTTTAGAATCAAACTCCGCCGGAACGTGACATCGCTGACTGAAGCGTCACGGACCGGCATTTTGTTCTGCGTCCTTGAAAGGAAACGCGAGATGAACGCTCCCGAGCCTGCGCTGTCCCACGTTCTCACCCGGCCGATGCCGCATGTGATGAACACCTACGGCCGTCTGCCCATCGCCTTGGCGCGTGGTCAGGGCGCCTGGGTCTGGGACACCGAGGGCCGACGTTATCTGGACGGCCTTGGCGGCATCGCGGTCAACACCCTGGGCCACGGCCACCCGAAGCTGGTGCCGGCGCTGCAAGACCAGGTCGCCAAGATGATCCACTGCAGCAATTACTACGAAGTGCCGCTGCAGGAAACACTGGCCGCCAAGCTGTGCGAGTTGTCGAATCTGTCGGCAGTTTTCTTCTGCAATTCGGGTCTGGAAGCCAACGAAGGCGCGATCAAGATCGCCCGCAAGTTCGGCCATGACAAGGGCATAGCCCGCCCGGAAATCATCGTCTACGAAAAGGCCTTCCACGGCCGCAGCATCGCCACCTTGTCGGCCACCGGCAACCCCAAGGTGCAGGCCGGTTTCGGCCCGCTGGTGGAAGGCTTCGTGCGAGTTCCGCTGAACGACCTGGCCGCTGTGGAACACCAGGCGCGCACCAACCGGAACGTGGTCGCCGTATTCCTGGAAGTCATCCAGGGTGAAGGCGGCATCAACGCCAGCAGCAATGAATACCTGCAAGGCTTGCGCAAGATCTGCGACGCGAACGACTGGCTGCTGATGCTGGACGAGGTGCAATGCGGCCTGGGCCGCACGGGCAAGTGGTTCGCGCACCAGTGGGCCGGCATCCTGCCCGACGTGATGCCGCTGGCCAAGGGCCTGGGCTCGGGCGTCCCCATCGGCGCCATCGTCGTCGGGCCCAAAGCCGTGAATGTGCTGGGCCCGGGCAACCACGGCACCACTTTCGGCGGCAACCCGCTGGCCATGCGGGCCGGTGTCGAGACGCTGCGCATCATGGAAGAAGACGGCCTGTTGGCGAATGCCGCCTGCGTGGGCGGCGTGTTGATGGACGCGTTGAAAGCCGAACTGCAAGGCCTGCCCGGCGTGGTTGATTTCCGCGGCGCGGGGCTGATGATCGGCGTCGAACTCGACCGCCCCTGCGGCGTGCTGCTGGGCCGCGCGGCTGAGGCCGGCTTGATGATCAGCGTGACCGCCGAACGCGTCATCCGGCTGCTGCCCGCATTGATCTTGAGCGCCGATGAGGCGCGCCAGATCGCGGCCATCCTGTGTCCGTTGGTGACGGCCTTCCTCAGCGAACCGGCATGAAGCCGGGCCAGAGCTTGATGAAGCATTACCTCCAGTTCAAAGACCTGCGCGCCGAGGAGTACGCCTACCTCTTCGAGCGCACCCAGATCATCAAGACGCGATTCAAGAACTACGAGCGCTACCAGCCGCTGGTGGACCGCACGCTGGCCATGATCTTCGAGAAGGCCAGCACCCGCACGCGCGTCAGCTTCGAGGCCGGCATGTACCAGATGGGCGGCTCGGTGGTTCACCTGACCACCGGCGACAGCCAACTGGGCCGCGCCGAGCCGGTGGAAGACAGCGCCCGCGTGATCAGCCGCATGACCGACATCGTGATGATCCGCACTTACGAGCAGACCATGATCGAGCGCTTCGCCGCGCATTCACGCGTGCCGGTCATCAATGGCCTGACCAACGAGTACCACCCGTGCCAGATCCTGGCCGACATCTACACCTACATCGAGCAGCGCGGGGACATCAAAGGCCAGGTCGTGGCCTGGGTGGGTGATGGCAACAACATGGCCAATACGTGGTTGCAAGCAGCGGAGATCCTGGGCTTCACGGTGCACGTCAGCACGCCCAGCGGCTACGAGGTGGATGCAGCCGTGGCGGGCGTGCGCAACAGCGACTGCTTCAAGGTCTTCAACCACCCCATGGAAGCCTGTGAGGGCGCGAACCTGGTCACCACCGACGTGTGGACCAGCATGGGCTACGAGGCCGAAAACGAAGAGCGCCGCAAGGCCTTCGTCGATTGGTGCGTGGACGAAGAGATGATGGCTGTGGCCCAGCCCGACGCGCTCTTCATGCACTGCCTGCCGGCCCATCGCGGCGAAGAGGTCACCGCCGAGGTCATCGATGGCCCACAGAGCGTGGTGTGGGACGAGGCCGAGAACCGGCTGCACGTGCAGAAGGCGTTGATGGAATACCTGCTGCTGGGGCGCATCGGCTGAGCAGCCTGGCGGCGCTGCGGCGCCGCGACTTCGTCAGTAAGTCGAACGCCCACCCGTGATGTCGAACACCGCGCCGGTGCTGAACGAACACTCTTCGCTGGACAGCCAGGCTACCATGGCCGCGATTTCGTCGACCTCAACGAAGCGGCCCATCGGGATCTTGCCCAGCATGTAGTCGATGTGGCTCTGCGCCATCTGCTCGAACATGGCGGTCTTGGCGACGGCTGGCGTGATGGCGTTGACGAGCACGCCTTTTGTCGCCACTTCTTTGGCCAAGGACTTGGTCAAGGCGATCAAGCCGGCCTTGCTGGCGCTGTAGTGGCTGGCGTTGGGGTTGCCCTCTTTGCCGGCCACGCTGGCGATGTTGACGATGCGCCCGTAGCCTTGCGCCAGCATGCGCGGCACGACGTGACGGCAGGTCAGGTAGGGCGCGATCAGGTTGACTTCGATCACCTGGCGCCACACCGCCGGGTCCAGGTCCCAGGTGGTGGCGTTGCCGCCAGTGATGCCGGCGTTGTTGACCAGGATGTCGATGCGACCCACGCTGGCCACGGTGTTCGCCGTGGCGGCCGCAACGGCCGCGTCGTCGGTCAACTCAACCCGCTCGCCCTGCACATTGCCCAGCGGCGCCAGCGCCTCGCAAGCGGCCGCGGTGCGCGCGGCGTCGATGTCCCAGATCACCACCCGCGCGCCTGATTTCAGCAAGCGCGCGCTGGTGGCGTAACCGATGCCTTGCGCTCCGCCGGTGACCACCGCCACGCGGTCCTTCAGATCGATCTGGTTCATGGCTGGAGTCCTTTCAGCGCGGTCGCCGCGTGGCCTTGTTCGGTCTGGTCGGCGATGTACTGCCGGATGATGTCTTCGAAATTCGCCTCGGGCAGCAGACCCAGGCGTGCGGCGCGGGCGGCGCTGGCACCGCGCGGCCAGTTGGCCACGATGCCGGCGATGCGCTCGTCGCGGTGCGGCGTCACCAGCGCCCTCACCTTCGCGCCAGCGACTGTTTCCAGCGCATCCAGCATCTGTTGCACCGTCACGTTCAGCCCCGGCAGGTTGAGCGCGGTGCGGCCCAAAAAGGCCTCGCGGCTGGCTTCGTAGACGGCGATCAGGCCGTCCACCGTGCGCTGCGGTGATGACACCGGATGCGACACGCTCAGGTCCACCGGCAAGGTGGCCGGCAGCCCGGCGAGCGGCTCGCGGATCATGCCGCTGAAGAAGGACGAGGCCGCGCCGTTGGGC
>JBBQAI010000062.1:0-23283 GCA_038316205.1 Burkholderiales bacterium
TCCCGGGCGGGGGGGGGGCGTGGGTCGGCCCCCCCCCCCCCCCCCCCGCGGCCTGGGGGGGGCGGGGGTGCGCTCCCAACGCCGTGGGGGTGGGGGGGGGGGGGGGGGGCCAGAATCCCCGACCCTTCCGCGACCAACCCAAGGACCCCGTTAGTAGGTGATCAAGAGCCTTGCCGGGGGGGGGCCTTTGGGAGAAAAAAAGTGCGTTTGATTTCCTATCCTCCCGACGGCGCCGCGTGATGAAGCCGACCAGACTCAGCCCGGCAGCCATCAGCGCGTAAGTGCCGGGCTCGGGAACCGCGGCGGCTACCTCGTTCGCGTTGAAGCCACCGATCTGCTGGCCGACATAGACCAAGTCGTGACGACCGTCGTCGAGCATGACGTAAGACACGCCGTTGGCGTCTGTCTTGGGCTTCTGGCTGGTGATGGGATCGACCAGGCCTTCGCCATCGAACTGGCCCTGGTACTTGAAGAACTTCAGGTTGATGGCGACGGACGGGTCGCCGTTGGGCCTGAGTTCTTTCGACACTTCGTTGACCCGCCCGATCTGCAACTCGTACCACTCGGTTTCCACCTCGGGCTTGTCATTCAAACCGTCGATCTGTGGATGTCCTTCATTCCTGAACGCATCGCCGTTGTGACCGATCAGCAAGTCACCCAAGTCGATGTTGCCGGGTAGCGTGGTTTGGGTCAGCTTGACCCAGTAGGCGTTCGCCTGCGGCGCGGGCACATCGACGACGGGAGCCTGGATCACGGCAACGACCGCGGCAGGAACCGGCAGCGGTGCATTCGGTGGAGGCGGCGCGACGTACACCGGCGTGAAGCTCACCGATGGAACGCCGACCGCCACTTTGGCCAGTGCCCCAGTGCCATCGTCGACCAGCCAGCTATAACGGACTCCGGCTGGGTTGCCGAAGGTGCTGACGCCGAAGTGATCGCAAGGGTTGGCCTTCCAGCCAAGGTTGGCGCCGGGCCAGCAACTCTCGCCGGTGGTGGTGAAAGGATGCAGGGCGTCATTGGCCGGGGTGGCAATACCGCCGCCCACGCCGCCATAGACGATGCGCACGCCATAGCCGGGCACGTCGGTGATGGTCGGCTTGCCGAAGCGCACTACCGCGCCAGGGTCCGGCGAGTAAGACGAGAAGACCCGGTTGTAGCCGAAGACGCTTGAGACCTTGGTGTGGTCAAACAAGGAGTCCTCGATGTCGATCTCGAAACCGTAAGCCGGCTTGCCGGTGTCGTTGACGGTATCGAAATTGCCGAGCGAGCCGAAGACGGCGGCGTGGCTCGCGAGAGGCGCCAAGGCTACCGCGCAAGCGGAGACGATGGCAGAGATGTGGAGTCGGTTCATGAAGTCACCTTTTGTGTGGGCAATCCCTACAAGCTTCTGAGCGTGCGCTGGATCGTTGAGGACTGCTTGCGCAGCATCAACAACAGCGCAATCGACGGCCGTTGCTTGGCGCTTGGTCGCTCCGCGCCGCATCGGTCCCATCGATGGGTGAAGGCCTTCAGGACAAGGTGTCGCCCATCAAGGTGCTGAACCAAGTACCCATGTCCTTGAAGTTGTCGCGGGCAATGCTGGCCGCCTCAGTCGCTGTGGCGGGCAGACCGCCGACCATCGTCTGGCCGCCACTCGTCGCCGCTTTCATGCGGCCGTCCAACGGGTCGTACTGGTACACCGCCGTCAGCCAGCTGGCGGTGCTGGCGGTGATGGGCGAATAGCAGGCTGAATTGGCCACCGGCTGCGGGTCTGGTGCCATGCCCGAGAACAGCCGAACGATGGCGTCGGCGCAGATCTTGGCCTCTTGGTTGGCCACGTGGCCGGCCTTGGGCATGCCGCAACTTGCGGCGTCGCCGATCACATGCACGTCGGTGCCGGTGGCGGCGGTTGACTCGTAGCTGAGCACATTCACGTTGGCCCAGCGCCCGCCTGTGCCGTTGTTCAAGCCAGCCTTGGCCAGCCACCCGCCGAGCACGCTGCCAGCCGCCCGGTGCGGCACGATGGGGTTGACCACCTTCGCCTGAACGGTCTGCGCGGCGCCGAGTTGATCGACATAACTCACCCACTTGCTGCCAGGCTGGATGGTGATGTTGCTGGCACCGGGCACGTACTGAATGATGCCGGCGTGGATTTGTGAAAAAGCCATCTCGAAGCTGTGCCTCTCAGCCTGAATGGACAAGTTCTCGTCGAGCACGATGACTTTGCAATTGGAGCCCTTGGCGGTCTTCAGATAGTCGGCCACCACACAGGCCCGCTCGTAGGGGCCGGGTGGGCAGCGGTAAGGGGCTTTGGGGATGGTCATGACGAAGGTGTCGCCATTGCGCATGGCTGCCACCTGGGTGCGCAGCAACTGCGTTTGCGGGCCGGCGCGCCAGGCGTGCGGGGTCCGTGTTTCGTAGTCAGCTTGGGTCAGGCCGTAGGCGTCATCGAAGCTTACGCCCGGCGCCAGCACCAGCCGGTCGTAGCCCAGCAACGTGCCGTCAGCCAGCGCCACGGTGTGGGCGGCGACATTGACGGCCACCACGCTGCCGGCCTTGCGCACCACGCCATAGCGCGTGGTCAGCGCGTCGCGGCTGTACTGCAAGGAAGCCACCGTACGGCTGCCATTCAGCACCAGGTTGCTCATGATGTTTGAGGAGTAGCTTGCGTCTGGCTCCACCAGGGTCACCTGCACGCCGCTACCGCCCCACAAACGCAGGTACTTGGCAACGGTCATGCCGGCCATGCCGCCACCCACCACCACCACGCGCTTGCCGGTCAAGCCGGTGGTCGCCAGTGCGATGTTGGAAGCGTTGGCGCTGGCAGAGCCGCCAGAGTCATCAGCCCAGCCGCGCAAGGGTAGCCAGCCGGCAACCGTGCTGCCAGCGGCCAGAGCCAACCAGCGGCGCCGGGAAGTTGAGTTCTTGATCAACGATTGGGTCATGTGTTTCTCCTGGGCCTACTGCTGCAGGTAGGCAATGATTTTTTGCAGCTGAGCCGGCGTGTAGCCCTGCGCGTGCGCGGCCATGATCTGGCTGCTGGCGGGCTTGTTCAGAAACTCCAGCACTTCTCGAGCATCCGTGCCGCGGATCGAATCGAAGCCTCCGGTGCCCAAGGTGCCGTGGCATTGAAAGCAGTTGGACGCCAACAGCCGGCCCTCGGTGTTGGCCGGCTGCGGGATCGGCTTGGGTGGGGCAGTCTTGTTGCTCAGCGCCGTGACCACGCCAGCACTGGCCTCAGCCGGGGTGGCCGTGCTGGTGACCGCCTGAGGGCTCGCGGAGACAAGGCCAGCCTCCGGCGCGCCGCCGCCACCACAGGCCATCAGGCTGCCTGCCGCAACGGCTGCAGCCAACGCCGTACGCCAAGACCCCCGAGTCCGATGTCGTTTGATGTTCACGTCCACTCCTTCCAGCCGTTGCTGTGCGTTGCGCACGACCAGAGCATGCGACGGCACACTGAAGCCAACGTAAAGCTGAGGGTGCTGAATTCAGCTCGCAGGTCGCTGCGCTGCTGGCAAAGCCAATTGCAGCTCGACCGTGCAGCCTGCGCCCACGCGCGGCAGGCGCAGCGCTCCACCGTGTGCACGCGCAACCAGGTCGGCGAGCACCAGACCCAGCCCCAGACCCGAGGTGCCTTGGCTGTCTTGCGCGTCGATGGAAGCCTGCAGTCGCAGCCGTTGCGCATCGGTCATTCCAGGCCCGTTGTCGGCCAGCACCACGCAAGGCCTGCCGTCCTGCCAGCGCAGGCTGATCGCGATTTGCGTGGCGCCGTGCTTCACTCCGTTGTCCAGCACATTGGCCAGCGCAGCAGCCAGCAGATCGGGGTCAGCCTGCAGACCCGGGCTGGCCTGCACTGTGACGCTCAGGCCATCCACTTGCAGCTGCGCGGCGATTTGCTGGAGATCAACCGACTGCCACTTCGGCTCGGATCCGCTCCTGAACAATATCAACAGGGCCTCCACGACCCGCCTCAGGCGGTCCGCCGCCTGGCGGGCCAAGGCCAGCATCGGCTGTGTCTCATCGGGGGCCAGACGCTGCGCGGCGGCCAATTGCGCCACCAGGCCGGCCAGGGGCGTGCGCAGCGCATGCGCTGCATGGCCGGCAAAGGCGCGCTCGCTGGCCACGCGACGCGCCAGCCGTGCACCCAGCTCGGTGACGGCCTGTCGCAGCGGCAGCATCTCCAGGCGCCGCGCCTGCGGCAAGGTCGCGCCCGGCTGCAGCGGGTCATAACTGGCCACGGCCGCCGACATCTCTGAGAGGGGACTCAACTCGCGACGCACCGCGGCGCTCAGCCACAGCGCGCACAGCAGGCCCACTGCCAGTGCTGCGGCCGAGGTGTAGCCGCTGATGTCGACTTGCGCTTCGCGGCGTTCACTGCCGCGCTGCGCCACCTGCAACACCGAGCCCTGCTCGCCCAGGCTTTGGGCAAACACGCGCCAGGCACCATCGACACTGGCCAACCCTCGGACTGAAGGTGCCACCAGCGCCTGGTCTGGCGCTTGGTGCGAGCGCAGCAACACCAGGCCCTGACGGTCGACGATCTGCCAGACCAGATCTTCCTTGTGGGCCGGTGCCGGCATCGACCCACCGGCGGCCAGCGGTAGCGGTAGCCCGCTGACGTTCAGCAAACCGTGAAGAACCTGTGCCGACTCTTGCAGTGTCTCGTCGAGCAATTCGCCCATCTCTTGGCGCACAACGAGCCACACCACCACCGAGACGGCCACGCTGCCGGCCAGTGAAATAAAGATCAAAACGCGCGCCAGGCGGCGCCGTATCGAAGGCAAAGGCTTCAAGCGACCAGCCTGTAACCCATGCCGCGCACGGTTTCAATCAGTTGTCGGCCCAGCTTCTTGCGGATGCTGGATACATGCACTTCCAGCGCGTTGCTGGCCACTTCGCCGTCGAGTCCGTGAACCAGGTTTTCCAGGTCGGCCTTGGCCACGATGCGGCCAGCACGCAAGGCCAGGGCTTCCGTCAAAGCCCACTCGCGCGCGGTGAGTTCGGCGCGCACGCCGTGTACAGAAACGCTGCGTGCTGCGAGGTCAACCCGCACGGCGCCGAACTGCAGTTGGGCCTCGGCTGCGCCGCTGGCGCGACGCCGCACCGCGCGGATGCGGGCGCTCAACTCTTCGGGGTCAAAGGGCTTGACCAGATAGTCATCGGCACCGCTATCCAGTCCCTTGATGCGGTCACTGAGCAAGTCGCGCGCTGTCAGTACGACCACGGGCGTCTTGTTGCCGCTGCTGCGCAACGCCTGCACCCATTCCAGTCCCGAGCCGTCGGGCAGTTGCCAGTCGACCAGCATCACGTCATAGGCTTCGTTGCGCAAGGCCTTCGCTTGCGCAACGCACTGGCACCAGTCCACGGCATTGCCATCGGCACGCAGGTAGTCGCACAAGCCCGAACCCAAGATCCGGTCGTCCTCAAGCAGCAACAGGCGCATGGCTAGGGGTCGCTTCAGGAACTGCAGCCCACCGGGCGTAACAGCACACAGTCCTTGCATGGATCCATCGTCTTCACCGAGCCCAAAGGACCGGCTCCGTGCCGACACCACCGAGCGTCCAGGCAGCGCCAACGCTGGCGACGCAGTCGCAGACCAGAACCATCGGACAAATCGCTTTCATGACCCTGCCTTTGGCGGCGCCGAACACCCGTCGATGGTCGATCCGCCAAGGCTTGACTGCATTGACCGATATCAACTCATGGCCACGCCAGAGTCACCGGTAATGGGCCCCATTCATTCGGCGCCGCCTTCCACGACAAACCCGTCGGCGCGCCAGCGAAACATGCCAACCGCCAGATTCGCAACCTGGGTGCAGCCCGCTTTCTGCAGCAGCACCGCTGCCTGGGCCGATCGGTTGCCAGAGCGACACACCGTCACCGCCGGCCGTGTGCGATCGATCTCTGCGGCGCGAGCGGACAACTCTGACAGCGGCAACAGGCGGGCACCGTGAATATGCCCCAGCGCGTCGCCGAACTCCTGCCGCTCGCGCACGTCGATGATCTGAATCTCCAGCGCAGCATTGTTGGCCATGCGCTCTTCCAGCACCGTTGACTGGATTTCCCAGGTGCCCGCGAAAGTGCGGCTCAGCGACGCCCACGAAGGCCCCTGCTCCATGGCCGCGCCGCCTTCGGGTCGCCCACAACGCAGGTTGGCTGGCACCGCGATGTCGATGCGAAAGTGGCCAGCGCGCCGCCTCACGAGCACGATCCTTGACCTGACTTCAACATCAGCGTGGGCCCGGCCGCGCTGCCGGCAAGCGTGCTGCCCCAGTGCGCCACAGGGATGCTCGTTGCACGGCAGCAGCATGTCAGGCACGGAGCAGAGCCAAAGCGGCAAGTAGTTTGGGGCGGTGGTGCTCGCGGTGCACTGGGGCGTCCGCCGGCTCTCGATGGGGTGCATGAGGCGAGATGGGCCAGGTTGCCGGTGGACAGCGCGTCGGCGCCCGTTGCCGATGTCGCCTCGTGGCCGGGACTGCCAGTTCAAGCGCGGCGCTGACAGCAGCCATCCGAGCCGACTTCGACTGAACAGCCGGTCTTCAAGGCGGCGAACTCAACATCTCGACCCATAGGAGTCACTCGCCGCCGGGGACTCGTCGCCCCGAAGCGGCCGGTTGCGCAAAAACCGTTGCTCCCGAAGGTTTCCCCGTAGCAGTGGGCACAAAGAGGTGGGCGGCACACAGGGCGATTGAGGCGCAGCGCGTGGCTTGAGACCGTGCGAGGTACCGCCTCGGTAGCCTAGCGTGCAAGCCATTGGCCGGCAGGCCAATCCTTCGATCACGGCGCCGGACAGCGCCCCGGTTCACGACGATCGCCACCGCCCCGAGCAGACCACGCTGCACCGCTTGGTGCAGCAGCACGCCGCCACCTTCGTCGAGCAGACCGAGTCGGCAGCCGGCGCCGGCCTGCCGCAGTTCGTCTAGGACGAGCTCGACGCCTTCCTCGAATGCGGCATCCTGGCCCACGGCTTTCTACGCTTGCATTGCGGCGACTGCGGACACGACAAGCTTGTGGCCTTCAGCTGCAACCGACGCGGCTTTTGCCCGTCGTGCGGGCCCCGGCGCAAGGCACAGACGGCGGCGCACTTGCTCGATCACGTCCATCCGCGCGTGCCGGTGCGCCAGTCGGTTCGGGTTTGCCAAGTGCGGCTGCCCATCCCGCTGCGCCTGCTGCGGTCCGCACAATCCAAGCTGGTGACGCCAGTGGTGCAGGTGGTGCACCGCGTGATCACGTGCCACCTGCTCGGGCAAGCAGGTCCGAAAGCTGAAGAGGCTGATAGCGGCGCGGTCACGCTGATCCAGCGCTTTGGGTCAGCCGCCAATCTCAACATTCACCTTCACTGCCTGACGCTGGACGGCGTGTACCGCTGCGACACCGAAGGCGAACCGGTCTTCGTCGAAGTGTCCCCGCCCGACCAATGAGGTGCTGCAGACGGTGATGCACAAGTTCGTCACCCGGATGATGCAAGCTGCGCACCCGCAAAGGGGTGCTCGTCGAAGAGCACGGCCAGACCTACATGGCAGACCACGACAGCGATTCGGACGAGGCCCGCGTGCTCAGGCCTTTGCAGGCCGCCGTGCGCGCTTACCGTGGGCCGCAGCTGCGAGCGGCCTGACCGTCGCGATCCCTCGCCATGTGGTCGATGACCGTCAGCCGGTCCGACGGCTACAGCCAGGCGGGCGTCTGCGCATCGGTCGCCAGGTCAATGTGGCCGTGCGCCAGGAAGAAGCGGTCCAGCGCGCACAGGCTGTTGCGCAGTTCGTCGTTGTCGCGAAAGCGGTCTTCGACATTGCCGTGCGCCCCCATCGCCCGGTGCTGGCCCAGCCCCAATCGCGCGGCCGCCGCCCGCCACTTGCGGTGCCAGGCGGGGTCGTAGCCGTCGACCCAGAGGTAGACGATGTCGATGGGGGTGGGGTCGTGCATGCGGAAGGCGTCGCGCCGTTGGCGCGTCTCGATCGTCAAAAGGACGCGGGTTATGGGCAGGTCAGTGCGCTTGCGCTTGCTGCGCCCTCCGGGGCTGTTCGCGCGCAGATTCGACTGCTGCTGCGGTCCTCGCAAGGCGGCTGTGAGCCGTTTGGGCGCGTTCTGATCTGTAGAACTCGGCTGCCGGCAAGCTGCCCCTGCCGTAAGCCATCGTTCGGCGCGCCTGGGACACGTCAGAATCAAAGTCATGCCTGACGACCCGAATGTCGAATTGAACGCATGGGTCGCCCTGACCGACAAGAACGAGCCCGGCGCGACCGACCTGCTTTTCAGCACCCTGTACCGGCAACTGCACGGCATGGCCCGGCGAGAAGCCGCGCGCTTGGGTCCGCATGCCCCGCTGGGCGCCACCACGCTGCTGCACGAGGCCTACCTCGACATGTCGCAGCGCAACGCGCTGGCTTTCCCCAGTGAAGGCCACTTCATGGCCTACGCCGCGCGCGCAATGCGCGGCTTGGTCATCGACCGCGTGCGCGAGCGCCAGGCGCAAAAGCGCGGCGGCGGCCTGGACATCACTTCGCTGGATACCCAGCATGCGGAACAGTGCCCGCAGCCCGAGTTGCTCAGCGACATCGGTGAGACCCTGGACGAACTCGCGCGCCTGGAGCCGGCCCTCGCCCAGGTGGTGGACCTGAAGTTCTTCTGCGGTTTTTCAGTGCCGGAGATTGCCGCGCTGATGGGCAGCTCGGAACGCACCGTGCAGCGCCAGTGGGAAAAGGCCCGGATGCTGCTGCACAGCGCCATGCAGGCCCGTTGAGCGGGCGTCCGCCTGGTTCGAAGTTGGGCTCGAAGTTTGGCGGCTTTGATCAACGCTTTGCGATGGGCATGACATGAAGCCGGAGCCGACCCTGCGATGAACATTCCCCCACCGGACCGCTGGCGTGAACTCAGCCCGCTGCTCGACGAATTGCTCGACCTGGATACACGGGCGCGCGGCGCGCGGCTGGAAGCGCTGCGAGCCAGTTCGCCGGCCATGGCCGATGAACTGGCGGCCCTGATGGCCCACGACAGCCAGGCCCGCTCAGGCGGCTTCCTGACCGGCGCTGCAGCGCCTGCGCCGGGTACTGGCGCCGAAGCCAGCCTGGTGGGCCAGCGCCTGGGCGCTTATGTGTTGCAGGCCCCGTTGGGGCATGGCGGCGGCGGCAGCGTGTGGCGCGCGCTGCGCGAAGACGGCCGCTACAACGGCGCCGTGGCCATCAAGCTGCTGCACCTGTCATTGATGGGCCGAACCGGTGCGGAGCGCTTCCGCCGCGAAGGCGAGATCCTGGCGCGCCTGCAGCACCCGCATATCGCGCGGCTGCTTGACGCTGGCGTTACACCGGGCGGCCAGCCCTACCTGGTGATCGAGTTGGTCGAGGGCCAGCGCATCGACCTGCATTGCGATGCGCAGCGTCTGAGCATTGAAGCCCGGCTGGCGCTGTTCGACGACGTGCTGGCCGCCGCGGCCCACGCGCACACGCACGGCGTGATCCACCGCGACCTGAAGCCCGGGAACATCCTGGTTACGGCCGACGGCACGGTGAAGCTGCTGGACTTCGGCATTGCCAAATTGCTGGACGAGGATCTGGGCAGTGCCGAGTCCACCGAACTCACGCGCGAAGGCGGTCGGGCGCTGACGCCCGAATACGCCGCGCCCGAGCAACTGCGCGGCGAGGGCGTGACCACCGCCACCGACGTGTACGCGCTGGGTGTGCTGTTGTATCAGTTGCTGTGCGGCTGCCACCCCACGGCGCCGCAGGGCGGCAATGCGGCGCAGGTGATGCACAGCACGTTGCAGACCGAGCCCGCCCGGCTGTCGCGCTGCATCGCGCCCGATGCCGCCGATGGCGCCGGCGGGGCAGCGCTGCGCGCCAGCACACCCGAGCGGCTCCGTCGAAAACTGGCCGGTGATCTGGAAACGATCGTTGCCCAGGCCCTGCGCAAGCTGCCGGCCGAGCGTTACGCGACCGTGTCGGCGCTGGCCGAAGACCTGCGCCGCTACCAGGCCTTCGAGCCCGTGCGCGCGCGGCCCGACTCTTTTGCTTACCGCGCGCAGAAGTTCGTGCGTCGCAACCGTGGCACGGTGGCGGTCGGCACCCTCACTTCAATGGCCATCGCTGCCGGCGTTGCGGGTACGGTGTGGCAGGCCGATCGAGCCCGGCAGGAGGCGGCCCGCGCCAACGACCAACGTCAGTTGGCGCTTGGCAAGATGGCCGAGGCGCAAGACCTGTTCCGCCTGTTCCGCAACCTGACCACCGCGCAGCCCGCCGGCGAGACCATCTCGGCCGGTGAGTTGCTGGACCGGGCCGCCACCACCACCAAGGCCCGAACCGACCTGACGCCCGAGCGCCAGGCGGCGTTGTTCCGGGCCGTGGGCGACTCCTACCTGGGCATGGGCGAGCTGGCCAAGGCCGAGCAGGTCTGGGCTGCAGCCCATGCGCTGACGAAGGACCACGCCGATCCTGGTGTGCGCGCCCTGTCGGCGTGCGCGCTCGGCGCGTCATATGGTCGACGGCAGCGTTTCGACCAGGCCCAGGCCATGATCGACGCCAGCCTTGCCGCCTTGTCCGCGCCGCCGCAGCACGTCGAGGCGCGCATCGTCTGCCTGCTGAATGCGGCAGACGTGGATGTCAACCAGATGCGCCCCGCTCAGGGCCGGGCCGCCGCCGAGCAAGCCTTGGCCCTGCTGCCCCAGATGGGCATTGCCAACCCGGAGATCGAACGCAGCGTTTGGGTGCGGCTGGCCGAGATCCACCGGCAGGCGGGGCGCATGGAGCAGGCGGTCGCGGCCTACGGCCAGATGGCGCGCTTGGTGAGCGAAGGGCAGTTGCAGCTCACCAATGACAACAGCAACCACCTGCACAACTGGGCGCTGCTGTTGTTCACCATCGGCCAACCTTTGCCCGCCTTGCGCGCGATCGACCAGGTGCAGGCGCTGGCCGACCAGGCCGGCGGCGGCCAGATGGATGGCTCAACCCTGGGGCTGAAGGCGCAGGCGTTGATGGAGCTGGGCCGCTTGGATGAGGCCGATGCAAGCCTGACGGCGTCGCAGCAACGCTATGCGGAGCAGGGCAAACAGATCGGTGCCGAGATTGGCGAGTGGCGACGCATCAAGTGGCTGCGCCTGGCCGGCCTGCTCGACCCGGCACAAGAGCAGCTGAATCGTTTTGCTGCGACCTACCCTGCGAAGTACAAGCCCGATCACCCGTTGCGCGGGTTGGTTGCGATCGAACAGGCGTTGCTGGCCCAGGCGCGGGGTGAATCGGCCCAGGCGGGGGTGCTGTTCGACCGCGGTGTGGACCTGCTCGCGGCCAGCCCTGGTGCCAAGACGATGCAGGTGCTGGCCTTGCTGCGCCGTGCCGAGTTCCGCCTGGCTCAACAACAGTTCGATGCGGCCGAACGCGATGCCACGCTGGCCAAGCAACTTCTGGACGGCAACCTGGGTACGCAACTGCCGTCGGCGCACAAGGGAGACTTGCACCAACTGCTGGGGCAATTGCGTCAGCACGCGGGTGCCACTGGGCAAGACGACTTTGCTCAGGCCTTGCAGCACTACGCATACAGCTTGGGACCCGACCACGCGAAGACGCAGGCGGTCAGGCCACTGGCGAGCAACACGGGCCGATAGCCGGTCCGTTCCCGGCACGCAGCACGCGACAGCGGTGCCGCAAACGGTTGGACTGTCCTGAGCGCGCGAAGTTAGGGGGCTGAACTTTGGCGGGATTCGAGCCCGCCCTGCGATGAACCTGATGGAGCGACCCGTTTGCTGGCCGCTCCCACCAGGGAGAACCGCATGCTGCAACCCGCGCCAAGCGCCAGCTACCAGATCCACCACTACCCGGCCGCGCTGATCGCCACGCGGGTACTGGGCCGCCTCGGCAGCCCAGGCCGGCTCACGCTGCGACCGGTGTTGCCGCAAGACGAGCCGCTGCTGGGCGCGCTGATGGCCCGCCTGTCGCCCGCTGCGCGGCGCAACCGCTTTCATGGCGCGGTGCAGTTGTCGTCCGCGCGGCTGCAGCAGATGGCCTGCGTGGACTACCGCAGCCACTTGGCCGTAGTGATCAGCACCTTCGTGGACGGCGTCGAAAGGCTGGTCGCCGATGCCCGCTACGTCGTACAGGCCGATGGCCTGGCGGCGGAATTTGCCTTGATGGTGGACGAAGCCTGGCAGTGCCAGGGCCTCGGCGCCTGGGGCTTGCGCAGCCTGCAGCGGGCCGCCGCACAAGCCGGCGTGCGGCAGCTGCGCGGTGACGTGCTCGAAGGCAACGCTTCGATGCTGCGCCTGGTACAGCGCTGCGGCTACGCGCTCAGTCCCACCGGCGACGAGGCCGGCGTTCTGTGCGCCCAGCGTCACCTGACGCCGCCCACGAACCCCGACCGTGACGACGACGACCAGCCACCGGCGCCGGCCCCGACACGGCGAAGCCTGCTGCGTTGGTGGCCTCGGCCCACTGCTGCACCCGCCACGGCATGAGCCGCAGATCGCCCGCCCAACCTTGTCTGGCTTGTCTAGCAGCACCCGCACCCGGAGACCCCGCCATGAACCTCATCACGCCCACCGCGCCGCCTTTCAATCACCGCTTTGCCATCGTGCTGGGCAGCGGCGGCGTGCGCAGCATTGCCGCACTCGGCATGGTGGAAGTGCTGCAGCGCGAAGGCCTGGTGCCCGACCTGGTGGTGGGCTGCAGCGCGGGCGCGATGTTCGGCGCGTTGATCGCTGCCGGCAACGGCGCTGATGAGGCCGTGCGCATCGCCACCACGCTGTGGTCGGCCGACGTCACGCGCCACCGCCGCTGGCGTGCCATTGCACAGCTGCTGTGTCCGCGTCTGTGCCGCTTCGACGCCGACTTCGCGCTGCGCGACGACCGCCTGGTGATGCAGCGCCTGGACCAGGCCTTCGGTGACCTGCGCATCGAAGGGCTGCGCACGGCATTGCGTGTCACCGCCACCGACGCCGCCACCGGCAAGGCCGTGGTGCTGCGTGCCGGCTCGCTGGTGCAGGCGCTGCGCGCCAGCATCGCCTTGCCCTTCATGTTCGCGCCGGTGCACATGGCCGGTCGGCGCCTGATCGACGGCTTCGTGGCCGACCCGCTGCCGGTCAGCGCGGCGGCCGATGCCCAAGTGGTGGTGGCGCTGGGCTTCGAGTCACCGATGCCCAAGCGCATCGACGGCCCGACGCGCATGCTGGCCCAGGTGACTTCGGCACTCACCAACAACCTGATGCAGGCCCGCCTGGCCGAAGCTGGCGCGCGCGGCGGCTGCTTGCTGAGCATCGTGCCGCAGTTGCAAAGGCGTGTCGGCCTCTTCGACACCGCGGCCATGCCCTACCTGGTGGACGCTGGGCGCGAGGCCACCGAGGCGGCGCTGCCAACGATCCGAGCCCTGCTGCACGGCAGTGCGCCGCGCCTGGCTGCGGCATGACGGGCGGCTCGATGAGCCGCACCGAGCGTGAGGCGCCGCTTTGGTCGACCGCTATCACCGCGTCGGCTTGATCCCGTCGCTGCTGACTTGCACGCGCAGCGCTGTCCATCTGCTGTCGGCATCGGGGCGCGCCGCGATGAAGATGGTCGTGCCGGGCTTGATGTTCCACCGACTGCCAGCCGCTGCCGGGCACCGCAGGCGAACACAGACTGCCGTGAAGAGCACGGCCTGGAAAGGCAGGCCAGACCTTGCGGCGGTGACGGTGTGCGGCGTGCAGGCCTTCGATGCTCAGCGGCGGCGCCGCGCCGCCACTGTGGCCATCGCCACCAGCCCACCCAGCATCAGCAGCACGGTGGCTGGCTCGGGGACGGGCAGCGTGGCCGGGCTGATCCAGCCGCCGTTGACCTGGCCGAGGATCAGACTGTAATTGCTGTTGTTCTGAGCGCCGTTGGGGTCGATGGTGCCCAGCCCGCGGATGGCGCTGCCGCCACCGGCCTCGCTGATCAGGTAAAGGCCGTTACCGAGTTCGGCCACGCCGCGCACGCCCAGGCCCGGTGTGCCCGTCCAGCTTTTCAGCACACTGCCGTTGCTGCCCAGTTCATAGAGGCCGAGGCTGCCCGAGGGCGTGGAGCCGTTGGCCGACATCAGGACGTTGCCGTTGGCGCGCACGAACATCTGTTGCGGGATGTTGTTGATTGCCGCCGTGAAGCTGCCCGAATAGCTGCCGTCGGTGTTGTAGAACTGCAGAGCGCGCGACGTGCCGTCGCTGACCAACAGCTTGCCGTCGTACGAGACGATGTCCCAGGGCGACGCGCCGACGGTGCCGCCCGAAGCCAGCGTTGAGAAGGAGCCGAGGATGGTGCCGTTCGGGTCGATGCGCACGATGGCCGCGCCCGGCGCGCCGTTGTCGCTGCCGGCGTTGACGGCATAGACCGTGCCGTCGATGAAACGGATGCCGCGCACATTGGACAGGCCGCCGCCGGGAACGTTGCCACCGATCTTGCCGACGTAGCCGCCGTTCAGGTTGAAGCGGTAGATGGCGTTGATCGTCGGGGCCTGGTCGGTGACCCAGATCTCGTTGTTGACCTGAATCGCAGCGCGCGGCGTCACGAAGTCCCAGGTCACCGCACTGTTGGCGTCGGTGATGAAGGTCGGGTTCAGCACCGCGCCGGTCTGTGGGTCGAGCGTGAGCACGCGGTTCGATCGCGTGTCGACTTCGAGCAGCACGCTGAGCTGCGCCTGAGCGGCAGACGTGACCAACAGCAGGCCGGCGAACAAGGAGAACAGACGCTTCATGGGGTGAACCTCGCAACTTGGCACAACGGTCCTCGATGCTAGCGCCGGCGGCCAAGAATCCCGCCAATGAGTTTCACCTAGCCTTGCGGCCTCCGATACCCTGCCCGTCGATCCTGAACCGCGAACTAGGGATATCGGTGCGACCGAGGCCGATCTACCGTCGTCATCCATTCCAATTCGGAGACGTTCCATGGGCGCACCCAACATCGGCCTCGCCATCGACCCGCTGGTCTCCGGCAAGGTACGCTTCCTCGCGCTGCCGCCGACAACGCCGGGTGGCCCTACGGTTTATCAGCTGTCGTTTCAGGCCCAATTCACCAACAACGAAGGCCTGGCCGTTCTGATCAAAACACTCACCGTGTCCTTCCCCGCGGGCTCCGGCGCAACGGGCAAAGAAATTGCCATCAAGACGCTGCACGACGACTGGGTGACCGTCACCAACGGCCTGTCGATCGAGAAGGGCCAAAGCCTCGCGCCGATGGACTTCAAGAACACCGACAACATCGTGCTCAGCGCGACGCCGCCGAGCCAGATCACCTTCTCGATTGGCGTGCAGGGCTACAGCACGCCGAAGGTCTACACCTTCCCGTTGGCTGAGTTCGAGAACTCGGCAGCCGGCGGTGCCTACCAGTGGCCGGGCAAGGCGCATGACCTGACGCGGGGCGAATACTGGACCGGTATCGGCGCCAACCACTGCTGCGGTCCGCAGCTCTACGCGCACGACCTGGGCGTGGCGTACTTTGACCTTGCGATCAACGACTGGAACCCGTTCCACGTCGGCAAAAGCGGCAAGAAGAGTCACTGGGCGGCACGCTGACCGCCGACGTGGCCGCCGCGTCATGGAGCGTCAATCGCATCGATGTGTTCGGCCGCGGTACCGACGAGAGGCTCTATCACAAGTGGTGGAACGGCAGGCGCCTGGAGCGCGTGGGAGTTCCACGACAAGAAGATGAAGTTCGGTCCGGCCGTGGCAACGCGCAAAGCCAACCACCTCGACGTTTTCGTGGCGGCCAGCGACGGCACGTTGCATCACACGATGTGGACGGGCTCCGAGTGGTGGCGCTGGGAGTCGCTTGGCGGCCTGCTCACCGCCAACCCCGCCGCTGTCTCGTGGGGTGCCAAACGCCTCGATGTGTTCGCCCGCGGCACCGACAATGCGCTGTATCACACCTACTGGGCCGATTGACGAGGCCGGGTTGTCGGGAACGTGCCGGTGCGCTGATTGACGTCCCGAAGGCTGCCTTCTACACCGCTGGCATCCGAGGCGCATCACCGGCCGACCCGCGCAGACGCAGCGTCCAGGCGTGCAAAATGAAATCCGGTCTGGCATTTCATTGGGGTGGCTTTCGATGTTGATTCTGAAATGGCTGTTGATACTTTCAGTCGTGGCCGTGGTGGCCGCAATAGGCGCGGGCCAGGCGGGTCTGTTTCGGGGTTCACCGCCGACCGACCTGGGCGCGAACGGCGGCAAGCTCAAGCCGCCATCGACGACCGACAACAGCGTGACCAGCCAGGCCGGTCTCTACCCGGCCCACCCTCAGCGCCAGGCTGCACAGATCGCGGCCCTTGCGCTACGCGGTGACGGCCCGGCGACCATTGCCAGGATCAAGACCGTCGTGCAGGCCATGGCTGGCGCGGCAATCGTCCAAAGCGACGCCAACTACCTGTACGCACAGTTCACGACGCCGCTGATGAAGTTCGTCGATGACACCGAGTTTTGGTTTGACCCCGCAGCCCAGGTGATACAGGTGCGTTCGGCATCCCGCATTGGCGAGCGCGACATGGGCGTGAACCGCAAGCGGGTGGAAGCCGTGCGCGCCGCATTGGGCGCGGCGCCCTGACTCCCGCCCCAAGCCCACATCCGTTCTGCGCAGGAGACACAGGCCAGAGCCCTGTCTCATCTGCCTTGCGGCGGCTACGGCCCCACGGCCACCTTGCCGCGCACCTTCGACCCGCGGCCAACCGGCTTGGGTGTTCGGTGTACAGGTTCTCCAGCTGTTTCGGGCCACCCGTGGCGTAGCCCAATCGCCGTGGCGTGTAGCCGTGTATCAGCAGCACCCCGCCGGGGCGCAGCGCGCGGCGCATGGCCTGCCATTTGGTGGCCCGCGCCTCAGGTTCACTGAACTGCGCAAAGACTTCGACGACCAGATCGAAGGCTGCCTCGGGGTAGGGCCAGGCATGCACGTCGTCCTGCTCCAAGCGCAGCGTCACACCATGCCGAGCGGCCAGCGCTGCAGCCTTGGCCTGGGCGACCGGCGAGAAATCGAGCGAGGTGACATCCAGCCCCTGACGCGCCAGCCAGACGCCATTGCGCCCCTCGCCATCGGCAACACAAAGCGCGCGGCCCCTGTTCGGCAGGATCGCCGTCACCTCGCGAAGGGCGGTCAGGGGCGCATCTGCCTCTGCAGATCAGGGGCGGGTGCTGCGCTGCATGCCACCTTGCAGTGCACGCAGGCGCTGAATAGCGCCGCTGCGCTCGTCGAAGCTGGCCACCAGCAGATCCAGCGCGCCGCGGCGTTCGTGTTCTTCCACCGCCAACCACGGCGTGCCCAGCGCGGCCCAGTGCGCGTCGGTGAGCAGCAGTTCGCCGGTCAGGAAGATTTGCCGACGGTGGCTGCCGGTTTCGAAAGACGCCGCCACGGCTTGGCCTTTGTCGGCCGGCCGGCACAGGCCGTGGGCCATGGTCTGGTCGAACACGAGCAGGTCGCCGGGTGCCAGCGGCAGTCGCAGTCCGGCGTGGGGCATGACGAATTCGATATCGCTCGCGTCCAGCGTCAGCACCCAGAACAGGCAGCGCGACCAGTGCCGTGCGACGTCGTTGTGAAAGCCCGCGCCGCAGGACGCCAGATAGTCGATGCGGCTGGCCGCGCTGCGCCGGTAGTCGGCGGCATTCGTGCCCAGCACGCCGGTGACTTGCAGCGCGCCGGCGATGCAGCCGACCAGGTCGGCCACTCCGGGCGCAGCGGCGGCCAGGTCGGCTGCGGTGGTGGTGGCGTAGTCGATGTCCGAGAAGGCTTCCAGCTTGACCCGCGCATAGCCCTGGGCCGCCAGACCCGCCAGCGCGGCCGCATCGAAAAAAGCCGTGCGCACCAGGTGCACGCGGCCGTACGGCGCGCGCGCTTCGTTGGCATGCAGCGCTTCGTCGCTGCGCACCGCGAAGGCGCGGAAAGGCGGTGGCACCCGATGCGCGCCGGCTGGGATGACGTGGTGGGTCGTGATGTCAGCAGGGGCCGTGGTGTCGGTGGGCGCAGTGGGCATGGGCCGCCATTGTCGTGATGCCGCATCACTAAGATCGCGGCCATCGCAACCGAAACTCAGCAGTCCCATGAACAGCCCCACGACACCCTCACGCGCGCAAGCCATCGTCTTCGAATCCCCGCAGACCTTGTCGGTGCAGACCCTGGAGCTGAAAGCCTTCGAAGACGCCGACGTGGAAGTGGAGGTCAACTTCAGCGGCATCAGCACCGGCACCGAGCGCCTGCTGTGGGACGGCACCATGCCGGCCTTCCCCGGTCTGGGTTACCCGCTGGTGCCGGGCTACGAGACCGTGGGCACGGTGGTGCGGGCGGGTGCAGCGGCGCTGGATGTACCGGTCGGCAGCCACGTTTTCGTGCCCGGTTCCTACAGCTTCCAGGGCGTGCGCAACATCTTCGGTGGTGCCGGTTCGCGGCTGATCGTGCCGCACGACCGCGTGGTGCGCGTGGCCCCTGAACTTGGCCCCAAAGCCGTGCTTCTGGCGCTGGCCGCCACCTGCTACCACGCGGTGGCGCTGGGCGGCCAGCGCGTGCCCATCGTGGCCCCTGAACTCATCGTCGGCCATGGCGTGATGGGCCGCCTGCTGGCGCGCATCACGCTGGCGCTGGGCCTGCCCGCACCCGTTGTATGGGAAACCCAGGCCGCGCGGCGCGAAGGCGCCACCGGCTACGCGGTCATCCACCCCGACGAAGACAGCCGCAAGAACTACGCGGCCATCTGCGATGTCAGCGGCGACGGCACGCTGCTGAACGGTTTGATCTCGCGCCTGGCGCCGGGCGGCGAGGTGGTGCTGGCCGGCTTCTACAAGCAGGACCTCAGCTTCGCTTTCGCGCCGGCGTTTATGCGCGAAGCGCAGTTGCGCGTGGCGGCGCAATGGAAGAAACACGACCTGCTGGCGGTGACGGCTTTGGTGGAAAGCGGCGCCCTGTCGCTGGACGGGCTGATCACCCACACCCAGACGCCCGTCCATGCGCGTGAGGCCTACGAGGTCGCCTTCTCCGACCCGCAGTGCCTGAAGATGATGATGGACTGGCGGGCTTGATGGCGCTGCCGGCGCCGCAGCGCGTTTTCGTCATCGGCGCCACCGGCACCATCGGCCGGGCGACGGTGCGTGCACTGGTGCAGCGCGGTCACAGCGTGGTGGCCTTCGTGCGGCCCCGCGCCGCTGTGGGCGATGCAAAGCGCTCGCCGGACACCGACGACACTGCGCGGTTGCTGGCCGGCGCCGAGTTGCGCACGGGCAATGTCTGCGACCCGGCATCGCTGGCGCGCGACGGGTTTCGTGGCGAACGTTTCGACGCGCTGGTGTCCTGCCTGGCCTCGCGCAGCGGCGCGCCGCAAGACGCCTGGGCCATCGACCACCAGGCCCACGTCCACGCGCTGAACGCTGCGAAAGAGGCGGGCGTTGCACAGGTGGTGCTGCTGTCGGCCATTTGCGTGCAGAAGCCGCTGTTGGCCTTCCAGCAGGCCAAGCTGGCCTTCGAAAAAGTGCTGGTCGAATCGGGGCTTCGTTACTCGATCGTTCGGCCGACGGCCTTCTTCAAATCGCTGTCGGGGCAGGTCGAACGCGTCAAGAAAGGCCAGCCTTTTCTGATTTTCGGCGGCGGCCAGATCACGGCCTGCAAGCCGATCAGCGACGCCGACCTGGGTGCCTACATCGCCGACTGCCTGCATGAAACCAAGCGCCAAAACCGGGTGTTGCCGATCGGCGGGCCGGGCCCGGCCATCACGCCGCGCGAACAGGGCGAACACCTGTTCAAGCTGCTCGGCCGCCCGGCGCGTTTCAAGCAGGTGCCTGTGGGTTTGCTCGACGTGATCATCGCGGTGCTGAGTACCCTGGGCCGGGTGGTGCCGGCCTTGGCCGCCAAGGCCGAACTGGCGCGCATCGGCCGCTATTACGCCACCGAATCGATGCTGGTGTTGAACCCAGAAAGCGGCCTCTACGACGCCACCATCACGCCTTCAACTGGCACGCAAACGCTCTTCGATCATTACGCCGACCTGATGAGCGGTGCGGCGCAAACCGAGCGCGGGGAACACGCGGTGTTCTGAGCTGCGGCCAGTCGGCCGGGCTGTGCATCAACTCTCGGGCCCCGACCGCTGCGCGCGGTAGATGCCGCTGTGGCCTGAGCACAGATAGCTGACCACGCAGGCCACGATGGCGTAGACGCCGATGTCAGCGCCGAACATCTCCATCGCCATCAAGGTGCAGGCCAGTGGCGTGTTCGCCGCGCCGGCAAACACCGCCACGAAACCCAAAGCGGCCAGCAGAGCCACCGGCAGGTGCAGCAGCGGCGCCAGCGCATTGCCCAGCGTGGCGCCGATGCAGAACAGCGGCGTCACTTCGCCGCCCTTCAGACCGCTGCCCAGCGAGGCCACCGTGGCGGCCATCTTGGCGGCGAATTCCCAGGGCGGCAGCGGGTGCTGGAAGGCTTCTGCGATCAACGGCAGGCCCAGGCCGATGTAGCGCCAGCCGTCGAGTCCGAATACGGCTGCGGCAAACAAGGCGCCGCCGATCAGCGCACGCACGGGGCTGTAGGGCACATGGCGTTTGAAGAAGGCCGTGGCGCTGTGCGTGGCGCCGGCGAAGACCTGGCCGGCCACGCCGAACACGCCACCGGCCAGCAGCACTGCCGTCAGGCTCCACGTCGACAGCGGCGGGATGGCGCCGGCCGACAGGTGGGCGTGTTGCGCGCCCCACAGGATGGCGGTCTGGTGGCCGACCACGGCGGCCACCACGCAGGGAAAGAGCGCGTCGTAGCGCAGCCGGCCGATGGCCAACACCTCCAGCGCGAACACGGTGCCGGCCAGTGGCGTACCGAACACCGAGGCGAAGCCGGCGCTGATGCCGGCCATCAGCAGGATGCGCCGATCTTCGCGGTTCAACTTCAGCGCGCGCGTGATCTGGTCGGCCAGCGCACCGCCCATCTGCACCGCCGTGCCCTCGCGGCCCACCGAAGCGCCGAACAGATGCGACACCACGGTGCTGACCAGAATCAGCGGCGCCATGCGCAGCGGTATCACGCGCTGCGGGTCGTGGATCTCGTCGAGCAGGAGGTTGTTGCCGGCCTCCACTTGCTGCCCCACCTGCAGGTAGACCCAGGCGACAGCAAAGCCGGCCAGCGGCAACAGCCAAACCAGCCCGCGTTGTGCTTCGCGCGTGGCGGTGGCCCAGTCCAGCGCGAACAGAAACACCGCCGACGCCGAACCCGACAACACGCCCACAGCTGCGGTCAACAGCAGCCATTTCGTGAGCTGCGGCAGCAGGACGTGCGTGGGTGTGTTTTTGGGCGGCATGCAGCGAGGCTACAGCGGCGCCAGCCCCGCCTTGGTGATGACTGCTGCCGCTTCGCGCGACGACAGGAAGCGGATCAGTGCGACGGCAGCTTCTTCCTGCTGCGAGTTGCGCGTGACGGCACCGGTGAAGTAGATGACCGGCTGCAGATCGGCCGGCAGCGTGCCGACGAAAGTAACGCCAGGCACGTGGATCAACTCGGCCACTTGCTGGAAGCCGACCTCGGCTTCGCCGCGAGCCACCACGGCCGCCACGGGCTCACCCGACGGCGGGCCGCGCACCTTGCGGGTCTTGCCGGCCAGTTGGTCGGCGATGCCCATCTTGGCGAACATCACGGTCGACAAATAGGTGCCGCTGCCGCTGTCGGAATAAGCGATGGACTTGGCGGCCAGCAGCGTGCGGCGCAATGCGTCGACGCTGGCGATGTCGGGCTTGGGCGCACCGTTCTTCACCACCATGCCGATCATCGAACGGGCCAGCTCTGCCTTGCCTTCGGCGCGCGCCAAGCCGCGCGCGATCAGTTCGTCGGCGGCACCGCCGTCCATGATGACCACGTCGGCCGCTTCACCGCGCGCCAGACGCGTGGGGATGGCCTCGGGCGAATCGCCCATCGACGGGCCGCGCGTGGTGATGAGGCGGTGACCGGTGGCGCGCTCGAAGGCCGGGCCCATTTCCGCGTAGACGCCGAAGAAGCCGGCCGAGATCATCACCCGCACCTCGGCCGCGCAAGCGGGGCCGGCGATGAACAAGGTGGCTGCGCTGAATGCGGCCAGCCAGCGGGCGAACGAGGCGGTCCTCATTGGGGTCTCCTGTTGTTGTGCGACGGAGTCTAGGGCTGCCCCACCGCCCCAAATCCACCCAAACTGCTGACGCTTGGCTGCTGCTGAGCGGTTCCGGTGGCCGAAGCAGCCGGGCGAGCCTGGGCTTGCCTGGCGACCGTTGTACGCCGGACTCTGGCCTTGGCTGTAGCTGGCGATAGGGCACCGGCATTGAGCCAACCCAAGCCACGCATCGGTCAGCGACCGCTTTCGTTCGTCTCGGAGTCTGCGCTGAAGCTTCGCTTTGTCGAGGTGCCCGCACCGACCGACGAGGCGCTGCAGACGGTGTTGCACAAAGTCATCACCCGGTTGACGCAAGCTGCTCATCCGTCGGGGGGTGCTTGTCGAAGAGCAGGGCCAGACCTATATGGCTGACAGCGACGGCGATTCGGACGAGGCCCGCACGCTCAGGCCGCTGCAGGCCGCCGCGTGTACCTACCGTATCGCCTTCGGCCCACGCGCTGGCCAGAAGGTGCTGATGGTGCAGGGCGCGATGCCCAGGGACGCCGACTTCAAGCAATCGCTGTGCGCCGACATCCAGGGCTTCAGCCTGCACGCCGCCGTGCGCTGCGGCGCCGACTTGCCGCCAGGCGCTGGAGCAGTTATGCCGCTACATCACCCGCCCGGCCCTGGCGAACGAACGCGCGCAAACCAACGCTGCGGGTCAGCTGGTCCTCAAGCTCAAGACGCCCTGGCGAGACGGCACCACGCACCTGGTGATGTCGCCGCTGGAGTTCATGCAGCGGCTGGCAGCGCTGGTGCCCAGACCGAGGCTGCATCTGATTCGTTTGGTGTCCGCGTAACTTCGCTGCGCGAAGTGAGCGGACCCCCGCTGCGCGAACCATGGCGTTCTCGCACCCAACGCCAAGCTGCGCGCGCAGGTGGTGCCGCAGGTAGTGCCGCAGGTCGTGCCGCAGGAACTCGAACCACCCGCGCAGGCCGCACCGCCGGCCGAGTGCGAAGCGACCTGTGCGCACCACCGTCCGGTTCGGCTGAGCTGGGCCAAGCTGCTGAAGCGGGTGTTCGAGATCGACATGGCGCACTGCCCGAACTGCGGGGGCGAGCTAAAGATCATCGCGGCGATCCTGGAGCAGCCGGTGATCGTGAAGATCCTCCTGCACCTGGGTCTGCGAGCCCGGGCGCCCCCACGTGCGCCAGCCCGTGGGCCGCAGCTGCAAGCGGCCTGACTGTCGCGTTCCCTCGCCAATCAGGCGGCCCCGATGCCGGAGCTGCGGAGATCGGCTGCGTCTGGGCTTT
>JBBQAI010000179.1:0-5728 GCA_038316205.1 Burkholderiales bacterium
GGACTACCAGCGCTTCCTGTACGCCGACCAGCGCATCGTGGCCGACACCACGCTGGCGATACCGGCGCTACCGGCGCTGACGGCGCTGTTGAAGCGGCAGGCCAAGAAGGATGAGACCTACACCGCGCGCGTGAACAAACCGAGCGCCGGGGTGGCACGCAAGCACAAAACCTTGCGCGCCAGTTGGGCCGCTGAAGCGCTGGTCGACCGCGACGACAGTCCGATCACGCTGCCGCGCCTGGCCGCTGAAGTGTGGGCGCAGATCAAGGACGAAGACTGGGTGCTGACGGCCAGCACGTTGGACGACTGGACCCGCAAGCTGTGGAACTTCGACCAGCCACACCGCCACGCCGGCAAGAGCCTGGGCACGGCCACGCAGTTCGGCATCAGCCTGGGCGTGGCCTTGGCCCATCGCGGCAAGGGCCGGCTGGTGGTGGACATGCAGCCCGATGGTGATTTGATGTTCGATGCGGGCGCCTTGTGGGTGGCCGCCAAACACCAGATCCCGATGCTGGTGGTCATGTACAACAACCGCGCCTACTTCAACGACTGGGAGCACCAGATCCGCATGGCGCGCCAGCGCGGCACGCCGGAAGATCGCGCCTACATCGGCATGGACCTGGACGACCCGGCGCCCGACTTCGCCACGCTGGCGCGCAGCATGGGCTGGTATGCCGAAGGGCCCATCGACCAGCCGGGTGATGTGGCCGCCGCGTTGCAGCGCGCCATCGCGCAGGTCAAGGCGGGCCGGCCGGCCTTGCTGGACACGATCACGCAGAAGCGTTGAGCAAAAACGCTGAACCAATATGCACGCGGCCACTGACCTTCGAAATGCACTGACACGGCGACGGCTGTTGACCGGTGCCGCCGCAACGGGCCTTGTCGGCAGCGGCGTGAGCGGGGCGTGGGCGCAACGCGCGCAGCCCGACCCGGCGCTGCTGGAGCAGGCGCGCAAAGAAGGCTCGCTGACGCTGTACGCGTCGATGGCTGAGAAAGACCTGCAGCAGTTGGTCGAGGCTTTCACCACCAAGACGCGCATCAAGGTCGATGTCTGGCGCTCGGGCAAGAACAAGGTGCTGCAACGCACGGTCCTCGAGGCCCGCGCCGGCCGCCGGGCCGTCGACGTGGTCCACAACCCCTCGCCCGAGATGGAAGCGCTGCGTCTCGAGGGTGGTCTGCAGGCGGTGCGTTCGCCGGTGCAGGACAGCCTGATGGCGCAGGCCGTGCCGGCGCACCGCGAGTGGATCGGCTTGCGCGTGTATCTGTTTGCGCTGGCCTACAACACCGAGAAAGTGTCGGCCGCCGAGTTGCCGAAGTTCTGGGAAGACCTGCTGCACCCGCGCTGGAAGGGCCGGCTGGCCATCGAGGCCAAGGAGCAGGAGTGGTTCACAACCTGGGTGGCCCAACAGGGCGGCGCGCGCGGCATCAAGCTGTTGCGCGACATCGCGGTGACCAACGGCCTGTCGGTGCGCAACGGCCACGCGCTGCTCAACAACATGGTGACCAGCGGCGAAGTGCCCTTGGCGCTGACGACCTACAGCTACCTGCCCGAACAGTCGCGCCGACGCGGCGCGCCGGTGGCGTGGTTCGTGTTGCCGCCAGCCATCGCCTACACCGACGGTGTGGGCATCGCGAGGCAGCCGCCGCACCCGGCCGCCGCGCGGCTGTTCTACGACTTCCTGTTGAGCGACGGACAGGCCATGCTGGCCGAGTTGTCGCACTTCACGACGCAGGCCCGGACCGAGGCGGCGCTCAAGCCCTACCAGCCGACCTTCATCGACCCGGCGGCGGTGCTGCAAGACTACGAGCGCTGGGGCCAGGTCTACGAGGCGACCATCGCCGGCCGGACGGCTGCGGGCTGAACATGCACATCACCCCCGAACAGAACCAGCGGCTGACGCGCACCGGCCCCGGCACGCCGATGGGCCGGCTGTTCCGCAGCTACTGGATCCCGGCCCTGCTGGCCAGTGAACTGGCCGAGGCCGACGGTGCCCCCGTGCGCGTGTCCCTGCTGTCCGAGAAGCTCATCGCCTTCCGCGACAGCGCCGGGCGCCTGGGTCTGGTTGACGAGTTCTGCGCGCACCGGGGTGTCTCGCTCTGGTTCGGTCGCAACGAGGAAACCGGCCTGCGTTGCCCGTACCACGGCTGGAAGTACGACGTCAGCGGCCAGTGCGTCGATGTGCCGAGCGAGCCCGCCGAAAGCGGCTACGCCGAGCGCATCCAGCTCAAGAGCTACCCACTGCTTGACCGGGGCGGCGTGCTCTGGACCTACATGGGCGACCCGGCCGCCCAACCGCCGCTGCCGGCGCATGACTGGGCCACGCTGCCCGAAGGCCATGTGCATGCCAGCAAGCGCATCCAGCAGTGCAATTGGCTGCAGGCGATGGAAGGCGGGCTCGATTCCATCCACTCGAGCTGGTTGCACCGCTACTCGGTGGGCGAAGACCCGCTGCTCAAGCGCGACCCGCTCAGCGCCGCGCTGCTGAAGGCCGACACGCGCCCGGTCTTCATGCCGGTTGAATCGCCGGCTGGTCTGTACATCGCCACCCGCCGCAACGCCGACGCCGACCAGCACTACTGGCGCGTCACGCAGTGGCTGATGCCCTGCTTCAACCTCTTCCCGCCCTACGCAGGCAACCCGCACGGCGGCCACGCCTGGGTGCCGATCGACGACGACCACTGCTGGACCTTCAGCGTCGACTACCGGCCCGACCGGCCGCTCAGCGACGCAGACATCGCCGCGATGGAGGCTGGCGCCGGCATCCACGTCGCCTTGCCGCCTGACAGCTTCCTGCCTGCCGCCCACCTGGGCAACGACTACCTGATCGACCGCGTCGCGCAGGTCGCGCGCCGCAGTTTCAGCGGCGTGATGAGCGTGCCGATTCAAGACGCGGCCGTGCAGGAAAGCATGGGCGCCATCACGAACCGCAGCCGCGAGCATCTCGTGTCCACCGACAACGGCATCATCAAAACGCGTCAGCGGTTGCTGGCGGCGATGAACCAGGTCGAACGCGGCGAATCGCCCCCCGGCCGCGACGCCGCAGCGCAGCGGCTGCGCGCCTTCTCGGCCGTGCTGCCGAAAAGCGTCGGCTTGCGCGAGGCGTGCGCGGCACAGGCCGCTGCGCTCACCGTCCCGCAGCAGGTGAGCGCATGACCAAGAACGTGGGCCTCATCGGCGCGGGCCGCATGGGCATGCCCATCATCGGCCACCTGGTGCGCGCCGGCTTCTCGGTGCGCGTCAACGACCTGAACCCGGCCAAGCGCGCACCGGTTGTGGCCGCCGGCGCGACCTGGTCGGTCGACACCGCTGAACTGGCGCGCGACAGCGAATTTGTCTTGGTCTGCGTCGGCTACGACCGCGAGTTGCGTGAACTGCTGGCCGCAGGCGGACCGCTGCGGCAGGCAGCCCCCGGCAGCATCGTCGTGATCCTGTCGACCGTGCTGCCGCAGACCGTGCAGGACCTGGCCGCTGACCTGATCGGCGCCGATCTGCATGTCATCGACGCCACCGTCTGTCGCGGTGGCGAGGCGGCCGACAAGGGCACGCTGCTGAGCTTCGTCGGCGGCACACCCGAGGTCGTCGAGCGTGTGAAGCCGGTGCTGCGCGCCTATTCCAGCGACGTCGTGCACACCGGCAAGGCCGGCAGCGCGCAGGTCGCCAAGGCGGTCAACAACATGATCCTCTGGGCCTGTCTGGTGGCCGACCACGAAGGCCTCGCGCTGGCGAACGCCTACGGGCTGGAGATCGAGCCCTTGCGCCAGGCTTTGATGGTGAGCAGCTGCGTCAACGGGGCTCTGGGCAACTGGGGCAAGCAAAGCATGGCTTGGGCCGAAGACGACATGGCCATCGTCGGCGAGATGGCCAACGCCGTCGGCCTGGGCTTGCCGCAGGCCGGCGTGGTGCGCGAAATCTGCCGGCCGCTGAAGCCGCGTCGCTACAAGCTGGAGGCTTATGGCCGATAGGTCGTCCCTGCTGCCTCGGCTTCGTCAGCGTTTGCCGGTGCAGCCGCCTTCGCGGCGCGCGCTGGTTTGTGCGGTGGGTGCTGGCGTGATGCTGGCCGCCGCGCCTGCGCTGGTTCGCGCGCAGGCCGCAGCCGAGACCGCGCCTGTCGCCGCGCTGCAGGGCGCTGACCGCGAGCAGCGTTTGATGGAAGGCGCGCGCCGCGAGGGCCAGGTCAACCTCTACACCTCGCTGACGGTCGAGGACATGTCGGTGCTGAACGGCGCATTCGAGAAGCGCTATGGCGTCAAGGTCAACATGTGGCGCGCGGCTTCAGACAAAGTGCTGCAGCGGGTGGCCATCGAAGCCCGCGCCGGTCGCTTCGATGTCGACGTGGTCGAGTGCAACGCCTTGCCGCTGGAATCGTTGCACCGCGAAAAGTTGTTGCAGCCGGCGCGCTCGCCGGCCGCCGCGCAGCTGATTGCGGGCGCGGTGCCGGCGCACGGTGCCTGGGCGGCTTCGCGGCTGAATGTTTTCGTGCAGGCCTACAACACGCAGCGCGTTCAGGCGGCCGACTTGCCCAAGCGGCTCGAAGACCTGCTGGCGCCGCGTTGGAAGGGCCAGCTCGGCATCGAATCCAGTGACGACGACTGGTTCTCGGTGCAGGTGCGCCAGCGCGGCGAGGCAGCCGGCCTGAAGCTGTTCCGCGATCTGGCCAAGACCAGCGGCCTGTCGGTGCGCAAGGGCCACACGCTGCTGACGCAGCTGGTCGCCTCGGGCGAGGTCAGCTACGCGCTCACCGTCTACAACTTCACCGCTGAACAACTGCGCCAGCGCGGCGCACCCATTGCGTGGCACGCGCTCGCGCCAACCGTGGCGCGCGCCAACGGCGTGGCGCTGCCGCGTCGCGCGCAGCATCCCCACGCAGCCTTGCTGTACTTCGACTTCATGCTGGGCGACGAGGCACAGAAAATCCTCGTCCAGCGCGACTTCGTGCCGACCCGGCAAGGCGTCCCATCCCCCTTGGCCCAGGTACCGATTACCGTCGTCGATGCAGCGTCGCTGCTCGACGAAGGCGACCGCTGGGCCCGTCTGTACGACGAGATCGTCGTGCGCCAGAGTTCCTGATTCAACAAGGAGAGAACGCCCATGAGCAACGCATCGCCCCATGAAGTACCCAACGAGTCGCACTACCACTCGAAAAAGGACCGCGTCTTCGTGCGCGGTATCCAAGGCAAGTACAACCTGAAGACCGAACTCGACCGCCTGCGCGCCATGCCGCGCGTGCGCAAGGGTTCGGACATCAAGTTCAACGACGGCCCGCAGGCCTTCAGCCGCCACTACGTCGAGCCCAAGGACGGCATCACGCAGCTCTTCCACCTGCACCTGGAAGAGTACGGCCCCGGCGCGAAGTCGCAGAAGCACGGCCACGTCAATGAGGCGGCGTTCTACATCCTCGACGGCGACGGCTACGAGGTGCACGACGGCATCCGCTACGACTGGACGGCGGGCGACATCGCCATCGTCCACAACAACTGCGTGCACCAGCATTTCAACGCCAGCAACACCAAGCCGGCTCGCGCACTGGTCATCAAGACCAAGCCGATGTACATGTTCATGAACATGCTGTTCCAGCACCAGGTCGAACCGCGCCCGAGCCTCCCCGCACCGGGCGGTGAAGGCTTCGTCTGCCGCGAAGAAGAACAGAATTTCAACCACCCGAACGATCAGGTCTGAAGGAGACCACCATGGCATGGACCGAAGCAAAAGCTTGGCTCAAGGGCAGCG
>JBBQAI010000150.1:0-9180 GCA_038316205.1 Burkholderiales bacterium
CCCTACAACCGCCGGCCCGGTGACGCACCGGCACTGTCCGATGTCGAGATCGACAACGTGATCGCCTTCCTCGAGACCCTCAACGACGGCTACCGCCCGTAAGCCCACGCGCCCGTTCAAGCGACACCCGCCCCACTCCAACCAGCCCACTGCGAACCCTGTGATGAGACCCCTGAATTTGCGGGCGCTGCCTGCCCGAACCCTGATAGCCGCTGCCGTCGCCCTGGCCACTGGTGGCGCATCGGCACAGTCCGCCACTGAAGCCGCGCTGGCGGCCCGACTCGATCAACTGGCGGCCGAGTTGGCCAGCGTCAAAGCGCAGTTGCTGCTGTTGAAGCAAGAGCGTGCCGCTGTACCGGCTGCGGCTGGGGCTGGGGCTGCGGCTGCGGTTGTGTCGGTGCCCGTGTCCGTGCCCGTGACTGTGTCTATACCGCTTGACCCACCCAGCGCGCCCGTGTCAAACACGGCGGCTCGCGCCGAGCCCGCCACCGTGATCACCAGCTATGGCGAGATCAACTACAACCGCCCGACCCGCAACGGCCAGAACGCATTGGCCGATGTGCGGCGTTTCGTATTGGGCTACCAACACCGCATGGACGACAAGACCAAGGTGGTTGCGGAACTCGAGGTCGAACATGCCGTGGCCTCGGCCGGCGACCCCGGCGAGGTGGCGCTGGAGCAGGCCTATGTCGAACGCCAATTGACGCCGGCGCTCGCGCTGCGCGCCGGCTTGTTCCTGATGCCTGCCGGCCTGCTCAACGAAAACCACGAACCCACGGCCTACTATGGCGTTGAACGCAATTTTGTCGAGACGGCGATCATTCCCAGCACCTGGCGTGAAGGCGGCGTGCAGCTGGTCGGCAACTTCGAAAACGGCCTGACGCTGCAGGGTGGCCTGAGCACCAGTTTTGACCTGACGAAATGGTCGGCCACGTCAGGCGACGGTCGCGAATCACCGCTGGGCTCGATCCACCAGGAAATGGCCTTGGCGAAGAGCCGTGACCTGGCTTGGTTCGGGGCTGCGAACTGGCGCGGCATACCGGGCCTGCTGATCGGTGGCTCGCTGTTCAGCGGGCAAGCCACGCACGCGCAGGCCATCACCACCGCGCGTGTCAGCCTGTGGGACGTGCATGCGCGCTGGACGCCAGGGCGCTGGGACCTGTCTGCGCTGTACGCGCGAGGCAGCATCACGAACACCGCCGCATTGAATGCGCCACTCGTCGGCAACCCCACCCTGATTCCCAAGACTTTCGATGGCTACTACCTGCAGGGCGCCTACAAAGTCTGGGCGCGCGAGGACTACGCCCTGTCGCCCTTTGTGCGCTGGGAGCAGTTCAACACCGCCAAGTCGTATGCCGACCTTGGCGCCGGCCTGACAGCCGACGCCGCGCGGGCCGAGCGCGTGGTCACGGTTGGCGCAAACCTGCTGGTGTCGCAGGGCCTGGTGCTCAAAGCCGACTACCAGCGCTTCCGCGAAAGCCAGGATCTGACGCGCGTCAACCTTGGCCTGGGCTGGAGTTTTTGATGCAGCTGGTCCTGATTGCGACCGCTGCCGTGGCCGCCGTGACGCCCACGGGGGCTTTCGCCGTTGACTACATGACGGCCGATCAGGCCGCCAAATTGATGTTTGCCGAGGCCGATGCCTTCGAGACACGCAGCGTCACGCTCGACGCCGCGCAGATGCAGCAGTTGCAAGCGCAAGGTGTGCGTGCGCGCTCTGCGGCGTGGTCGGTGCGCATTGCGCGGCGCGGCGGTGTCGCGCTCGGCTATGTGATCAGCGACGACGTGATCGGCAAGTTCGAGTTGATCAGCTATGCCGTCGGCATCGCATTGGACGGCACGGTGCGCCAGATCGAGATCCTGTCTTACCGCGAGAGCCACGGTTTTGAGGTGCGGCTGCCGGCCTGGCGCAAGCAGTTCGTCGGCAAAGGCACGAACGCATCCCTACAAGTTGGCGACGACATCGCCAACATCAGCGGTGCCACCCTGAGTTGCAACCACGTCACCGACGGCGTGCGGCGCATCGTGTCCGTCGTGGCCCTGGCGCGCCGCCAGGGCCTGCTGGCATGACGGTGAACGGCCGCAGCGCGGTGGCCTGGCTGCGGCGCGCAAGACCGCTTTTGGGCACGCTGGTGGACATCGGTGTGCCGGCGTCCAAGGGCCAAGCGGATCAGGAGGCAATGGACGCCGCCTTCGCCGCCATCGAAGCCGCCCAGGCCTGCCTGTCGCGCTTCGACGCGGACAGTGATGTGTCGCGTTTCCACGCCCTGGCCTGCGGCGACAGCCTGGTCTTGCGGCCCGTGGCGCATGAGGTGCTCAGCGCAGCGCATGAACTGCACATGGCCAGCGCTGGCTTGTTCGACATCAGCCTGGGTTCGGCACCCGATGGCTGGACGCTGCAAGACGGTCGTCTGATCAAATGGCATGCAGCAGCGCGCCTCGATCTGGGCGGCATCGGCAAAGGCCACGCGGTGGACCTGGCTGTGCAGGCCTTGATGCACCACGGTTGTGGCGCTGGCTGGGTCAATGCGGGCGGCGACCTGCGGGTCTTTGGTGACGTGGACGCGCCTGTCCATTTGCGGGACGAAGACCAGGGCGGCGTGCGTGCCTTCGCCACCCTGCGTGATGGTGCCCTGGCCACCAGCGCTTTCGGCCCTGGCCGGCAGTCGCGCTTGCACGGCGGCGTGGCAAGCCCGGACCGTGCGGTCTGCGTCAGCGTCGTCACCGCGCGCTGCCTTTGGGCCGATGCCTTGACCAAGATCGTTGCCTGCAGCGGCAACACGGCCCATCCGCTGCTCGCCCGCTACGGTGCCAGCGCCTGGCTGCATTGAACGCACGTGATCCAACGAACCCCTCATTCCGGCGCGCAATTGGCGGCCTGGCATCGCGTGTTCATCTACACGGCTGCGGCCGTTCTGCTGTTGACGGGCAGCGTATGGTTGGGATTGCACTACACCGTGGGCGCGGGCGCTGGCGAGTTGCCGCACCCCCTTGAAGCCTGGGCCATGCGCGTGCATGGCCTGGCTGCGTACGCGGCCCTATTCGCGTTCGGCATCGTGACAGCCGCCCATCTGCCAAATGGCTGGCGCGCCAGCCGCCGTCATCGCTGGGCGCAACAGCGCGCCACCGGTCTGATCGTGTGCGCGCTGGTGCTGATCGTCAGCTTCAGCGGCTACCTGCTGTACTACTTCGCGCCCGAGTGGCTGCGCCCTTCGCTGGGGTGGACGCATGCGGTGGCCGGCGCTGCCCTGACGTTGGGTATCGTGTGGCACCGACGCGGCGCGCGACGGCGTGTTCCATCTCAGGTTGGCATGACATGAAGCTCACTCCGATCACCTCCACCACATTCGCCACATTCGCCACATTCGCCAGAGCCTTGGCGCTGGGCCTGCTCATGTCGAGCCCGGCGGTTTGGGCGGCTGCGTCCAGCCCTGACGCCGGCCAGCTCAACGCGGCCATCGAACGCGAACACGCGGCCGGCCGCTTCGACGGCGTCGTGCTGGTCGGCCGGGCCGATGCCGTGACCTACCAGCGCGCGATCGGTCTGGCCGACCGCGAAGCGAAGGTGCCGCACAGCATGGACGCGGTGTGGCGCTGGGCGTCGGTCAGCAAACAGCTGGCGGCCGTGCTGACCATGCAACAGGTGGAGCAAGGCAAGCTCACGCTGGACAGCCGGCTGAGCGCGCTGCTGCCTGCATTCAGGGCGCAGCAGGCCGCGGAAATCAGCTTGCGGATGCTGCTGCAACACACTTCTGGATTGCCCAACCCGGACGACCAAGTCGGTTTCTACAGCGCCCAGTTCAAAGACGACGCAGGTCCGGTGAAAGCTGCGCTGCATTTTTGCAGCGGCAAGCCGGCGGGGCAGCCGGGCGCACGCTTTGCGTACAACAACTGCGACACGCTGGTGCTGCAGGCCGTTCTGGAAAGGCTCACCGGCCAACCTTACGCGCAACTGCTGCAGGACGCGCTGGCGAAGCCGCTGGGCCTTGCGCACCTTTCCATCCAACCCGCACGACACAACGCAAACGATGTGAGCATGCCCAAGGGCTACATCGACGCCAAGACCGCTGAGCCTGCCATCAACATCGCCAGCTTCGGCGCCGGCGGCGCTCTGCGTGGCACACCCCAAGAGCTGTGGCAATTCGACCGTGCGCTGATGCAAGGGCGGTTACTCGGCGAAGACGCACTGCGCACGCTTTGGCAGGGCGAGCCCAAGCTGGGCTACGTCGCCCTGGGCGCTTGGAGCTTTCAGGCCCCGCTTGCAGGCTGCAGCGCGAAAGTGGCGTTGATCGAGCGCCGCGGTGAGATCGGTGGCGTGCAGGTGCGAAACCTGATCGCGCCCGAGATGGGTGCCGCACTGATCGTGTTCAGCAACACGGCACAAACTGAATTCGGCGAAATCTGGCAAGGCAAGGGCCTGAGTCATGAGCTGGCCAGCCTGGCGTTCTGCAGCATGGCCCAAGCACGACTGCAGGCCCCGAACTGATCGATCAGCCCGGCCAAGAAAAAAGCACTTAGCGTCGCCGCTAAGTGCTTGATTTCTCTACCGAATTTGGTAGGCGCGAATGGACTCGAACCATCGACCCCCACCATGTCAAGGTGGTGCTCTAACCAGCTGAGCTACGCGCCTGGGGAAGCCGACGACTATATACGAAGCGCAGCACGTGTCGCATCCGGCTTACTTGCGACGGGCGTGACGAACGCCCGGAACGCGGGCAATCTGGGCCAGCACCTGGCCGAGGCGAGTAACGTCTCCGACCTCGACCGTGAAGGTCATCCAGGCCGTGACACGGTCTTTGGTGCTTTGCGTGTTCACGCCGGTGACGTTCATCCGATCTTTGGCGAAGACCTCCGAGATATCGCGCAGCAAGCCGCTGCGGTCGTCGGCTTCGATGACCACATCCAGCGGGTAGACGGCCGGCCTGTCGCCGCCCGGCGTGCCCCAGGCGACCTCGATCACGCGGCCGGGCGAGCTCTGCGCCATCTGGCGCAAATTGCTGCAGTCCCGGCGGTGCACGGCCACGCCCTTGCCGCGCGTGACGAAGCCGCTGATCGCATCGGGCGGCGCCGGTCGGCAGCAACGCGCCAGCGTGGTCAGCAGTGAATCCATGCCGACGACCAACACGCCGCCCTTGTTGCCGCTGTCGCTGCGCGGGCGGTGCAGGGCGATGGGCTCGTCGGCCGGCGCCGGCTCGGCTGGGCGCAGCAGGTTCTCGATGGTGCGTAGCGAGAACTCGTCCTTGCCGACTACTTCGAACAGCGCGTCGGCATTTTTGAAGCCCAACTGATCGGCGAGTGTGTCGTGGGCCAGGGCAGTCTTGCCTTCGCGTTGCAGCAACTTCTCCACCGCTTCGCGACCGCGGGCGATGGTCTGCGTCTGCTGCTCGGCGTTGAACCAGGCGCGCACCTTGGCCTTGGCGCGCGGGCTGGCCAGGAAATGCAGTTCAGGGTTCAGCCAGTCCAGCGAAGGCCCGCCTTCTTTCGTGCTGACGATTTCTACCGTCTGTCCCGATTGCAGCGGCGTGCTCAGCGGCACCATCACGCCGTCCACGCGCGCGCCCCGGCAGCGATGGCCCAGGTCGGTGGGCAGGCTGTAGGCGAAGTCGATGGGCGTGCTGCCCGCCGTCAGGTCGATGATGGTGGCCTGGGGCGTGAAGACGTAGATGCGGTCGTCGAAGGTGGCCGTGCTGCCGGCTGCACCCGCCTCATCCGCGCCCAGGCGCGAGAAGTCGCGCTCCCAGGCCAGCAGTTCGCGCAGCACGGCCTTGCGGGCTTCGGCCACACGCTCTTCGAAGTCGCCCACCGCGCTCACGCCGGCATAGCCCTTGGTGCCCGCTTCCTTGTACATCCAGTGTGCGGCCACGCCGTGCTCGGCGTGTTCGTGCATGGCGCGGGTGCGGATCTGCACTTCCACTGCCCGCCCGTCGGTGTCGCGCACCACGGTGTGCAGGCTCTGGTAGCCGTTGGGTTTGGGCCGTGCGATGTAGTCGTCGAACTCGCCGTCCACCGGTTGCCAGACCTCGTGCACGCGGGCCAGCGCTGCGTAGCAGGCGGCCACGTCTTGCACCACCACGCGCAGCGCGCGGGTGTCGAACACACGGTCGAAGGTGAGCGCCTTGCCCTGCATCTTTTTCCAGATGCTGTACAGGTGTTTGGGCCGGCCTTGCACGTCGGCCTTCAGCCCGGCTTCGGCCAGCCGCGCGGCCAGTTCGCTGCGCGCGGCCTCCACGCTGGCCTCGCGCTCGCCACGCTTTTCGTCCACCATGCCCGCCACGCGCTGGTAGTCCTGCGGGTGCAGGAAGCGGAAAGACAGGTCCTCCAATTCCCACTTGATCTGCCAGATGCCCAGGCGGTTGGCCAGCGGCGCGAAGACCTGCAGCGTTTCGGTCGCCAACTCGGCCGGGCACGGCAAGCGGCTGGCCGCGTACCAACGCAAGGTCTGCAGGCGCGAGGCCAGGCGCAGCAGCACCACGCGCAGGTCGCGGCTGAAGGCCAGCAGCATCTTGCGCACGCGTTCGGTCTGCAGCGCGCGCTGGCCTTCCACCACCTGCGCCGTGCGCGCCGCACGCTGAATCTGCACCAGCTTGCGGGTCAGCGTCACCAGGCTGGCGTAGCTCTCGCCGAAGGCCTTGCGGACCATGTCTTCAGGGCGCTGCAGGTAGTCACCCGCGTAGACCAGGTAGGCCGCCGCGCACAGCGCCGGCCCGGCGCCTATCGCGCGCAGCACGGCGGCGGCGCCGTCTGCGTGCCCCAGCGCCTCTTCGCCGGTGTCCAGCGACTGGCCGGCGAGCAGCGGTTCGGCGAAGGCGCGGGCGCGTTGTTCCGGGTCGGCGCCCGCGTCGTCCACGCTGGCCAGGTGAACGATGGCAGCGGTGCCTTCAGGCGCTGCGGCGCCCTGCCCGGTCGTCGGTTTCACGCGCCGAGCAGGAAGGCGCGCACCGCCGTGCGCTGGTCGGGCGCCATCAGCGTCGGGGCGTGGCCCACACCGGCGAATTCGCGCAGCGTGGCCTTGGGGCCGCGCGCGGTCATCGCCTGCGCGGTGGCCGGGGTCAGCAGGTCGGAATCGGCGCCGCGAAGCAGCAAGGTCGGGCAGGCGATGCGGTCGTAGGCCTGCCACAGCAGGGCCTCGCCCATCGCCGCCAATTCGGGCGTGACGCTGCGGAAAGGCACGGCGATGCCCGGGTCGTAGTGCGGCTTCAAGCCGTCACCGTCAGGCCGGGTTTGCGGCCGTGACAGGCCCAGCCAATCTTCGCGCGTGTGCGGCCCGAAACCTTTTGACAAGGCCCACATCGCGTCGGCGGCTTCGTCCAGGTTGCGCCAGTGCGGCATCTGCCCCACGTAGCTGCCGATGCGCTGCAGGCCGGCGGCGTCCAGCGTCGGGCCGATGTCGTTGAGCACGAGGCGACGCACCGGATTGACTGGCTTGGCGCCCGCACCGGGCAGGCTCGCCAGGCTCATGCCGATCAGGCCGCCCATCGACGTGCCGACCCAGTCCACCTGCTCCACGCCCAGCCGCGCCATCAGCGTCACCATGTCGGCCACATAGCCGGGAATACCGTAGCCGTTGGGGTCGGGCAACCAGTCGGACTGCCCCCGGCCGACCACGTCGGGGCAGATGACGCGGTAGTCGGACGCCAGGTCTCGCGCCAGGGTGTCGAAGTCGCGGCCTTGGCGCGACAGACCGTGCGCGCAGACCAGCACGCGCGGGTTCGTGATGTCGCCCCATTCCCAATAGGCCATGCGGTGCAGGCCGCGGCTGTCCAGGCAGCGGACGTGGTGCAAACGGGGCTCGGTCATGGTCGGCGGGGGTGGATGCGGTGCGGGTGCAAGTGCGGGTGCAAGTGCGGGTGCAAGTGCGGGGCGGAAGTGCGGGGGCGGAAGTGCGGATCGGCATCGTATCAACCGAGACCGCCCAGCACAGGCTGGGCTATTTCATCTGCACGCTGCCGCTGACGCTGATGGTCACCGTGGCCTTGCCGGCTTCCACCGGCAGCGCAGCGTCTTCAGCGCCGCTGCGCAGGGCCATCTGGCGGGCGTAGACCATGGGCGCGCCCTGCGGTGAGTCCGACGACACCGAAACTTCGCGCACGCTGTAGCCGGTGTAGCCGAACTGGCGCGTCACCGCGTCGGCGCGCTCGCGGAAACGGGTGATCGCCTGCACAGTGACATCGCCTTCCACCTTTTGCCGCGCCTCACGCGAAAGCGAACTGGCCACCCGCGCGATGCTCAAGCTCTGAATGCGCGATGTCAGTTGCGCAATGGCCTGCATGTCGCGCCCTTCCACCACCAATTCGGTCGTGCCCTGCCAGCCCGAGATGCCCGGCGGCGTGCCGGCAGCGGCCTGCTTGGGCGTGGGCGGCGCGTAACGCGGGAAGAGCGAAAAGGCGCCGGTCTGCAGTTCCACCTGGCCGGGCTTGCTGATCTTGCGGGCCTCGGTCAAGGCGGTGTCCAGCGCCTGCTTCAGCTGTGCCTGCACCGCGCCGGCATCGGCACCTTCGCGGGTGGTTGAAAACACCACCGTCAGCCAGTCCTTGTTGACGTCAACCGTGGCGCTGGCGTTCAGCACGATGACGTTCTGCGGCGCAGGCACGTTTTGCGCTGCAGCGCCCAGCGGGAGGGCGACTGCGAATGTGCCAGCGGCGACGCGCAGCAAGGTCGGAAAAAAGGGGTTTTTTGGCAGGGACATGGCTTTCCTCGAAGTGGCCTGATGGTGCTCCAAAGGAGCCTGTCCTCGTCGGCCGAAAGACTTGTAACAGATGGCGTTGGCAGCCGGAAATCAAGGGCGACAGGACCCCACAATGCGCCTGTTACATATTTGGAGCCGCGCATGAACGCAACTGCCAACGCCCGCGCCGACCGCATCCTGGTGGTGGACGACGACGCCCGCATCCGCGACCTGCTGCGACGCTACCTGTCGCAAGAAGGCTTCGACGTGCTGCTGGCCGAAGATGCCAAGGCGTTGAACCGCGTGCTGACCCGCGAGACGGTCGACCTGATCGTGCTGGACCTGATGCTGCCGGGCGAAGACGGCCTGTCGATCTGCCGCCGCTTGCGTGCCGCCAACGACATCACGCCCATCATCATGCTGACCGCCAAGGTGGAAGACGTCGACCGCATCGTCGGCCTCGAGGTCGGTGCCGACGATTACCTGCCCAAGCCGTTCAACCCGCGCGAACTGCT
>JBBQAI010000153.1:0-8971 GCA_038316205.1 Burkholderiales bacterium
CTGGCGCGTATCCGATACACCGGCTTTGACGCTCAGGGACAGGCCATCGAACGCGACGCCGACGGCTTCCACGCCCGGGTGGTGCAGCACGAATGCGACCATCTGATCGGCCGGCTCTATCCCACGCGGATGACCGACTTCAGCAAGTTCGGCTACACGAGCGTGCTGTTTCCCGACATCGACCCGAACGCTGACGACGATTGATTGCTCAAGGCGTGCGTCACGCGGGGTCACAAGCCTTTACAACTGGCCGGGTCGGCTGGCCCCGGCCACTGGGCGTTAGGTAGGCATGAACACCGCCCGCGAACGCAACCAGAGCCGCTTTACCGGGGTCCATCTGCCCCAGTTCCTGATCGCACTGTGCCTGGGCCTGTGGGCTGTGGCCGGCTTTGCGCAGACCGACCCGCCGGGCCGCGTGGGCCGGCTGGCCGACGCGCGCGGCGCGGTGTCCTGGTGGGACAACGAGACGGGCCGCTGGGCTGAGGCTGATCGCAACCAGCCGTTGACCGGTGGCGACCGTGTCAGCACGGCGGCCGACGGCAGCGCCGAATTGCGCGTCGGCTCCACGGTACTGCGCCTGGGCTCCAGCAGCGAACTGGAGGTGCTGCGCCTGGATGACGAGCGGCTGGCCTTCAAGTTGCACAGCGGCAGCGTGGCGCTGCGCGTGCGTTCACGCGAGCTCGCTGACGAGATCGAACTGGTGACCACCGAGGTGCGCTTGGCACCGCTGGGCGCCGGCCACTTCCGCCTTGACCGCATCGACGACACCACGCAGGCCACCAGTTGGCGCGGCGACCTGCGCATCGTGGACCCGGCCGGTTTCGTCATCACCACCGGCCAGCGCGTCGAACTCTTCCGCGAGCGGCGCAGCCACGCACTGCGCTTCCAGATCGGCGTGCCGGCGAACGACCGCTACGCTGAAGCCGTGCAACGCGACGACCAGCGCGACGAGCGCAGTGTGTCGGCGCGTTATGTGTCGCCCGAGATGACCGGCGCCGAAGAACTGGACCGCAACGGCCGCTGGGAACAGCACCCCGAATACGGTGCCGTCTGGCTGCCCTTGACGGTGGGTGCCGGCTGGGCGCCGTACAGCGACGGCCGCTGGACTTGGGTGCAGCCCTGGGGCTGGACCTGGGTTGACAACGCGCGGTGGGGCTTTGCGCCCTTCCACTACGGCCGCTGGGCCTACTGGCGCAACGCCTGGTGCTGGGTGCCGGGCGCCTACGTGGCGCGCCCAGTCTACGCACCGGCCCTGGTGGCCTGGGCCGGCGGCCGGCCCGGCAATGGCGTGCGCATCGGCGTGCGCATCACGGCACCGTCCATCGGCTGGTTGCCGCTGGCACCGCGTGAGGTTTATGTGCCTCACCACGCGGTGACGCCGGCCTACCGCGAGCGCGTCAACATCGGCCATGAGCGCTGGGCCGAGCGCCCGCAGGGCCCGTCGCGGGACGGACGTGATGGCCGTGACGGGCGCGATAGCCGTGACGGGCGAGACGGTCATGACGGGCGCGATGGTCGTGAAGGGCCCGTGATGCGTGGCAACCCGGGCTTGACGCAGACCGGGCCGGTACCGCCGCGCGTGGTCGAACAACCGCGCCAGCCGGTGGGCCGTGACGGTCGAGATGGTCGAGATGGTCGAGATGGTCGCGACGAGCGCCAGGGCCGAGAGGGCCGCGACAACAACGACCCTCGAATGGGCCCCGACGCCCGCAATGCCCGCAGCCCGGCGCCCGTTGCTGCCCCCACGCCTGCGCCCGTTCAGGCACCCGCAGCGGTGCCCACGCCTGCACCGGTACGCACACCGCCGCCGCAAGTGCAGCAGCCGTCTGGGCCTGTCGGGCCGCCGGTTGCCCGGGCCCAGCCTGCGGTGCCGCCGACACCGCAGCCGGCACCTCAGGCAGCACCGCCGGCACCGAACCCAGCCCCGGCTGCCGTGCCCAAGCCCACGGTTGAAAGGCCGCGTGAGCCCGACCGTGGTCGCGAGCGTGAACGCAAGCCCGCAGGCGGCGACGGCGCGCGCGGCATCCGAGAAAACGAGAGCCAGAAGTAGGGCCGCCGCGGCCCGCGCGGCCCGCTCCTTTAGCGCGGCAGCAGCGGCTTCAGCACCGGCCAGACGTTGTCCAGCATGCGCGGGTGGGCCTCGGCCTTGGGGTGTATGCGATCGGGCTGGAACAGCGCTTCGGCGTTGGGCGCGTCGGCCACGCCGGCCAGCAGAAAGGGCACCAGGGCCACGCGCTGGGCCCGGGCCACGCTGCCGAACAGGCGGATGAAATCGTCGCTGTACTGCCGGCCGTAATTGGGCGGCACGGCCATGCCGACGATCACGACCTTGGCACCGGCCGCCTTGGCGGCCGTGGCCATCGCGTCCAGGTTGGCCTGCGTGGTGGGCAGCGACAGGCCACGCAACGCGTCGTTGCCGCCCAGCTCGATGACCACCGTCTGCGGCTTGTGCAGCGCCAGCAACGCCGGCAAGCGCGAACGCCCGCCCGAGGTGGTGTCGCCGCTGATGCTGGCGTTGACCACCTTCACGGCGCGCTTTTCCTGCTGCAGCCGCGCCGTGAGCAGGGCCACCCAGCCGGTGCCGCGCGCCAGGCCATATTCGGCCGACAGGCTGTCGCCGACGACCAGCAGCGTCGGCCCGGGCGCTGAACCCTGGGCGGTTGCGGGCATCGCCAGCAGCGCGACGGTCGACAGAAGCAGCGCGCTACAGTGCAGCGCACAGGCGCGCCGCGCTGCATTCAACACAGAAACAGTCTCGATGTCAGAACCTCTCATGGATGTCCAGCGGGTCAGCAAGCAGGTGGTCGATTCCACCGGCACACTGACCATACTGCACGAGATTTCCTTCCAGCTGCAGGCCCGGGCATCGGTGGCCATCGTCGGGGCATCGGGGTCGGGCAAGAGCACTTTGTTGTCCATCCTGGCTGGGCTGGATGTGCCGAGCAGCGGCACGGTGATGGTTGCGGGTCAAGACCTGTTCAAGCTGGATGAGGATGCACGGGCCGGGCTGCGCGCGCAGCAGATGGGCTTCGTCTTCCAGAGCTTCCAGTTGCTGGGCAATCTGACGGCCCTGGAAAACGTGATGCTGCCGCTGGAACTGATGGGCCGCAACGACGCGCGGGCGACGGCCACCGCCATGCTGCAGCGCGTGGGCCTGGGCGAGCGGCTGGGGCACTACCCCAAGGTGCTGTCGGGCGGCGAACAGCAGCGTGTGGCGCTGGCCCGTGCCTTCGTCGTGCGGCCGGCCTTGCTGCTGGCCGACGAACCCACCGGCAGCCTGGACTTCGCCACCGGCGAAACCGTGATGGCGCTGATGTTCGAGTTGAACCGCGAAGCCGGCACGACGCTGGTGCTGGTGACCCACGACCGCGCCATCGCGGCGCGCTGCGACCGCCAGCTGGTGATCGAAGCGGGGCGTTTGCTGGCACCTTGAAGGGTCTCTGCTGCCGCCCGTTTGACTCAGGCCTGACCCCTGCCTTCAGGCCGTGACCAGCGCTGCCAGTCGGTCCATCGGCAGTTTGGACGGGGCGTTGCCTTCACCCACCACGCCGACGATGGCGTAGCCCTTCTCGGCAGTATCTCGGCGTGTGGGCTGGACCAGCGGCAGGCCACTGGGTGTCGTCAGACAGGCCACCACGGGTGCCGTGATGGACCTGCCACGTTGCACGACGATGCCGGTCTCGCCGGAGTCCAGACGCACGTAGCAGCCTGGCGGGTAGATGCCGAATTCCTTGACCAGGGCAGCCGTCATCGGGTGCCCGGGGTCCTGCATGAACATTTGGCGGCCAGCGATGTCGGCGGCCATCGAATCGCGTGAGGAACGGCTGCTGAGCTTGCTGGTGTAGATGTCGGCGCGTCGGGCCAAAGTAGCCAGCTCGCCGACTTCGGTGGTGCCGCTGGGGTAGCCGCCGCCGTCTTCCTGTTCATGGTGCTGCAACACCGCCTTCAGCCAGGCTTCGTCAGACACACCGGCCTTTTCCAGCATGCGCACGCTGCGCATCGGGTGGCTGCTCAATTCGCTGCGTTGTTCGGGGGTGACGGGCACGGTCTGCTGCGACAACTGGCCCTGCAGTTCCAGCATGGACAGATTCATCGTCAAGGTCACCTTGAACAGGCGTTCGCACTGCGCCGTGTCCCAGCCCAGGCGCTGCGCCACCAGCAAGCCGGTGATGGCTGCCTGCAGCGAGCGCTGCGCGCCGTAGGCCACGTCGGCGTTGTTGCCCTGGCGCAGGACTTGGAAGATGGCCAGGTCGGGGTCGCGCTCGATCAGAGCCTGCACCGGGACAGCGGCTTCGTCCAGCACCGCCTGGAAGGTTTCGCCCTGGGGCGACAGCAGGGTCTGCGACACGCGGGTCAGGCTGCGCGACCACAGTCCCGGCAAGGCCGCGCGGGGCGCTTTCAAGACTTCGTCACGCGGGGACTGCAGCTCGGCCAGGTCCACCAGCGCGCCGCGCTTGAACAGCGCCGCGAGCTGGTCAAAGGACTCGACCTGCTGCCCGCGTGCCAGCAGCAACGTGCTGTCGGCGTCTCGCACATTGAACGGCAAAGGCGCGCCGAGACGGACGCGGTGCTTGACGGTCGAGAGTTCGGCAAATTGCATGGGGCTGCTCTGGAAAGAGGGCCCACAGGCTGGACCGGTCCCTGGATTTCGGCCGATCACATCTGAACTTGAAGCACCGGCACGCAGGGTTCGGCCGGGAACTGTCGGGTTAGGCCGGGTGGGGCGGTGGGGCAGGGCGCGCGTAAGCTCTTTGCATGAAGATGCATGCGCCACGCGACCCGTTGCCGAGTCACCCGCCCGACGCTCACGCCGCCCTGCACGCCGGCTTTCGCTGGCAGGTGCCGGCGAGCTTCAACATCGCCCAGGCGTGCTGCACGCGCTGGGCGCGCGACCCGCGCACCGCGCGTCGCGTGGCCATTGCCTGGGAACGCGAAGACGGCCGCAAAGGCTGGCTGACTTACGCCCAGCTGCAATCGCAGGCCGACCGCCTGAGCCACGGCCTGCGCCGTCAGGGCGTGCAGCGCGGCGACGTAGTGGCGCTGGTCATGCCGCAACGCCCTGAGACGGCCGTGGCCCACATGGCGCTCTACCAACTGGGCGCGGTGGCGATGCCGCTGTCGACGCTGTTCGGGCCCGAGGCTTTGGTCTACCGCCTGCAAGACAGCCGCGCCGTGTGGGCGCTGGCCGACGAAAGCTCGATCGCCAACATCCTGGCTGTGCGCGCCGACTGCCAGGCCTTGCGCGGCGTGCTGGCGGTGGGTGATGCGGTCGGCGGAGCGGCGGGTGAGGGCGTTCTGGGCTGGCCGGACGCCTTGGCCGGCAGCGGCAAACGCTTCGAGCCGGTGGACACCCGCGCCGACGACGCGGCGGTGCTGATCTACACCAGCGGCACCACCGGCCCGCCCAAAGGCGCGCTGGTCCCGCACCGGGGGCTGATCGGCAACCTGAGCGGCTTCGTCTGCAGCCAGAACTGGTTCGGCCACGGCGCGCCTGAAACCAGCGACGAAGTCTTCTGGAGCCCCGCCGACTGGGCCTGGACTGGCGGCCTGATGGACGCGCTGCTGCCGACGCTGTATTTCGGCCGCCGCATCGTCGCGTTCCAGGGCCGCTTCAGCCCCGAACGCGCTTTCGACTTGATGCAGCGCCACGCGGTGACGCACAGCTTTTTGTTCCCCACCGCGATGAAGGCGATGATGAAAGCGGTGCCCGCGCCGCTGCATCGCTACCGCTTGAAACTGCGCGCGGTGATGAGCGCCGGCGAGGCGGTGGGTGACGCTGTTTTCCACTGGTGCCAGCAGGCGCTGGGCGTGACCGTCAACGAGATGTTCGGGCAGACCGAGATCAACTACATCGTCGGCAACTGCGGCAGCTTCATCGACACAAAAGGCCAGCGCCACCCGGCCTGGCCAGCGCGCCCCGGCAGCATGGGCCGCGCCTACCCAGGCCACCGCGTGGCGGTCATCGACGACAACGGCCAGGAGTGCCCGCGCGGCAAGCCCGGCGACGTGGCACTGCACAGGCTGGACGTGCACGGCCACCGCGACCCCGTCTTCTTTCTGGGCTATTGGGGGCGTGACGACGCCACCGCCGCCAAGTTCACCGGCGACCCTGCGCGCAGCTGGTGCCGCACCGGCGACACGGCGGTGATGGATGCCGACGGCTACCTGTGGTACCAGGGCCGCAGCGACGACGTCTTCAAGGCAGCCGGCTACCGCATCGGGCCCAGCGAGATCGAGAACTGCCTGGTCAAGCACCCGGCCGTGGCCAACGCGGCGGTGGTGCCCAAGCCCGACCCCGAGCGCGGCGCGCTGGTCAAGGCCTACGTGGTGCTGGCCCCCGGCCATGTCGGCGACGGTGCGCTGGTCGCCGCGCTGCAGTTGCATGTGCGCGGCCAGTTGGCGCCCTACGAATACCCCAAGGAAATCGAGTTCATCGACAGCTTGCCGATGACCACCACCGGCAAAGTGCAGCGGCGGGTGTTGCGGCTGCAGGAAGAAGATCGAGAACGGGACCGAGAGCGCGAGCGGGCACGGCAAGCGGCCGCCGGTTGACGGTGCGGCCTCAGCACTTGTCCAGTAGTCTGGGTTTGGGCAGGACGCTGCCGTTGTAGGGGTCGATGTTCTGCGCCTGGTTGGGCCGCGCAACGACGCACTGGCTGCCGCGCCTCAAGCGCACGCTGCCGTCGGCGAGGTGTTCTTCGCTGATGGGGCCGTAGGGGTCGCCGCCCAGCGCGCGGGCTATCAACGTGGTCATGTTGACCGGGGCCCGCGTGTTGGCGCGCGCGTCGTCCAGCACCGGATTGGGTGTGCGCCACGGGGCGGAAGCGGCGCGCGGCAGGCTGAGGTTCAAGGCAGCGGGTGCGGCGGATTGCGGGGGGCTGGGCTCCGCACGCTGCGGGGCTTCGGACGGCGTTTGCGGCGGGTTTTCGCTCGACGGCGCGGGCAGGGTGATGGCCTGCGGATCTCGGGTTGCTGCAGGTGGCAACGATGCCGGGCTGGGGTTGACAGCGTCGCGGCGGTTGCGACGGGCCGCAGCGGGCTGGGCGGCAGGGTCGGCGGCTGGCTGCGGTGCCGTGCGGTCCAACAGCCACAGCATCAGCGGCGAGGCAGCCACCGGCAGCGGCCCGCGCGCGCTGACGCGGTCCGGCCATACGCCCAGGCGTGTCGCCACCAGCAGCAACCCGGCGTGCAGCGCCAGCACACCGAACAACACCACGGGCGTTGATAGCCACCGATGACGTGCATGAAGTCGGGGCGGCGCCAGGGTTGCAAACATGGGCCGGGAGGATAGGGCGGCGACAATCACCGCCTGTCTTTCAAACATGACATCACATGGCGAACCTCATCGTCCACGGCGGCACCCCGCTGGTCGGCCGCATCACCCCCTCGGCGAACAAGAACGCGGTGCTGCCCATCTTGTGTGCCACGCTGCTCAGCCGCGAGCCCATCCGGCTGCTGGGCATTCCGGAAATCACCGACGTGCGCAAGATCCTGGAGATTTTCCGCACGCTGGGCAGCAGCCTGCAGGTGGACTACACCACCGGCGTGCTTGACGTGCACCACCGCGACACCCACTTCGACCCGCAGACCCACCACCTGCCGGAAGAGATGCGTTCCAGCGTGATGCTGGTGCCACCGCTGCTGGCACGCTTCGGCGTGGCGCGCATTGAAAACGACGTGCAGGGCTGTACGCTGGGGGTGCGTGAGATCGACCCGCACGTCGAGGTGATGGAGCGCTTCGGCTGCCACGTCGAACGCAGCCGTGAGGCGCTGCTGATCAGAGCCGATGGCGGGCTCAAGGCCAACCACCACTGGCTGGACTACGCCAGCGTCACCACCACCGAAAATTTCGTGCTGTGTGCCGCTTTGGCGCAAGGCACCAGCACGCTGATGAACGCAGCCAGCGAGCCGCACGTGCAGGAGTTCTGCACCTTCATGGCGCTGCTCGGCGCGCAGATCGAAGGCATCGGCACCAGCCGGCTCACCGTGCACGGCGTGGCCAAGCTGGGCCGTCCTGAAGGTTGCGAATTCAAGTTCGCCGAAGACTTCCACGAGGCGGTCACTTTCATGGCCCTGGGCGCCATCACCGGCGGTTGCATCACGGTGAAGAACAGCGCGCCCGAGCAGTTCCCGCTGATCGACCGCACCTTCGCCAAGTTCGGCGTGCAAGTGGTCCACGAGAACGGCTGGAGCCACACCGTGGTCGATGGCCCGCTGCGCGTGAAGCAGCCTTTCACGCAGAACATCCTGCAGAAGATCGAGGCCGCGCCCTGGCCCTATCTGCCGGTGGACCTGTTGCCCATTTTCGTGGCGCTGGGCGTGCGCGCCGAAGGCAGCGCGATGTTCTGGAACAAGGTCTACGAAGGCGCCATGGGCTGGACCAGCGAGCTGTCGAAATTCGGCGCCCAGGCCTTCCAGAGCGACCCCCACCGCATCATCACTTTCGGGGGCAAGACGCTGGCACCGGCCGAGGTGGAAAGCCCCTACATCATCCGCGTGGCGATTGCGCTGCTGATGCTGGCAGCCAGCATTCCCGGACGCAGCGTGATCAAGAACGCCACGCCGGTGCGCCGCGCGCATCCACGCTTTGCCGAGAACATCCGCGCGCTGGGGGCGCAGATCGAATGGGTCGAGGGGGACTGAAGACATGAACGCCTTGGCCGGCCACCGTCCGCAAACCGGGGGCGAGGAGATCGCCAACACCATCAGCCACGGCCTGGGTGCGTTGCTGGCGGTGGCCGCCTTGCCGCTGCTGGTCTGGCAGGCCGCCCGCCTGGGCAGCGCAGCCGACATCGCCGGTGCCGCCGTTTTCGGCGCCAGCTTGTTGCTGCTCTACGGCACCTCGGCGCTGTACCACGCACTGCCCCACGGCGGCGCCAAGCGCTGGTTCAACCGCATGGACCACGCCGCCATCTACGTGCTCATCGCCGGCAGCTACACGCCCTTCACGCTGGGCGTGTTGAAGGGACCC
>JBBQAI010000205.1:0-3873 GCA_038316205.1 Burkholderiales bacterium
TCACCTTCGTGGCCCAGTGCGGTGAGAGTGGCGGCGGATTGATGCGCCGGGTGCCTGTGGCGCGGTGGGTGGCTCGCGGGGCGAAGCTGGGGGTGGGCGAACGACCGGTCTGACCGGGTGCGAATGTCGCTTCGTGGCCGATTTCGGGCCCACCCGACCATCGCCGCAAGCCGAACTTGGCTGGCGCAGCCAGCAAATCGAAAGTCCGTTTACTGGCGCGGCCTTGTACTCACGCAATCGGCAAGAAACTGGGCTTTGGCAGAAGACGAGGCGCTCGCTCGTCAGCCTGGGCGCAACTCGGGCGCCAGACTGCATTGGTGCCAGCGGATAGGGACCGTCAGCGGCTTCTCGAAGTGCGCCGTCCAGTGCAGCGCCGCCTTGAAGATCGGCAAATGTTCATGCCGCACCAGACGGGTAAGCCAAAAGGGCCAAAGGGTCTGAAGCGCTGAACTTGGAAGCCTCATCGTGACAGCCGCCGCGCCGCGAACACCCGTCTCAGGTCACCGGCGCCGGGTTGAACAGCACCAGCGCGTTGTGCAGTTTCCAGCGCTCGGCCCAGGTTTTCTGGCGGCCGCTGGCCACCTCGAGCATCAGGTGGAACAACTCCCAGCCCACGTCCTCGATGCTGGCGGTGCCGTCGGTGATGGTGCCGGCATTGACGTCCATCAGGTCGTGCCAGCGCCGCGCCAAATCGCTGCGCGTGGCGACCTTGATGACGGGCACCGCGGCCAAGCCGTAAGGCGTGCCACGGCCGGTGGTGAAAACATGCAAATTCATGCCGGCGGCCAGTTGCAGCGTGCCGCATATGAAGTCGCTGGCCGGCGTGGCGGCGTAGGTCAGGCCGCGCTGGTCGGTGCGCAGTTTCTCGCCCGGCGCCAACACGTGGGCGATGGGCGCGCTGCCGCTCTTGACGATGGAACCCATGGCCTTTTCGACGATGTTGCTCAGGCCGCCGGCCTTGTTGCCCGGCGTGGTGTTGGCGCTGCGGTCCACGCTGCCGCGCTGCAGATAGGCGTCGTACCAGGCCATCTCGCGGATCAGCGCTTGGGCGACTTCGGGCGTGGCCGCGCGGGCTGTTAGTTGTGCGATGCCGTCGCGCACCTCAGTGGTTTCGCTGAACATCACCCGGGCGCCGGCGCGCACCAGCAGGTCGGTGCAAAAGCCGACTGCCGGGTTGGCGGTGACGCCGCTGAACGCGTCGCTGCCGCCGCACTGCACGCCCACCACCAGTTCGCTGGCCGGCACGGTTTCCCGGCGCCGCGCGTTCAGGCGCTGCAAGTGCACATCGGCCTGGCGCACGATGCTGTCCACCATGGCCATGAACCCGACATGCGCGTCGTCCTGCAAACAAACCACGTCCAGCGGCGCGCCGGCGGGCTGGCGTTCATCGGCGATGGCGAAAGAGCCGGGTGGCAGCAAACGCTCAGGCTGCAGCTTCTCGCAACCCAAGCTGACCACCATCACCTCGCCGCCGAAATTGGGGTTCAGGCTGATGTGGCGCAGCGTGCGTATCGGCACCACAGCGTCGGGCGCGTCAATGGCCACGCCGCAGCCGTAGCCGTGGTCCAGCGCGACGACGCCGTCCACCTGCGGGTAGCGCGGCAGCAGTTCGCTGCGGATACGCTGCACGGCCGCCTCGGTGACACCGGCCACGCATTGCACGGTCTGCGTGATGGCCAGCAGGTTGCGCGTGCCCACCGAACCGTCGGCGTTGCGGTAGCCGTCAAAGGTGTAGCCGGTCAGCGGCTCTTGCGCTGGTGCGGGTTGCGTCGCCATCGGCAAGGTTTCAAGGCCGCGCGCGGCGGGGATCTGCAGCAGGCGTTCGTGCACCCAGCGGCCGGCTGCGATGTCCTTCAGCGCCAAGCCGATGGGGACGCCGTAGCGCAGCACCGGCGCACCGGCAGCGATGTCCACCAGCGCCACCTTGTGCCCCTGCGGCACGCGGTCCAGCAGCACCAGGCCCGAGGCGAAGGTGGCGCCCGCGTCCAGCCCGCCGTCGTTGCACACGATGGCGACGTTGTCGCTGTCGCGCATGCGGATGGTCAGCGGCGGACGCTGGGTTGTTGGCGCGGTGGCCGGCGTGGTCATGCTGCGCGCGGCCCGTCGATGACGATGGCGCGGAAATGGTTGACGTTGGTCAGCGTCGGGCCGGTGACGACGGCGTCACCCAAGGCGCCGAAGTAGCCGTGGCTGTCGTTGATGTCCAGACGGAGGCGCGGCGAGATGCCCAGCGCCCGGCTGCGCGGCAGCGTGTCGGGTGCAGTGTTGGCGCCGGCAATTTCCTCCAGGCCGTCAACGCCGTCGGCGTCACCAGCCAGCGCGTGCAAGCCGACCAGCGCCACTTGCCGCGCGATGCCGGCCAACGTCTTGTCCAGGTCGCGTGCTTCGCCTTCCAGGCTGTCGCCCAGGTTGTGGGGCGTGATGCCCACTGCACTTGCCACGCGCGCGGTGGCTTCCAGGGTCCTCTGCGACGCGGTGATCATGCGCACTTTGTTGCGCGCCAGGCGCGGGTCGCCGTGCTTCTGCGCTACGCCTTCGGCGCTGGCCAGCAGCGCGCGCACGGCCGGTGGCGCGTCCAATTTGTAGCGTTCGATGATGGCCAGCGCCTCGGCGCAGGTGGTCGGGTCGGCCACGGTGCGGCCTGAGGCGATGTCCTGAGGCGCGTCGCTCGGCACGGCGGATATCAGCATCGTCCAAACCCAGGCCATCGCTGCGTCGAACTTCGCGCGGAGCAGGGGCCTTCGGTCGGGCGTCATTCGGGCGTCATTCGGGCGTCAGCCGGTTTTCAAACCTGGCCCGCGCGCATCTTGGCCATCACTTGTTGGGCGCCTGCGGCCATCAGCCGCGCGTCGGAACTGACGGTGACGAACTGGAAGCCTTTGGCGATGCGCTTGAGTGCCACTTCGGGCGTGCCGTTGTGGATGCCCGCCACCACGCCGTGCGCCTTGGAGCGGGCCAGGATGTGGTCCACCGCATCGGCGGCTTTCGGGTCCAGGTCGTCAAAGGTGGGCGTGCAGCCCAAGGCCAAAGACAGGTCCGACGGACCGATGTAGATCGCGTCCAGCCCTTCGACTGACAGGATCTCGTCCAGGTTGTGCAGCGCCTGCGCCGTCTCGATCATCGCGAAGGTGACGATGGTGTCGTTGGCGTGCTTCGGGTAGTCGGCGCCGCTGTACAGCATTGCGCGGATGGGACCGAAGCTGCGCGTGCCGCGCGGCGCGTAGTGTGTGTAGGCGACCAACTTCTGCGCGTCTTCCTTGGTGTTCACCATCGGGCAGATGACGGCGTAGGCACCCGCGTCCAACGCCTTCATCAGGATGCCGGGCTCCAGCCAGGGCACGCGCACCACGGGCACGGTGGGCGTGGTGCTGATGGCCTGCAGCATGGTCACCATCTGCGCGTAGTCGATGACGCCGTGCTGCAGGTCGATGGTCAGCGTGTCCCAGCCCTGGTGGGCCATGGTCTCGGCGCTGAAGCTGTTCGGTATGGTCAGCCAGCCGTTGACGGCGGCACCGCCGCTTTGCCAGATTTCACGCAGTTTGTTGGGGCGCACGCGGTGCTCCGTTGAAGTTGGAAACAGGGGTGAGACGGGGGGCGATCAACCGGGGCCGATCAGCGTTGCAGCGCGGGGCGCTTGGGGTTGAAGGTCCAGCCGGGGATCAGGAACTGCATGGCCACCGCGTCGTCGCGTGAGCCCAGGCCGTGCTGCAGATAAAGCTGGTGGGCTTTCTCGACCTCCACCATGTCCAGCGTCACGCCCAGGCCCGGCTGCTGGGGCACCTGCACGTGGCCGCCGATGATCTGCAGCGGGTCTTGCGTCAGGCGTTGCCCGTCCTGCCAGATCCAGTGCGTGTCGATGGCTGTGACGCGGCC